>DATHPP010000475.1:0-5183 GCA_035483795.1 Tepidisphaeraceae bacterium | reverse complement strand
AACGACACCACGTCCTATAACCAGAACGTCAATCCCAGCGGCAGCAACACCAGTTACGGCATTAACTTCAACATCAGATCGGGGAACGGGAGCAAGCTGCCCGTGAATGTCACTCTCACCTCAGGGCCGAATGTTCTCCATCCGGTCGACCTGAGCAACTACTGCCAGAACTGCGGCACGCCGCAGTGGCAGTACAATCCTTACCTCGACACCACCGTACCCAAAGTGGGTGATTCTTATGTCTTCAACATCACCTATAGCGACACATCCTCCGAGACCATCACGCAGCCCGTAACTGCTGTCCTCGGACCGGCCGACGTGGTGACCGCTCTTTCGCCGAACCTCAACACCGCCAGCCCCTCCACCACGCCCACGTTCACCTGGACCTACCCGGCGAGCCCCGGCAATTACACCTTCCAGTTCTATATACAGCAGAACAACGGCGGGACGGTCTGGCAGATTCCCGGCAACAACTCCAACTCGAACGGCTTCACGAACACGCAAATTCCCATGCCGGCCGGACTGGTCTATGGAACCGATCCCACCGACAGCACCAATACGCCGGCGTACTCGACCCTGACCAGCGGAATCATCTACAACTGGTCGATTCAGGCGAAGGACAGCAACGGCAACAGCGCACAGATCTCCACTTACTTCACCCCGCAATAAACCGTTTCCCATCTGCGAACCAAAGAGAAGGCCGCCATCACTGGCGGCCTTCTTCTTTGTGCGTTTGAGTTTTGCGTCTAGCGTCCGACGGCTATCACCTCAAAGCTGCCCGGGACAATCGTGGGACGGGGGCGTGGCTCAGTTGCCGTGGGTGCGGGCCGCGGGCCAAACTCTGCCGCAACCAGATACACGTGCGCGCCATCGGGATCCATGGCCATGGTGCGCGCGCTTTTCTTCGTGGCCAGCGTCTGCACCACGCTGTACTTGTCCACAGCATCTTCATGCACCAGCGTCAGCGTGCCGTCTTCGCCGTTGGGGCTGAATGCAATCTGGCTGGGCGAGGAGAAGCGCGCAGCATCCGGCCCGTCGCCCGTCGCCGGGGTCGCAATCACTTTGCCGGAATCCGCATCCACCACCGCCATCATCTTGTTGTCGCACACCGCGAACAGGCGCTGATGATCGTGGTCCATCGCCAGTCCCGAAGGCGATTCGCAGGGCGCCACCGGCCACGTCGCGGCCACCGTGTGCGCTTTCGCGTCCAGCTTCACAATCTCACTTTTGTCCTCGATGTTGTCGTAGACGTTGCCGCGTCCGTCGGCCACCGGAAACTCCGGCTTGCCCGGCAGAGCGATGGTGGCCACGACGGTGTCCGTATTTGTATCAATCACGGATACACTGTGCCCGCGCCCGTTGAACGCCCACACCGATTTCGTTGCTGGATCGAACACCGCGCCGTCAGGATGATCGCCCACCGCGATGCTCTTCTCAATGGTGTTGGTTTTGCGGTTGAACACCGCCACCTGATTGGTGCCGCCGTCCGTAATGTACCCGTGCACGCCGTCGCTCGAGAACACAACGCAGTGAATGGCTTTGAGCCCGGTGATGTCAGCCACCTGCTTGCCCTGGGTAGTGTCGACCACCATCACGTGGGTGCCGCGGGTGATGTAAAGCAGCTTCGAAACCGGATCGACGGAGAGGTAATCCCACCCACCGTCGCCGCCGAGTTTCCACTCATGCTGGATTTTCCAATCGCCTCCTTGCGCGCACAGCGGTCGGGGAGCGGCTGCAAGAGCGCACAGTGCGATGGCCGAATAGGCCAGGACGGAACGTGTGAAAATCGGCGGCGCTGCACAGAAAGAACGTTTCATGGCGAGAAAAGACTCCTTTCGAATTTGCACGAAGATGAGCGTACAGCAAGAGTCTGAAATTAGCCTGAAGATGCCGCGAAACCGAGGCGTCCGCCGAGCGTTTGGCGAGCGAAGCTTGTGGAGAAGTCCCGCTTCCCGGGCCGTCCATTCCCGGCACTGTTGCCAATCCTCAAAAGCAAATGGTATCGTTTCCACGCCCGGAAATAAGCCCGGATGTGCGTATCCGAGGCCACGACCGAATTTGAGGAAACGATCCCTCATTCAACCGGCCAATCGTAAGTGAACGGATGATTCCAGCCTCGTAGATTTGCGCGGGTGTTGTGCTCGCCTGTACTCGGGGCCGTACGGCAGTTGGGGTCCACTCTCGATCATCTCTCCGCAAAGGACAAATCCGATGACCCACTCAAGCGGCTCCCCCAGGTTGCTCATGCTCGTGGCAGCCTTCGCAGCAGCATTCTTGCTTCCGGCTTCGCTGGCGCAGGCACCACAGCGTCTGCTCACGCGCCATACCCGGGACGTGGTAACGAACGGCCGTGCTTCCCGCATCGGCCAGTTGCCTCCCGATCGCACACTCAAACTCGCCATTATGTTGCCCCTCCGCAATCAGTCGGCTCTCAATACCCTGCTCAGCGACCTCCACAACCCGCAGAGCCCTTCCTATCTCCGATATCTGTCGGTGGCGGAATTCACCGAACAATTCGGTCCCACCCAGGCAGATGTCGATGCAGTCGTCCGCTTCGCGCAAGCCAACGGTATGACCGTCACGCGGACCACTCCCAACCGCATGGTCGTTGATGTAACCGCCTCAGTGAAAAATATTGAGAAAGCCTTCCACCTCACCATGGGCGTCTATCAGCATCCGACTGAAGCGCGCACCTTCTACGCTGTCGATCGCGAACCCACGGCCGAAGCGAGCGTGCAGCTCTGGCACGTCACCGGCCTCGACGATTACTCCCCGCCGCGTCCCACGCTGCGCTTCGCTCCCAAAGGAAATGTGCGTACAGATCAGACCGGCTCAGGCCCGGGTGGACAATATCTCGGCAGCGATATGCGCGCAGCCTATTACGGCGGAACAGCGCTCACCGGCGCCGGCCAGACCATCGGGATTTTTGGGCTGAACTTCAATCTCAGCGACGTCGAAGCCTACTTCAGTTCTATCGGCCAGCCTTTCAATCCCAGCGTCGTCGTTACCGACTCGATCAACGGCTATGACACCTCCTGCCCCAGCGGGTGCAACGATGGCGAACCCATCGCCGACATCGTGCAGTCCTACTCGATGGCTCCCGGAGTCAACGCCGTGATCGAGTATGAGGCCTCGAACGACGTGGATACCTTCACCCAGATGGCCACGGATAATATCGCGAAACAACTGAGCGCTTCCGTTGGCTGGCTCCCCGCCGACCCCGCTTCGGATGAGCCCATCTTCCAGGAATTCGCCGCTCAGGGACAAAACCTCTTTGTGGCCAGCGGAGACAGCGGCGCCTATTCGCTGCCCGGCTGCACCGGAAACGCATGCAATCCTGCGTTCTATCCGGCCGACGATCCCTACATCACCGCCGTCGGAGGCACCCACATCACCACCACCGCTCCCGGCGGCGCGTGGGCATCCGAAATCGCGTGGGGTGGAACCAATCCCGTATTGGCCTGTGCCAATCCCACCGGCGGCAGCAGCGGCGGCTACAGCACCAACGGGTTTGCGATCCCGTCGTATCAGCAACTTCCCGGCGTCGTGAATTCCTCCAACAGCGGCTCCACAACCCTGCGCAACATTCCCGACGTCTCAGCCGAGGCGGATTGCGACAACTGGTGGTGCGCCGGTGGCACTTGCCAGGGAGGCATCGGAGGAACCAGTCTCTCCACGCCGCGCTGGGCTGGTTTCATGGCCCTGGTCAACGAGCAGGCTGCCAACACCAATGCTCCCTCGGCCACGTTTGTGAATCCTCAAATCTACTCCCTCGGCACCAGTTCGAGCTACGACACCTATTTCCACGACATCACCAGCGGCAGCAACAACAATGGCGACGGCCAGCAGTATGACGCGGAGACAGGCTACGACCTGGTCACCGGCTGGGGTAGTCCCAACGGCCAGGCGCTCATCAACACCCTGACGCCCGCAGCCACCGCGCCGTATTTTGCGATCTCCGCTTCGCCCTCGACGCTCACCATTCCATCCGGCTCCTCCAGCGCAACCAGCACCATCCAACTCAGCTCCGGCAACGGCTTCACCAGCGCCGTCAATCTGAGCGTGAACGTTCTCGGCTCGCCCACCGGCGTCACCGCCTCGCTCAGCCCAACCTCTATTTCTGGCTCCGACACTTCCACGCTGACCATCTCACTCAACGGCTCGGGGCCAGGCGGGACCTTTGTCGTCGCCGTCACCGGCGCAAGCTCCGGCGGAGTGGAAACCAAGCCTGCCTATCTCACGCTCGCGCTGCCCAGCTTCGGTCTTTCCGCATCTCCCAGCGCCATTTACCTCAATCAACGCTCGTCCGCGACCTCCACACTCACCGTGACTCCTGAGAACGGCTTCGATGGCAAGGTCACTTTCTCTGCCGTTCAGGGCCTGCCCAGCGGTGTGAGCGCTTCCATTCATCCCCCTGAGACGGACGCCTCCAGCGTTGTGACGCTCACCGCTCGCAGCACCACGCCTACGGGTCCTGCCGTGCCGCTCACCTTTAATGCCGCCTCAGGCGAAATTGTGCAGAGCGCCTCGTCTCTCACTCTGGCCGTGAGCGCGGCAACAGGCACCGGCGGCACCGGATGGCCCGTGAATCTCTCCTCCGCATACAACGCCAATGCCATCTACACCGATGGCACAACCATCACCACCTCCGGCCTTGACGGACTGGGAGACGCGTACTCCGCCAATCTCCTCACGCCGCACCGCATTCTGAACGATGTGCAGTTCAACTTCGGTCCCGCCAATCATCAGGATGCGGTGAGTGGTGCAGGCCAAACCATTGCGCTGCCCCCTGGTCAATTCGCGTCGCTGCAACTCCTGGGCACCGGCTACAACGGCAACCAGTCTGCGCAGACCATCACCGTGAACTACACAGACGGCACCACCTCGACGTTCACCCAGAGCTTCAGCGACTGGTTCTCGCCCAGCCACAACAACAACGAAAGCTTCGCGGTGGTCATGCCGTACCGGAACCTCGCCAACGGCACGAAGGACAATCGCGTCTTCAACCTCTACGCCTATACCCTCCCTCTCGACAGTCGCAAGGCGGTCAAGAGTCTCATGCTTCCCAACGATCCCAACGTTGTTGTGCTCGCCGCGACCCTGACCGGGCAGACTGCTCAGGATCAGGTCAACCTGTCGCGCGCGTTCAACACCGGCAGCATCTTCAATAACGGCGTCACCTT
>DATHPP010000474.1:0-7074 GCA_035483795.1 Tepidisphaeraceae bacterium | reverse complement strand
CTGCCGCCCGGCGTTACCATCAAAACGGCCTACGACCGTTCACAGCTCATCGAGCGCTCGATCCACACCCTCCGCCACACGCTCATCGAGGAAATGATCGTCGTCGGGCTGGTGTGCATCCTCTTCCTGCTGCACGCCCGCAGCGAGCTGGTGGCCATCTTCGTCGTGCCCACCAGCGTTCTGGCCAGCCTGCTGATCATGCACCTGTTCGGCGTGAGCGCCAACATCATGAGCCTGGGCGGGATCGCCATCGCGATCGGCGTGATGGTCGACAGCGCCATCGTGATGGTCGAGAACGCCCACAAACACCTCGACCGCGAGGAGGATCGTGTTCACTCGGGCAAAACGCCGCGGCGGCGATCGGAAATCATCATGGAGGCGGCAACGGAAGTCGGGCCGAGCCTCTTTTTCTCGCTCCTGATCATCACCGTCAGCTTCCTTCCAGTGTTCGTCTATCCGGGGGAAGAGGGCCGGCTGTTCCGGCCGCTCGCGTTCACCAAAACCTTCTCGATGGCCGCGGCGTCGCTGCTCTCGGTCACCATCATTCCGGTGCTGATGGTCTACTTCATCACCGCCCGTGTGCTTCCCAAAGAGTGGGGATGGAAGTCGAACCTGTTGATCACGCTGGCCGCGATGTTCATCCCCGCGGCGGCACTGTGGTTTGTTCCCGACCTGCTTCCCGAAACTCAACCCTATCGCTGGGGCATGTCGATCGGCTGGGCGGTTTTGGCGGGAATGCTGCTGGTGCCGCAGCGGATCATCCATGAGGAGAAAAATCCCATCAGCCGCGGGCTCCAGTTGGTCTATGAGCCGTTCTTCCGCGGCGCGATCCGCTTTCGCTGGATCGTCATGCTTCTGGCGACGGCGCTCATCCTCAGCGCAATCTGGCCATTCATGCGGCTCGGCACCGAGTTCATGCCGCCGCTCGATGAGGGCGATTTGCTCTACATGCCCACCACCGATCCCAGCATCAGCGTCGCCAAGGCCCGGCAGGTCCTTCAGCAGACCGACAAACTGATCAAAACGTTCCCGGAAGTCATCAGCGTGTACGGAAAAATGGGCCGGGCCGACAGCGCCACCGATCCGGCGCCGCTGGACATGGTCGAGACCGTCGTGCGGCTCAACACCGACCGCTCGCAATGGCGCACGCGGCCGGTGCATTACGCATTCGACTCGCTTCCCGACTGGCTCACCTGGCCTTTGCACCACACGTTCTGGCCGCCGCGCCGGGCACTCACGATGGACGAGCTGGTGAACGGCTGGGACGACGCCGAGGGTCATCATCCGGGAACCGACGCGATCGTCCGCTTCCCGGGAATCGGGAACCTCTGGCCGATGCCGATCGAGAATCGGCTCAAGATGCTGTCGACCGGGATCAAATCGCCGGTCGGCCTGAAGATCATGGGCCCCGACCTGCACACGCTGGCGAACCTCGCCGAGCGGGCGGCGGCGATCCTCAAGCAAATACCCGGCGCAATGAACGCCTACCCGGAGCGGGCCTTCGGCGGCTACTACCTCGACGTCAACATCAACCGCCAGACGGCCGCCCGATACGGCCTTACCACCGGCGACGTGCAGGACGTCATCAGCACCGCGATCGGCGGGATGAAAGTCAGCACCGCCGTCGAAGGCCTCGAACGCTACCCCATCAACATCCGCTACGCCCGCGATCTCCGCGACGATCCGTCGAACCTCAAACAGGTTTTGGTGCCGACGCCCTCGGGAGCGCAAATCCCGCTGGGCGAGCTGGCGGATTTCAAGGTCGACGCGGGTCCGCCCATGATCCGCAGCGAAGGCAGCCGGCCGGAGACGCTGGTTTACATCGTGCCAAGTCGCGACGTCGGCAGCTACGTCGCGGACGCCCGGCAGGTGCTCGACCGCGAACTGCGACTGCCCGCCGGTTACTCGATCGTTTGGTCGGGCGAGTTCGAGCTGATCCAGATACGCAACGCCCGCCTCCGCTGGGTGTTGCCCCTCACGTTCCTGATCATTCTCGTGCTGCTCTACCTGGCGACGGACAGCGTCTTTCGGACGGTGGTCGTGATCCTTGCGATCCCATTCAGTCTCGTCGGGGCCGTGTGGCTGCTGTGGCTTCTGGGCTATCACCTCTCGGGCGCCGTGTGGGTGGGGATGATCGCCCTGGCGGGGCTGGATGCCGAGACGGGGCTGGTGATGCTGCTCTACCTGGACAACAGCTACGACCGCTTCAAACGCGAGGGCCGCATGCGAAACCGCGACGACCTGTGGAAAGCGGTGCACGAGGGCGCGGTCAAGCGGATCCGCCCCAAGACGATGACGGTCGCCGCAGCGTTCATCGGCCTGGTGCCGCTGCTCTGGGCCACGGGCACCGGCGCGGATGTCATGCGGCGACTCGCCGCCCCGATGCTGGGCGGCCTGTTCACCAGCTTCCTGATGGAGCTGCTTATCTACCCCGTGATCTTCTTTGTGGCCAAGAGCATGCTCCTGCCGCACGCGGCGCCGCCAGCGCGAATGCTCGCGGCCCATGCCGTCGTCGGCGCTAATGGGGAGGTCGAAAATGATTGAGCGCCGCAAACGCTGGCTACTCTGCGTGGGCTTGGCATTTTTCCTCACCGGCTGCACGGTTCACCCTGCCGGCGAGCGCGAGGAACGCCAGGCGGCCTTGCACAATGGCGCCGCTTTCACGCAGCCGGTCGAGAAACGTCAGCTTCCACCCTTATCGCCGGACCCCTCGCCCGAAGACCTGGTCCGTTATGCCCTGGCTTCCAACGCCGACATCGAGCAGCGTTACTGGGAATGGCGCTCGGCCATCGAGCAAATCCCGCAGGACGGCACCCAAGCGACGAATCTCACAATCTCGGCAGGTACAACCATTTCCAAGGGACAGTTGTCCTCGGATCGCACGACATTGGCCGCGTTGAACGATCCGATGGCCGACATCGTGTGGCCGACGAAGTTGTCCGTCGCTTCGCAGCGCGCCTTGGAAAATGCCCGTGCCGCGGGACTCCGCTTCGCGCAGGCCAAGTTCGACCTGCGCGCCAAAGTTCTGGACGCGTGGTACGCCTACGCCCTGAACGCCGAGCTGATTCGGATCGAGCAATCCAACGCCGAGCTGCTGGCGACGGGCGTGCTGGTCGTCGAGGCGCGCAATCGCGCCGGCGCCGCCGGGCAGCAGGACCTGCTCAAGGCCAGTAACGAGCTGGACCTCTCGCGCAACGACCTCGCCAACATGCAGGCACAGCTCCCGGCACTTCTCTCGGCGCTCAATGCGCTGCTGGGCCGCCCGCCCGAAGTCGCGCTGGCCGCCCCCGCAGCGCTGCCCACGACCCGACCCATATCTGAGAGCAACGGCAAGCTGCTGGCGATGGCCCAGCGCGAGAATCCTGAGCTGAAGGCCATGGCCGCGGAAATCCGCGGCCGCGGCAGCAGCATCGAATTGGCCAAGCTCCAGTATGTCCCCGACTTTTCCCTCAGCGCCGGAACCGACCTGGCGGGCCTGACGCAATCGCTGCTGGGATCGGTCACGGTTCCATTCCTGCGTCACGAGGCGATCGACGCCGCCATCGCTCAGGCCGAGGCGAACCTGCATTCGACCGAAGCCGCGCGCCGCCAGACACAGAACGACCTGGGAGCACGATTCGTGGGGGACATTTCCGCTCTTCGCGACGCCGATCGACAGCTTGCGCTGTTCGATCAGGTCATCCTTCCGCGGCTGGCTCGGATGGTCGAGCTGAGCCGCTCGGCATATGAATCCGGGCAATCCTCGCTTCTGGATCTCCTGGACAGCCAACGCTCCCTGCTCTCGGTCCGGCGTCTGGTGGCGGAGCTGCGCGTCGCCCGCGAAAAGCGCCTGGCCGACCTGGAATCGATCCTCGCCCGTCCGCTGGATGCAAGCGATTGAGCCGTTTGATTCAGGTAGTCCTTTTGCGTTCGCGGGCGTATCATCGGTCCTGCGCGGCGGCGGGTTCCGCCGGCATTCTTGCCAACGTAAGGAGCTGACCATGACCTGGACCCGCGCCAAATTGCCGATTCTGATTCTGTCGCTGGCGGCCTTCGCGATTGCCGCCGACCTGCGGGCCGCCGATCCACCGGCGCAGACGCAGCCGGCCAAGCGGTCGATGCAGCAAATCGTCCAGGATATCCAGTCTGCCGGCGCCGATCTGTCGCAACTTAATCCCTCCGTGCTGCTCGATGCCCAGAAACGCCAGGAGGCGGCGCCCAAGGTCGTGCCCGCCCTCAAAAAGTTGATCTCGTTGGCGGGGGAGCTGAGCAATCTCAACGAACCCGGCGCCCAGCAGCAGGGGCGCCAGATGAGGGCGCAGTTGACCAGCTTCCTGGTTCTTTTTGGCGATCAGGACGCGACGGCCGAGCTGGAAAAACAGGCCGCCGGCAAGGATCCGACTGAGGCCCTCAACGCCAAGGAGCAGCTTCTCTTTGCCCACTGGCTGATGGCTCACAACGACGCCCCCGCCCAGGAAAAGCTGGTCGCCGAGGCATCGGCGCTGGCGCGCAACAACCCCAACGACAACCAGCTCACGCAGATTCTGGCGGGGATGAGCCAGATGGGCTCTTCCAATCCGGAGCTGTCGCAGAAGATCGAAGACGTCGTCACCGGCATGAAGAGCCCAGCGGCCGAACAGATGAAGGAGCAGATCGCCGGCGCCCGCAAACTCCGCTCGCTGGAGAACAAGCCCCTGGTGATCGCCGGCGCGAAGAACGGCGGTGGCGATTTCTCCACCGCCGACTGGAAAGGCAAAGTCATCCTCGTCGATTTCTGGGCCACCTGGTGCGGCCCCTGTCGCGAGGAATTGCCCCGAGTGAAGAAAGCCTATTCCACCTGGCATGACAAGGGCCTGGAAGTGCTCGGCGTCTCCTGTGACAACAGCGGGGACGATCTCAATGCCTTCCTCAAATCCAACCCGGATATGCCATGGCCTCAACTGTTCGATCCCAAGACGGCCGGCTGGCACCCCCTGGCCACTGGCTATGGCATCACCGGCATCCCCACCATGTTCCTCATCGACAAAAAAGGCGTCGTCCGCACCGTCGAAGCCCGGGAAAATTTCGAGGACCTGATCCCGAAAATGCTGGACGAAAAATAAACTGACGGTGCGACTGCTCCGGCCGGCGTGCAAAAACAAGCACAGAGACGGCAGAGAACACAAACTACACAGAGGGAAATGCAAATGCGCTTGCGTCGCCCTTTTCGACTCTCCGCAACAATTCCTCTGTGGTCTTTGTGTCCTCTGTGCTCTCTGTGCTGTGCATTGGTCTTAGGGATGAGTTCCAGCGCGGGCGGTGACGTCGAGCGGCGTCTCTACGTCACCGATCGCTCCGGTATCAGCGTTTACGACATCGATCACGGGCACACGCTGCTTCGCAGGATCGCAGTTCCCGGCAGCGGCGATTACAAGGGCATCTCCGCCAGTCCGCAGCTTGGCCGGCTCTACGTCACATCGCATACGCGCGACGAGTTGATTTGCCTCGATTTGGGCTCCGATTCCATCGTCTGGCGGAAGAAACTGGGCAAATACGCCGACAGCCTCTGGACCACTCCCGATGGCAAGCGGCTCTATCTCCCGTTCCGCGACGAGAGCGACTGGAAAGTGGTCGACGCCGCCGACGGCTCCGTGATCGCCACGATCGAGACCGAACGCGGCAAGCGCTATGCGGTCGATCCCATCGCCGACATCGGGCCGCACAACACCTGGATCAATCCCGCCGGCACGCGCGTCTACATGGAGGTGCTGACGGTTCCCTACATCTATGTCGCCGACATGAAAAACAATCAGGTGCTGGGAAAGATCGGTCCCTTTACCAAGGGCCTTCGCCCCTTCGCGGTCAGCGACGATGAGAAATACCTCTACGCCAACGTGGACGGCCTGCTGGGCTTTGAGATCGCGCAGATCGACGCCGATCATTCGGGCGGCAAAATGATCTTGCGCGTCGAGGCGCACACGCCGGTCGATCGCGTGGCCGAAGTCACGCCCCCCGCCCATAAGCCGCACAGCACGGCCAGCCATGGAATCAACGTTCGGCCCGGACATGCGGAGGTCTGGCTCGTCGATGGCGTTTATGGGCTTGTCTACGCGTTCGATGTCTCATCGCTTCCCCCCCGGCAGACCGCCAGCATCCCGCTGTTTGCCGATCCGGCCCAGCGTCCGCATCCCGGCTGGATCACCTTCGGTATCGACGGCCATTACGCTTATCCGGACGGCGGCGCGGTCATCGACGCCGACTCCCGCCAGGTCGTCGCCCGCATCCCAACCAGCGAAAAGCTGATCGAGATCGATTTCGAGAATGGCAAGCCCATCCGCGCCGGACACCGATGACGCCGGACCTCACCCCGCACCCGCTCTATCAATCCGCCGTCGCGCAACATCAGGCCGGCCGGCTGCCTGAGGCGGAGGTGCTTTACCGGCGGGCCCTCGAGCTGGATCCGTCGTTGGCCGACGCGTGGAACGACCTGGGAATCCTGTTCACGGACCTGCACCGGGTCGGCGATGCAATCGCGGCGTATCGCAAGGCGATTTCTGTGCGGCCGCAGATGGCTGAGGCGCACGTCAACCTGGCGATCGCGCTGCTCCAGAGCGGCCAGACCGCTCCCGCTATCGACTCCTGCCGCCGCGCAGTTGCATTGCGGCCCGACTTCGCTCCCGCTTACAACCTGCTGGGCAACGCGTGCTATTTTTCCGGCCGGCTCGGCGATGCGATCGCCGCTTACGCCAGGGCCATCGAGCTTCAGCCCGATCTGGTCGAAGCCCTCAACAACCTGGGCTTGGCGCTTCACGAGACCGGTCAGCTCGATGCCGCGGCCGAAGCGCTCCGACGCGCACTTGCCCTTCGGCCCGGCTTTGGCGAGTCGGTGCGGAACCTCGCGGATGTACTCCGCAGCAGTGGCGACATCGATGGAGCGATCGCCATCTTGAGCCAGGCGCTGGCGAACCAGCCCGATTCACGTCTGGCCAGCAATCTGCTGTTCACGCTCCATTTTCACCCGGCGTACGACCGCAAACGACTTTTCGAGGAACACACACGCTGGGCCGACACTTACGCCCGCGAGCTTGAAGCGAGAATCCTCCCTTATCTAAACGA
>DATHPP010000473.1:0-6154 GCA_035483795.1 Tepidisphaeraceae bacterium | reverse complement strand
GAACGACAAACTCCCACACGCTGGCGACTGCGCTGATCGGGCTCCTGATCATCGTGTCTTTGCGGCGTTTTGCGCCACGGATTCCCGGCGCGTTGGTTGCCGTCGTGGCGACGTCGGCACTGGTGGCGGCGCTGCATTGGGACCAGAGGTTTGGCGTGGAAACAATCGGTTCCCGGTTTGTTGGCGGGATTCCCCCCATGCTGCCTCATCCATCGCTGCCGGTGGCGCTGCACAATTGGCATGACGTGACGGCGGCATTTGCCAAGGCGCGGCTCCTGATTCCCGAGGCGACGACCATCGCCATGCTCGCGGCAATCGAATCGCTGCTGTGCGCCGTTGTCTCCGACGGCATGATCGGCGGTCGACACAAGAGCAACTGCGAGTTGGTCGCCCAGGGCATCGCCAACATCGGGTCGATCGTGTTCGGCGGCATCCCCGCCACCGGCGCCATCGCCCGCACTGCTGCCGGGGTCAAGGCCGGGTCGCGGACGCCGCTCGCGGGAATGATCCATGCGGTCACGTTGCTGGCGTTCATGCTGATGCTCGCGCCGCTGGCGTCGCGGATTCCGCTGGCGGTCCTCGCATCAGTCCTGATCGTCGTGGCCTGGAACATGGCGGAAATCGACCATTTCCGCACGCTCCTGCGAGCCCCCCGCAGCGACATTGCCGTGCTGCTGACGACGTTCCTGTTGACGCTGCTGGCGGACCTGAGCGTGGCGGTCGGCGTCGGGTTGGTCCTGGCAGCCCTGCTGTTCATGCGACGGATGAGCGAGGTCACCAACGTCGGCGCCATTCGGCGCGAGTTCGACGAGACGGATGCGCCGCTGGATGACTCATCAGATCCGAATTCGCTGGATACCCGCCAGGTGCCGGCGGGCGTCGAAGTCTACGAGATCAACGGCCCGTTCTTCTTCGGCGTCGCCGACCGGCTTAAGGACACGCTCCGCGGCGTCGAGCGGCCCCCCAAGGTCTTCATCCTCCGCATGCGCCGCGTGCCCGCCATCGACGCCAGCGGCATTCACGCGCTCGAGGAATTCCACCTCAAGTGCAGCCCGCAGCACACCCGGCTGCTGCTGGCGGGCGTTCACGCCCAGCCGATGTTCGCGCTGGCCAAGTACGGATTGACCGATCGGATCGGCGAAGAGAATCTGTTCGAGAGCATCGACGACGCCCTGGATGCCGCACGTCACCTCGTCGGCGCCGGGCCGGCGCCCAAGCCCGACCGCGCCGAGCCCGAGGTCGCACGCCAAGCGGTGCGGCGGAACTAAATGACGTGCACGATTCAGCGCTTCCTGTGACACGGCTTTTTAAGCCGTGCCGAGAGGGCATGCGCAAATCATGCGTTCCTTCCGTTTCACGTCGTCAGCACGGGTTAAAAACCCCTGTCACGTTCGAAGGGCTATTATCCCTTGTGATGACGGTCGATGCATTGGAGGCACGGACGCGGGAGATCGGCCGGGAGATCTTTTCGCGCGCGGCGGACCAGAGTCCGTCGATCCTCTCGCCGCGCTGGTGGGACGAGCGGGTGATGGCCCTGGCGATGCGCGACCCGGCGGTCAAGGTCCAGCTTTTCCGCCTGGTGGATACGCTGCCGTCGCTGCGAAGCGATCGCGCCGTGACGCGCCATTTGCGGGAGTATTTCCAGACCGTCGACGACCGGCTTCCCGCGATTTTGCGGCGATCGGTGGACCGCATTCCGGAGGACGGATTCGTTGGCAAGGCCGTCGCCCAGGTTGCGCGGTTCAATGCCACGCGGATGGCCCGGCGGTTCATCGCCGGCACGGATGTCGACCAAACTCTTGAGACGATCGAGCGCCTCCGCGGGCAGGGGCTGGGCTTCACGATCGATCTCTTGGGCGAGGCGATTCTGTCGGACGCCGAAGCCGCGGAGTATCAGCGGCAGTATCTCACCTTCATCGACGGGCTGACCCGACGCGCGGCGCGATGGCCGATCAATGACGTGATCGACCGCGGGCCGAGCGGCGTCGTGCCGCCGGTGAATATCTCCGTCAAGCTCTCGTCGCTTTACAGCCAGTTTGATCCAATCGATCCGGAGCAGACGAGCCGGGCCGTCCTAGAGCGGCTGCGGCCGATCCTGCGGCTGGCAAAGGAACGCGGCGCCTTCGTCAACATCGACATGGAGCAGCACGCCTTCAAGGACCTGACCCTCGGCATTTTCCTGGAGGTTCTGGGCGAGGACGAATTCCGCGATTGGCGCGATGTCGGGATCGCGATCCAGGCCTACCTCAAAAGCTGCGGCGAGGATCTGGAGATGCTGCTCCGCGGCATCGAGCGGCGCGGAACGCCGGTCTGGGTCCGCCTCGTCAAGGGCGCCTACTGGGATTTTGAGATGGTGATCGCGGCCCAGCAGGACTGGCCGACGCCGGTCTGGGAGCAGAAGCCGCAAACCGATGCCAACTTCGAGGCGCAGACGCGATTCCTTGTCGAGCACCACCAACTGCTCCGCCCGGCCATCGGCTCGCACAACGTCCGCAGCATCGCCCACGCGCTGGCGCTGGAAGAGCGACTCGGGCTGCCGAAAAACACGATCGAATTCCAGATGCTCTACGGCATGGCCGACCCGATCAAAAGCGCGCTGGCCAGCCAGGGCCGGCGGGTGCGGGTGTACACGCCGTTCGGGCAGCTCTTGCCGGGCATGGCGTATCTGGTCCGGCGGCTGCTGGAAAATACTTCGAACCAATCCTTTCTTCGCGCCGGATTTCTGGAACACACTTCTGTCGAGGAGTTACTGATGAACCCGAGCAATCGAATTCGCCAGGTCGAAAAGCGCGCCGCCTCAGACAACGGCCAGTTGCCGGCTTTCCGTAACGAGCCGCTCAGCGATTTCAGCCTCGAGGCAAATCGCCAGGCTCTGAGCAAGTCGCTTGACGAAGTGGCGACCCGATTCGGCGCGACATTCCTGCCGGTGATCGGCGGGAAAAAAACCGAGACGAATCGAATCATCGATGTCGCCAACCCGTCGCACACCCACCAGCTTGTCGGGCGATTTGCGGCGGGGGGCGACGCGGAAGCGCGGCAGGCCGTGCGCTTTGCCAAGGACGCTTTTCCGTCCTGGCGCGACACCGCCGTCGAAAAGCGGGTCCAACTGCTGCGGCGGGCGGCCGACATCCTGCGCCGCCGGCGCTTCGAGCTGGCGGCGTGGGAAGTCTATGAGTGCGGGAAGCAGTGGCGCGAAGCCGATGCCGATGTTGCCGAGGCGATCGACTATTGCGAGTTCTACTGCCGGGAAATGCTGCGACTCTCGCGCCCGCAAACCCGCAACGTGCCCGGTGAAGAGAACGAGTATTTCTACGAGGCCCGCGGGCCGGCGGTGACCATCGCGCCGTGGAATTTTCCGCTGGCGATTCTGTGCGGCATGACGACCGCGGCGCTGGTCGCCGGCAATACCGCGATCATGAAGCCCGCCGAGCAGTCGTCGATCATCGCCTCGAAGCTGATGGAGGTTTTCGAGGAGGCAGGGTTTCCGGCCGGTGTCGTTCAATACCTGCCCGGGATCGGAGAAGAGATCGGGCCGGTGCTGGTCGGGCATCCGGATGTCTCGATCGTCGCGTTTACCGGATCGCGTCCGGTCGGTCTTTCGATCAATACGATGGCGGCGCAGACGCCGCCGGGCCAGGACCACATCAAGCGCGTGATCACCGAGCTGGGTGGCAAGAACGCCAGCATCATCGACGATGATGCCGACCTGGACGAGGCGGTGCACGCGGTGGTGGCTGGGGCGTTCGGGTATTCGGGGCAGAAGTGCTCGGCGTGCTCGCGGGCGGTGGTGCTCCAAGGGGTTTACGATCAGTTTCTCGGCCGGCTCGTCGAAGCAACGCGCAGCCTGCGGATCGGCCCGGCCGAAGATCCCGGCGCGTTCGTCGGCCCGGTGATCGACCGCGATGCCCGCGATCGAATTCTCCGAATGATCGACGTCGCCAAGACGGAAGCCCGACTGGCCTACGCGGGGGAACTGGGCGCGCTGGCGGATGAGGGTTTTTACATTGCGCCGCACATCTTCGCGGAAGTTCCGCCGACCGCATCGATCGCGCAGGAGGAAATTTTCGGGCCGGTTTTATCGGTGATGCGGGCGCGCGATCTGGAGGAGGCGCTGCGGATCGCCAACGCGACCAAATACGCGCTGACCGGCGGCCTGCACTCGCGCAGCCCGGCCAACATCGAGCGCGTCCGGCGGGAATTCCGCGTCGGCAACCTCTACATCAACCGCAAGATCACTGGCGCCCTGGTCGACCGCCAGCCGTTCGGCGGGTTCAAGCTCTCCGGCACCGGCCCCAAGGCCGGCGGCACCGACTACCTCATCCAGTTCCTCCACGCCCGCACCGTCACCGAAAACACCCTGCGCCACGGCTTCGCCCCCGAAAGTGAGCCCGCGGTCCACACGTCGGGAGCGGGGGAGTGATCGCTTCGCCGCCTTTCCCCTCTCCCTCCGGGGGGGGCAGCGGCGAGGGCGAACGAGAGGCGCCTCTTCCACGGCCCTCACCCCAACGCTCTCCCGGAGGGAGAGGGGGAAAGCCTGCATCAGCTGCTGAACAAAAAAATCCGGCCATCCCCGCGCGGTTGCGTCGAGCCCGCGTGCGGCAATAGAGTGGCTCTGCGAGATGGGCATTGTCGCTTTGATCGCGTGCGCGGGCGCCTTCCTGTGGGTTGCCCGGCGAGTGGGGCTGCCGTGGCGGGAGGCGGTCCTTGCCGCGGCGGTGCTGTGGGGGGCGATTCTTGCGCTGGTCACCGAAACACTCAGTTCTTTCCACGCGATTACGCTCGGATGGTTGATCCTGTCCTGGTTCGCGGTTGCGGCGATCGCGCTGGCGATCGGCGCCCGCCTCCGTTCTTCGGACCACATTCCAGTCGAGGCGAAGTTCTCACTAGGACGCGCCAGATCCGTTGACGCGTGGATGCTTTGCGTTGCCGTCCTTCTTGTCGTTCTAATGGCAGTCATTGGAACCCTATCCGCGCCGTCGAATATCGACTCGATGACCTACCACCTGCCGCGGGTGATGCACTGGATGCAGGGGCGGAGCGTGGCGCACTATCCGGCGGCGCACGAGCCGCAGCTCTACCAGCCGCCTTGGGCGGAGTTTGCCATCCTCCACTTTCAGGTGCTGACGGGCGGCGACCGGTTTGCGTTCACCGTTCAGTGGGTGTCCATGCTGATCTGCGCCGTCGGAGCGGCACTGCTCGCGGGAAGGATCGGCGCCGGGCCTCGGGGACAGACGATGGCGATTCTGTTTCTCGTGACGGTGCCCGGCGTCGTTCTTCAGGGATACAGCACGCAAAACAATTTGTCAGTTGGCGCGTGGTTGATCTGCGCCGTTGTGGCAATCCTGGTTTTTCGAGAATCGGTGATAACCCGTTTTTCCGCCCGCGCGCTTGCGGCGGCGCTGATGTTCGGCCTGAGCGTCGGACTGGCGATGCTGACCAAGGGGACGGGTTACGTCTTCGCGCTGCCGCTGCTGGTATGGTTTGTCGGCGTTGCGATCCGGCGCGCCGGGATTGCGGGCCTCAAAGCAGCCGCGGTCGCGGCGGTGGCAGCCGCGGCGCTGAACCTGGGGCAGTGGTCGCGAAATTGGCGCTCGTACGGCTCGATTCTCCTGCCAGCCGATCAGGTGTTCCTTTATCGTGCCCGCGTGCGCACGCCGGGCCAACTGACGTCGAATGTCATCCGGAATGTCGCTTTGAATTCGAGAACAGGAATCGCGGCTGTTGACCGGCCGATCTACCGGGCGGCGGGGATGCTGCAACGGGCGATCGGTGCCGATGAAGCCGACCCCGCGGTTACGTTTCCGGGGCACTCGCTGGAGGCCGTCAGGGGAATGGGCGAGGACGTGCCGGGAAACCCACTTCACCTGGTTCTATTGCTGGCTGCGAGCGGTGCGGTGCTCTGGGGGGCGGCGCGCGGCCGCCCAAAGGACGCGGCGATGCTCGTTGGCGTGGTCGCGGTGGGTTTCCTGCTGTTCTCTCTGACGGTGAAATGGCAGATGTTTCACGCGCGGCTGCTGGTGCCGCTTTTCGTCCTGGCGGCGCCGTTTGTGGGGCTGGCGCTGGAGCAGACTGCGAACCGGGCTGTCGCGAACCTTTCGCTGGCGATCGCTCTGGCGCTGGCGTTCGCACTGATCGTTGTGAACCCGAGCCACCC
>DATHPP010000472.1:0-9947 GCA_035483795.1 Tepidisphaeraceae bacterium | reverse complement strand
GAACCTGAAGCAGACCGACCCCATTAACTTCGATCTGGTGTCTACCGATCCTTGGCGGGCGAGCCTGCTCCAGTACGTCGCAGGTCTGGTGAAGTTTCGCACGACATCCGATGCGCTCTCGGTCAACGACACACAGTTTATTCACGTGGATTTCGAAGACGGCAAGCGGGTAATGGCGTGGCAGCGGGGTGCCCCGGGACAGGCACCGGTTGTGGTGGTTGCCAACTTCTCCGGTTGGGGCACGGACACATCGGTCCCTGGAGCAGAGTATCGCGTCAACAACTGGCCTTCGGTTGCGGCCGGTAGTCAATGGAAGGAAATCACGCAGAACAGATCAGTGCCCCCGGAGTGGGTGGGAAGGGAGCCGATATTTCCGTGGGAGGCGAAGGTCTACACGCTGGCATAGGGTGTCCAACCCCCGGCCATCCCAAGACTCACGTCCAGCCCCCTGCTTTGGCTGCTTGGTCGGCATCCGCAAGTGCGATCCGCAGAGCGGCGGCCATAGCCACGGGGCGGATCGCCTTTGCTCCGCCGGCCGCTTTCCACTCGTCATCGACCATCGCGAGCACCTTTTGAGCGACCCGCTCAGCAAAAAGCTTCTCGTGAGCGTTCAAGTCCGTATCGGCGGCGGCCAGCGGCTTTTTCCGTTGCGGCATCAGGACAGCATATCGTGCGGCACATCCATTTGGTTGCTGACAAACCAATCCGGTCAACGCGCCCTGCCGGTAATGGCCGCTTGCGACAGTGGGCGCACGGCGTCGGGCGCGATTGAAAAAACGGGCGGGTTTGGGCACGACGATTGCTGTTGTCGGGGACGAACATCGGTTATGCCCCGGTTTCAGGGGCGTATGTTCCAACTTTCAAACAAGGCTGTACGAAAGCTTGCACTGGGCGACTGGCCCGACGCGCCTGGAGCCGTTCGCACGTGAGGTTGTCAGACCGGGCATTTGATCTGTTTGTCACGTTCGTACTGTTGGTTGTCATGGCGATCCTCGCCGTGATCGTCTACTGCTACGCCCTGCCCCGATGATTTTTCGACGCCAGAATTCTTTGCCAAAGGTCGCGGCCGGAGCCATCCCGGCGGCTCTGGGCTAGTAAGCTCGGAAGAAATGATCTGCCTGCGATCCAGCCAAACCCTCAACGCGGGCAAAGCTGGTGGGGCACGGCAACGGTGTCAGGTGGAAACGCCATCGCAAGTCGGTCGACAATTCGTTGACCTGCTTATGGCATCCTCTGCCCGCCGGAGTAAACCGTGAATGGATCGGCCCTCCCGCGGTGAACCGGAAATGCCAAATATCTGATCGGTGTGCGAATCGGGGAGATCGTTGGGCACAACTTTCCCCCGGGGAACGATTCAAGCGAAAAACCCCCGGAGAATCGCGAGGTTTTCGTGCAGATCATCCCGCACACGGTTCACATTTACAGTCTGAGGGCCTACGGTGGCCTCTACGCCAGCGAATATCTGCTTCCCTTCTGACCGCCGCCCAATGGTGTGCGCTTGAGCTTGCCGGCGTTCACCAGTATCGAGAGGGTATTGTCGGCCTTCCCACTCCGGCCTTCGCTGATCCAGTGAGTGTTGATTTCTCTGGTGGTGGGGCGCTTGTTCTGCTTCACGAAGTTCAAGATCAAGTCATTGCCGCTGACGGCGAACTTCCGGCGTTTGCGTTTCCTGGCTGGCCGAGCAGCAACATCGGCCGAAGGGACGGTGACCATAGTTGCCGGACGTGCAGCGGCGGGGCCGTTAGGAACCGCCTTCTGTCTGAGCATCCCGCCGATCTGATCGAGAATCTGGTCGATACGGCCCAGTGCCCCAACGTGCCTTTGCTTCTCTTCCACCAATTTCCGAACGTGTACCGCGATATCAATAGACCGTGCCATCGGGTTCTCCAGATCGCCCCTGACTGATCACAGAGGATAATCAGCTTGTGGCTCGCAAACAAGCTACCAATCTCGCATCGAATTCAACTATCTAACGAATCAATTCCTCCGCCCGTCAAAATGCATAGTTGATTCCGGTAATTAGAGTCGGCGAGGGGCGATCCTCCGCCGCCGTCCTAAATTCCAGCCCAAATTGCGTCAAGATATCTGAACGGTTTGGGCAATCCGAATCGTTCGTCTACCCCGCGATCTCTTCGTTAGACATCAACGGTGGTCGATCACTGAGATCAAACCCCGGATTCATTTCGCCCCGCGCAGGGTGCGTGGGGCGGTCGTGTTTCACCCACGACCGTCCCCCGCGCCTGGGGGACGGTCCATCCCAAAGGAGCGTCCCCCGTGAGCGCTGTTCCAGTATCTTCTGACCCCGTTGCCTGGCAGGCCAACTTCCTGGCTGTCCTGCCCGCTATTCAAACCCACGCCAGAATCCGCTTCCACCACCTCCGCCCCGAACCTCGTGAGGAAGCCGTCCAGGCGGCCATCGCCTCGGCCTGTCTGTCCTATCAACGTCTGGCCTCTCAGGGAAAGCTGCATGCCGTGCGTCCGTCGTCTCTGGCCGACTTTGCCGTGAGGCGTGTCCGCAGCGGCCGGCGGGTCGGTAGTCGCCAGAACTCCCGTGATCTGCACAGTCCTTTGACCCAGCGCAAGCACGGAATCTGTCTGCAAAGCCTCACGCCGGACAAGCGGGAAGCGTGGCAGGCGGCGCTGGTGGAATCCAAGCGGGTGCCGCCAGCGGATCTGGCCGCCTTCCACATCGACTCTGCCCCGTGGCTCGGCGAATCAGGGTCGCGTCTGCGGTGGATCGGTCAGTCGCCAGTAGACCGCATAACGGTCATGGATCATTTGATAAAACGGCTCCAGAACGAGGTCCTGGGGCAGCCCCGGTGCCTCGATGTGAAACTGCAAGGGCGAACCGGTCGGCTTGACCCACTGATCGACCGGCCGCTCGCCGACAGCAACTTCCGGCACGTCAGGGTCCTGGTCGGGGGACGAAGGCGCATCGCGCAGGAGTTGTCGCTCCCTCGTCAGTGGGGCGAGCTTCCCGGCAAGAAGTAGGGGACCATAGAGTACGGCGACCTGCCGCCGGTCATCGGGCAGGGGCTCGGTCCGCAAAGCCAGCGGCACCGTCCACTGCACGACATCGCCGTCTTTCCAAGTCCGTTTCACGACGACGTACGCACCTGGCGCAGCATGATTCGAGACCGCCCGGCCATTAACGGTGACCACCAGCCCGACTGGCGCCCAGGTGGGATAACGAAGATGAAACGCGGCCACTGCGGGCTTGTCGCACGACACGGTCACGCGGATTTTCGGATCGGCGGGATATTGTGTTTCCAGACGCAGCTTCAAGCCTCGCTCGGTCCAGCGCAGCTCCGACGGAATGAATAGGTTCACGTAGAGATCTTCGCCATGTCGGAAGTAAATCCCCTCAGCGTACCGGGTGTGATTCTCCATTCCCGTGCCGACGCAGCACCAGAAGCTGTCGGTCGGGCTGCTGAAGACCCGATAGTGGCCCGACTTCATCGCGACGTAGTAGGTGAAGTTCCCCGGCACCGGCCCGCAGGAGGCCAGGATGTGGTTGTAAAGAGCCCGCTCGAAGTAGTCGGCGTATTCGACCTTGGGCTTCCACTGGATCAGATGCCCGGTGAGCTTCAGCATGTTGTAGGTGTTGCACGTCTCGGAGGTGTTGAGGTTGAGGTGGCCCGCCAGACGGTCCGGCGGACCAAACCGCTCAGCATCGCTGTTGCCTCCGTTGGCGTAACTGTGGTGGTGCACGACACGATCCCAGAAGAATTCGGCGGCCTTGCAATACCGTTCATCGCGGCCCAGCTCGTACAGCCGGGCAGCGCCGATCAGTTTGGGAATCTGAGTATTGGCGTGAAGTCCGTCGAGCCGGTCCTCCCGCCGCTCCAGCGGATCGAGCACCTTTCGATGTTCGAACCGCCCGGCCAGCTGGAGGTATTTCCTGTCTCCAGAAATGGCGTAGACGTCGGCCAGCACCTCACACATGCCGCCGTGTTCCTGGTCGAGCATGATCTGGAACTGCTGGTCGGAAAGTCTGCCGGTTACCTCGATGGCCCAGTCCGAGAGCGCCAGCAGGACGGCCCTGGCCTGCTCGACGCCAGCCAGGCGGTAGCCATCGCGGAGCCCGGCGAACATCTTGTGCTGAATGTACCAGGGGACGCGGTGGCTTTTCAGGGCCTCGGGGTTGCCGGCGGCCAGTTCCGCCCAGAACTGTTTGCTGTGCTCCTGGGCGCAAAGCAGGCCGCTGCCGTTGGCCGATTGACAGGCGGCCAGCTCGCTCACGATGTAAGCGATTCGTTCCCGATAGCGGCGGTCGCCGGATGCCCGGTACTGAAGTGCCAGCGCCGAAAGATAGTGTCCCAGGCAGCGCCCGGCTCCTTCGCGGGGCGACTCCCAGCCCCCGTAGGGTTCGGCTTTGGCCGGGAGACGCGCCTCGGCCCGGAAATAGTGCAGGAAACGGTCCGGCTCCAGTTGCAGCAGGTACTGGGCGTTGCGGTTCATGGCGGCGGCAAAAGGCGAATCGAGCAGCCGCACGTCCGCCAGGTCGAAGGGTTCGACGGCCGGCTGGAGCGCTGGTGCGACCCCATCCGTTGCCGCGCTGACTTGGTCGGCCCGTGCCGCCATGGCAGCGGGAAGAACGATCGCCGCAATCAAGGCCAGAAGGGGAGTTTTATCCATAACCGCCTGTCATCCGCTGGCTCAACGATCTTCTCTTTTCAGCTCGATCAACGGCCGGCGCGGTATTCACACTTATGTCCCCGGCACAGTCCCCGGCACTTTATCAGAGCATCGCGTCGCTTTCCCCGTGATCCGCTCTGCGCGCGGCGTGCTCAGTAAGACGGGGCCGGCCGATCTTCCGTGAACACCCCGTCTTCACCCGCAAGCTCCGGAGGTCCGAGGGCGGTCCCCGGTGGCGGCATCCGCCACGCCCGACTAGGCTGTGTCAGTGGTAAAAAGGAGCTCGGACAGTCTTTGGTCGGCGGCTTGGAACGTGGGTCGGATCCTCCGTGGGCAGACGCCGACGAGCCGGAACGGGGACCCTGCTCCTGAGGCAGCCGACGAGCAGCCCTTGCGGGGCGAGCTGTTTAGCATCAGTCAGCTCGAAGATCATGCAAGGTCCTTGACCGCCTGGCAGCTGGCGGTCGGGGGCGCTGGGGTATCTCGGGCCCCGGATAGACTGCTGACCCGCCTTGCCGCCAACGAACGGATCCTGCGTCAGGCGTACGATCTGGTTGCCGAGGGCGTGAGAAGAGGCCGGCGGATCACACCGGCCGCGGAATGGTTCCTTGACAACTACCACCTCATTGAAGAGCAGATTCGCACCGCCCGACGGCACTTGCCTCGTCGTTACAACCGCGAGCTGCCCCGGCTGGCCAACGGCCCCGGCTATCCGCGCGTCTACAGCCTTGCACTGGAATTGATCTCCCACGCCGATGGCCGCGTCGACCTCGACAGCCTTCGCGCGTTCGTTGCCGCCTATCAGTCAGTGAACCCGCTGCGTCTGGGCGAGCTGTGGGCCATTCCGATCATGCTCAGGCTGGCGTTGCTGGAAAACCTGCGACGGGTGGCGGCGCGGGTAATGGCCGGCCGGCGCGATCGCGAGCGGGCCGGGTACTGGGTCGAACGGATGCTCGAGATGTCCGCCCGGGAGCCGGCAAAAGTCGTACTTGTGCTGGCGGAGATGGTGAAGGAGGATCCACCGCTCACCAATGCATTTGTCTCCGAGTTCGCCAGCCGTCTTCACGGCCAAGGCCCGGCGGTGATCGTCGTGACGACGTGGTTCGAGCAGCGGCTGGCCGACCAGGCGCAGACGATCGACAGCGTCTTCCAGCAGTCCAGCCAGAGCCAGGCGGCCGATCAGGTATCGATCGGCAACAGTATTGGAAGCCTTCGATTTCTCGGCGCCACCGACTGGCGCGAGTTCGTCGAGACCCACAGTTTCGTGGAGCGGGTGCTTCGCGCGGATCCGGCGGGAGTTTATCCGCGCTTGGATTTTGCCACCCGCGACCAATACCGCCATGCGGTGGAGGATATCGCGCGAAGAGGCGAATTTTCGGAGGACGACGTCGCCCGTCGGGCGGTCGAACTGGCTGGCGCGAACGTGCGCGCAAGCCCTTCGGATCACGTCGGATACTTCCTGCTGGATAACGGTCGCAAGGCCCTGGAACGTGCAGTCAACGCGCGCCTCACGCCGGGCACACAACTCCGTCGCCTGGCCCGGCAGTTTCCGCTGCCGCTGTACCTCGGTTCGATCGCGTGCGCGACCATCATGCTGATCGTCCTAGCCTGCTGGTGGGGCGCCCGCAACGGGATGCCGCCATGGGGCGTTGCGGTCTCGGGTCTGCTGCTGGCGGTCGGCGCCAGCCAATTGGCCGTCGAGGTCGTCCAATGGGCGGCAATGCTTCTGCTGAAGCCGCGCATGCTGCCGCGGATGGACTTTTCCAGGGGCATACCGTTGGAACATCGTACGGTCGTGGTGATTCCGACGATCCTCACGGACAGTCGCGAAGTGGAAGATCTATTGGACGCGTTGGAGGTGCGTTTCCTGGCCAATCAGGAGCGGAACCTATCCTTCGCACTCCTGACCGACTTTCGCGACGCCCCGGCCGAGCACATGCCCGGCGACGCGGCGTTGCTCCAGCAGGTGCGGACCGGGATCGAGACCCTCAACGCCAGATACCATGGCGAGGAAAGCGGGGGCGCAGCGGGTAACGGCGACGAGGCGGCGGCGGACCCTTCGAAACGCGCCGGGGCTCCGGGAGGGGGCGACTTCTTCCTCTTCCACCGCGCTCGGCGGTGGAATCCCTGCGAGGGCGTGTGGATGGGATGGGAGCGGAAACGCGGCAAAATCGAGCAGTTCAACGCCGCGGTCCGCGGCGCGGATGGGGACTTCGATACCATCGTCGGGCCTTTGCCGCGCCTGCAGGGCGTGAAGTACGCCATCACCCTCGACAGCGACACCCAGCTTCCGCGCGACGCGGCGCGGCTTCTTGCCGCCACGATGGCCCACCCGCTGAATCAACCGCAGTACGACCCGAGGCTCGGCCGCGTGACCGCCGGGTACGGCGTCCTGCAGCCCCGCGTCGGCGTCAGCATGCCCAGCGCCTCCCGATCGCGCTTTGCCGAATTGTTCGGTGGTGATCCCGGCATTGATCCGTACACCCGCGCGGTTTCCGACGTCTACCAGGATGTGTTCGCCGAAGGCTCGTTCATCGGCAAGGCGATCTATGACATCGACGTGATTCAGCGGGCAATCGGCGGCCGATTTCCCCAGAACCGCGTGCTCAGCCACGATCTCCTCGAAGGCGCCCACGGCCGGGCCGCTCTGGTCAGCGATGTGCTGCTTTTCGAGGACTACCCCTTCGCCTATCCGGCTGATGTGAGCCGGCGGGCCCGCTGGATTCGCGGCGATTGGCAGATCGCCGCGTGGCTGATGCGCCAGGTGCCGGGCGTCGACGGCAAAGCGGTGCAGAACCCGATCTCGGGTTTATCGCGATGGAAGATCTTTGACAATCTCCGGCGCAGCCTGGTCCCGCCGGCATTGCTTGCGCTGCTGATTCTCGGATGGATGCTTCCCCACGGCGCGTTGTTCCTCACCTTGGCAGTGTTCGCCGTCTTCGTATTGCCGGCTCTGTTGACGGCCGCGACGGACCTGGCGCGTCAACCTGCCGATTTCGCGTGGCAGCAGCACGGTCGGCTCGTCATCCGCTCCTTGATCCGTCAGCTTCTGCGGGCGTTGTTTGCCATTGCATGCCTTCCGTACGAAGCCCTCATCAACCTCGATGCGATCGGTCGCGCCATGGCGCGCGTGCGGGTCTCCGGCCGCAAGCTGCTGGAGTGGCGGACGGCCCGCGACGTCCAACGCACTTCGCGCTCCGATTTGCTCGGTTTCTACACTTCAATGTGGGTCTCGCCCGCAGTGGCCGGCGTGGTAGCGTTGGTCCTTACGCTGTTCCGCTCCGGCTCGCTGGAGGCTGCCGCGCCTTTCATCGTGCTCTGGATCACTTCCCCGGTGATCGCCTGGTGGTTAAGCAAGCCGAATCAGCCTAAACGCGCGCGGCTTTTGGAAGATGACCTGGTCTTTCTCGGGACCGTGGCACGACGGACATGGCGATTCTTCGAGAAGTTCGTGGGGCCGACCGACAACTACCTGCCTCCCGACAACTTTCAGGAAGACCCGCCGCAGGGCGCCGCCCACCGCACCTCGCCGACCAACATCGGACTTTCGCTCCTGGCCCATCTGGCGGCGTACGACTTTGGTTATCTAACCGTCGGTGGCTTGATCGAGCGTATTCAATTGACGCTGGGATCCATCGACAGGTTACAGCGCTATCGTGGGCACCTGTACAACTGGTACGACACGCGCTCGCTGGAGGCCCTGCGTCCACTTTACGTCTCGACCGTCGACAGCGGCAATCTCGCCGGGCACCTGCTTACCCTGGCTGCCGGGCTCGAGCAGTTGAGCGGCCAGAAGATCTTCCCTGCCGCCGTTTTTTCCGGGCTTAATCAAACACTGGACGTCATCTTCGACCTGGCCAACTTAAAGCCGGAGTCGGAGATCGCGCTGCCTTTGGCGAGGCTGCGGGATTTGTTGCGACAGAAGACCACGACGCTCTCGGCATCCCATCGGCTTCTCGGCCAGCTGGTTGCCGCGGCGGGGGACTTCACCCACGCGCTCGAATCGGGCGCGGATGGCGAGCTCAGGGAATGGGCCGCGGCCTTCGAGGAACAGTGTGGGGCATCGGCTCGGGCGCTGACGGATTCATCACCGTGGCTCGAATTACCAAATTCCGAAGTCCCCGCCGAGTGGCTGCGGCAACGCGATGACCCACCGACCTATGCCGAGGCGGCACGACTGGTAACGCCCGCCGGGACCAGCCCGGAGGCGGCGCCAAGCAGCCCATTGTACGTGGCCGTCGCCTTGGGATCGGAACGTGCGGCGCGGCGGATTTCCGAGCTCCGGCAACTCGCCGGCCGCTGTCGGGAACTGGCCGACGTGGACTATGAGTTTTTGTACGACAGCGATCGCCACCTGCTGGCGATCGGGTACAACGTCGGCGAGCATCGCCGTGATGCCAGCTACTACGACCTGCTCGCCTCCGAAGCGCGGCTGGCAAGTTTCGTCGCGATCGCCCAGGGAAAACTTCCGCAGGAGCATTGGTTCAGCCTCGGGCGGCAGCTGACCACCTCCGGCGGCCGGCCGGCGCTGCTGTCCTGGAGCGGCTCGATGTTCGAGTACCTCATGCCGTTGCTGGTCATGCCGACCTACCGTGGCACGCTGCTCGATGAGACCTCGCGCGCCGTTGTCGAACGGCAGATCCAGTACGGCCGCGAGCGGGGCGTCCCCTGGGGGATCTCCGAATCCGGGTACGCCAAGACCGATGCACAGCTCAACTATCAATACCGTGCATTCGGCGTGCCGGGCTTGGGCTTCAAGCGCGGCCTGGCGGACGACCTGGTCGTGGCGCCATACGCCAGCGCCATGGCCCTGATGGTGGATGCGCGGGCGGCCTGCGCCAACCTGCGCCGACTGGCCCGCGAACGACGGCTGGGCGCCTATGGCTTCTACGAGGCGATCGACCATACGCCCGCGCGCCTGCCGCCCAATCAGGAGTCGGTCGTGGTGCGCTCGTTCATGGCCCATCACCAGGGAATGACCTTTCTTTCACTGGCCTATCTGCTCCTGGACCGGCCGATGCAGCGTCGGTTCGACTCGGACCCGGCGTTTCGGGCCACCGATCTGCTGCTTCAGGAGCGCGTGCCCAAGACCTCCAGCGTCTATCCCCACCCCGCGGAAGTGTCCGAGGCCCGCGGGACGCCGGCGGAAGCAGGCGCGCATTTCCGCGCGTTTGCTACGCCACAGACCGCCGCGCCTGAGGTCCACCTGCTCTCCAACGGACGCTATCACGTGGCGGTCACCGCCGCCGGTGGCGGGTACAGCCGCTGGCGCGACCTGGCAGTCACCCGCTGGCACGAAGATCCCACCC
>DATHPP010000471.1:0-9759 GCA_035483795.1 Tepidisphaeraceae bacterium | reverse complement strand
TCACCATGGCGCGCGGGCCTGCGCCGCTCATCATGGCAGCGGCGGCGCCGCGCATCCCCGCACCTCTTGACGTCAGGGACGCATAAAACTCGCGATACTTGGCAACGAACCGCGAATCCATTTCGACCGTGAACGTCCGGCTGTCCTCGCTGATGAGGTTGCCATTTTGATCAAATTTTCTGTTGGTTTTCTGAGTGAGGGTGACCGTCTGGTGATCGGCCGGTAATAAGGCGGCGTACTTGGCCGAGTACATTTCGACGTAGGTGCAGAACAGTTTCTCGAAGAGCTCATTGTCGTCGATGCCGGCGCCAAAACCGCCGTCGAAGACTTCCCGGAGCATGTCGGTCTGGTAGCCGTCCCAGTACGCCCGGGATTTGCGGACCAGATCCCTGGACGCCAATTGTTTCGGCAGCGCGGTCTTCACCGTCTGGTCGCGTGCCTTCATGGCGGCGGCATAGTCCGCGGCATCCACCGCCTTCTGGGCTGCGATGACGCCTTTGACGTCCGCCGATTCAGTCGCGTCCCACGTCGCCTCAAATTTGGGGACGAAGTCGGATACATCGGACCCGGTCGCCGGTACGCTGGCTATTCGCGCCGTATTCTTGACCAGATCGACAACGATCGCGCCCTTGAATCCCATTGACCTGAAACTCTGAAAATCCCTTGGCGGCATCGTCTCCCAGTCGTTGACGCGCAGCTGGAACTGGTCGTGGCCGGTTTCGATTCCTGTGAGACCATAGGTATAGGCCTTCGTGCCGGAGTCGATCGGCAGATAAATCGTGGCCAGGCCCGCGAGGCCGGCGGCGCCGTCGCGGTTATGCGTGATGGTCAGCTTGAATTTTGTCGGTGGCCCGCTCGCCCGGGTGTAGGTTCCGTTGAAAACCCCGTCGAAGCCGGGTCGAACGGGGTTGCGGAGCCGTTCAGGGTCCATCCGGGCCGATTCTTCCACATCGCGAATCGCCTGGAACTTCGAATTGGTCGCATCCGACATATAACCGGAAATTTGTCGGACCTCGTTGCCGCCGACAGGATCGAACCGCCCCTGCAATCCCGCCATGCGGAAATTGCCGGTTGGGGAGGGTTCCCATCGTCCGCTTGTCAATTGGAGATATTGACTCAACGTGTAAACTCCCTTGAGCATGGAGGTGTACGCTGTCGAATTGGAACCGTCCGGCAGATATAACGTGAGCAGGCCGGCGACTTCCGTGTTGACGAGCTGGCCGCCGGCGGTCCTGTTCTCCCGCTGCGTCCACACCGTCAGCTTGAACTTGGTCGGCCCCTGCTTGCCGGCATAGGTTCCGTTGTAAACGCCCTCGAAGCTTTGTCGAACGAGCGGGGGGGCGGGGGGCACGGCCGTAGTCGTGCCGCTGCCTTGGGCTAACATGATTTTGTCGAGGTCTGCCGACTCGGCGCGATCCAGCTTGCCGCTGATCCAGGCAACGTGAAACTCTCCGCTCCCGGGATTCGAGCCGGTCATCGAGCCGTAAATCGCACCGGGACCGGTGATGCCGATGTGAACCGCCGATGCCTTGGAAGCGGTCAGGGGCTCTTGCGCGCCGCTGCCCACCGGCTCAATGGTGGTGAATTCAAACGGGCTCGATGCCAGCCCGTAAGCGTGGGCCTTCGCGTCATATTTCCCGGTTAGCTTGTAGGTGACGGAGGAACCTTTTTTGTCGGCCGGTGGATCAAACGTGAACAGAGCGGTTAATGATCCGTCGTCGGTCGACTTGATCGACAGTTTGAGTTTCACATTGCCGTTACTGCGCTGGAACTCGCCGGTATACACGCCGTTGATTGCGGTCGGTCCGGCTGGCGGCGCCTTGGCCGCGACCGCGGCGGCCATCTTGGCCGATTCAGTCTCATCTCGAATGGCCTCGAACTTTGGGCTGGGATAGCTCCGCATCAGGCCCGAAATCTGCCCGGCGCCGTTGCCGCCGGCGGGATCGAACAGGCCGTTCATTCCGATCTCGGAGACGCCGACGCCGTTAGGCGGGCCAGATGCCCCTCTGACTGGCGCCAGTGCGAATCTTCGATTCGAAAGGATTTGTCCCGTGAGGTCACCGGTGTACGACTTGGTGGCAGAGCCTTCCGGCAGGTACAACGTGAACACGCCCTCTAGGAGTCCGGGTTCCGGTTGCGTGATCGTCAGCTTGAATTTGATTGGCCCCTTCGTGAAGGCGTAGGTGCCGTTGTAAACGCCGGTGATGGAGGCCGGCGTCGAGGCCGCTGCCGCTTTTTTGGTCGCGATCAAGCCGGCTCTACTGGCCGCAGCAGCTGGATCTCGAACGGCCTCGTAGCTGGGGCCGGGAGGGAGCAACTGCCCCAAAATCTTTCCGGCCCCTTGTCCACCGTCGGGATCGAACGTGCCGTTTATTCCGAAGAAGCTCAGATTGCTTGGCGCGGCAGTTTCCCATTTCGCGTGTATCAGTTGAAACCCTCGACCGGGAATATTTCGTCCGGAGAGGTGACAAATGTACGTTTTCGTGCCGGAACCTTCGGGCAGATACAACGTGAACACGCCGGCGAGGGTTCCGTCCGGCTGCGAGGTGAGCGTCAGCTTGAGCTTCGTTGGCCCTTGTGCGCCGGTGTAGCTGCCGTTGTATTCCCCGTCGATGGCGGTGAGCGGGGCGGGCTGGCCTGGTGCTCTGGAAGCAAACACGCAGAGGACGAACACCGCGGCAATGGACCATCGAAAAGCGATTGCGGCCAAGCGGTTTTGAGGCATGTTGGGCATCGTCTCTCCTAGCCGGGGCTTGCGGGGATCCAAAGCCCGTCTTCCCCGCCGTCCATTTTCAAAGAATCCGTTCGACCGCGGCCCGACGAACGTTATCGTAATGTTGCAGACAATACCGCGGTTTGGAAGCTGGGCAAACAAATTTTCTTGTTCGCAGCCTGCAAAATCCCGGATTTGGACGGCCATTGTCTTCGTTTTGACGCTTTCGACGGTCCCAACGTCCCACGAACAGACCGCCGCCGTCGCCCCGACCGTTTCACATGATTTGAATACTCGCTAGCTAATCCTACAACGCGGATTGAACGTAACCCCTTGTGTTTTCAAGCGGTTGTTTTTTCAGTTCTCGGTCAAACTCGTGTGACCCGCGTTGTAGGACTAACCGGATACTCCCATCATACCTTGCCGCCAACGCGGCTCTGGTCCTGAAATTGGCTATCGTTCCGAAACGGCTTGCCAAGCACCTGCTCGATAATCAATTGGCAAATGGGCGCGCCAGGAAACAACGAGATCGGAAGTGCTCCAAAGTTTATGAGTTCGAGCGTGATTGTTCCGGCATATCCCGCATGAATGGTTGGCGCAGTGAAATGCACGAGTAGGCCGCATCTGGCATAGGAACTCTTTCCTTCAACACGTGCGGCCAGGCAAGGTGCATCGTCAATGAGGGGTAGCTCCACGCGCTCTAAGGTTTTCGCCAACACGAACTTTGACGGATTCAGCGAATAGGGCTGTTCCTCCGTGATCTGACGCGAGTGCGAGTTCGGTCCAAACAAATCCGCAAAACTTCCGCGACGAAGATCGATATTCAGCGGAAGACCTTCCTTTAGCCACGCAATCTCCGATCCTAATCGCAGATCAACGGAACTTGTTTGATACGGACAATCGATACCCTCGCTTATCTTTCGCGGCATGGGCTCTGGCGTTATTTTCAACCAGCCCTTGTCAAGCGCCTCATGGATGGTCACGTTTGACAGGATCATATTGCGATCAGATCGGCCTCATCGACGGGAATGACCATCTTTTGAGCACTTGGAAGCACGGCCCAGGCGCTATCGCCCTCGCGGAACACCATCACTTTAACCTTGCCCTCTTGATTTATGTCGCCGTTCACGAAATCCTTCGGCACGAAAACAGAAGTCGCATTCGTTGCACCTCGCGGTAAATACGTGATAGCGAGTTCATCGCTAAACATTCCCTTCACAATCCGGCAGCGCAACCACTGCTCCCACATGTGCTGCACCCTTCCATGATGAATCAGACAATCCCCGTCACTGGACAACTGAGGTGGAAACCTAGAATTCGGTGACATTTGGCTCAAATTCTCCTGCATCACGAGTCAGTTAATCCTCAGCTCATCCACCAAGTTAATCCACCGCCTCATCCATCAGGTGGATAACAAACACCTTACCGAGTCAAGCGAGGAACACAAGAGAAATTTGCTACAATCCCCCCGTGCCCAAGAAGCCCGCCAAGAAGAAGCACCCCGGCCGTCGCGGCGATCCAATCAGCGCCCACCCGCTCACCGCCGATCAGCCCGTGCGCGGCATCTTCCAGATCAATCCGCCGAGGTGAAGCGGATTTTGGCGAACAAGCCGGGGAAGAAGAGGAGCTAGCCTATGCGAATCCACTGGAGCCTCAATTCAGCGCCCGAACTTGCGGGTCTGCCGAAAGCGCAAAAACGCACACGATTGTGGAAGGCGCACTGGGGTTCGATCGGGCATTGGCAGTGGTGGGCGGGCTTTCTTCTGTTTGTTCTGATCGAACTTTCCGGATTTGTCGTTCTCCGCCATTTGGGGCATAACGGCATAATCGAGACCCTATTGCTCGCCGGATTTGCTGGATTTGTGTTCGGCCAATTCGTGCTTCTCGCCGCCCGCGCCCATCTGCGACAGATAAAATAAACCCGTCACGTTGCCAACGTACCCTACGCTACCCGCAGGCTTACTTTGTCAGGTGCATAATTCCGGAGGCCATCATCCCGATGCTGCCATCGCCGCCGCTCGGCCGGCGAGGAAGCCGGTTGCCCAAGCCCACTGGAAGTTGAATCCGCCGATCCGGCCGTCGCAGTCGAGCACTTCGCCGGCGAGGTACAGGCCCGGCACCCTCCGCGACTGCATGGTGCGGAAGTTGATCTCGTTCAAGGGAACGCCGCCGGCCGTCACCTCGGCGTAGTTCCAGCCGCGATGCTGCCCAACGGGCAGGACGAGGGCCGTCAGCAAGTGGACCAGGGTGCGGCGGGCCTCCCGCGTCAACTGGCTGGCGGCCGTCGTGGGATCAAGGCCGGCGTGCCGCAACAGCGCCGCCGCCGTGCGCTCGGTGAACCGTTGCGACAGGTGCGTGAGCATCGAAGCCTTCGGCCGGTTTGCGGTCGACTGAATCAGCCACTGCTCGACCCGCTCAAAGCTCTCGCCGGGCAGGAGATTGCACTGCAATGTCGGCCCGGCGCCGCTCTCGTGAGCTCCCGTCCAATGCCGGCTGGCGTCCATCACCACCGGTCCACTGATGCCAAAGTGCGTCCAGAGCAAGCTGCCGATTCGATGATCGATCCGCTTCCCGCCCACGAAAACCGACAACTCCACCTCCTGCGAAACGCCGGCCAGCTCGGCGTGGAACATCTGCGGCGGCAGGACCAGCGGTACGAGCGCCGCATACGTCGGCGTGACCGTATGACCCAGCTCGCGAAGGATTTCCCAGCCCGCGCCGTCGCTGCCGCTGCGCGGGAGCGACCGCCCGCCGGTGGCGACGATCACGCGCCGGCACCGCAGGACCCCATCGGCGTGCAGGATCTGAAAAGACCCGTCGGCGTCCGTGGGCGGGACGATTCCCGTCACCCTTCGGCTCGTTAAAAGCGTTACGTTGAGGGTGTCGCACCGGTCGAGCAGGGCCTGAAGCACGTCCCGCGCCGAGTCGGTGACAGGGAAGAGTTTTCCGGTCGGCTCGCGTTTGAGTTCGAGGCCGAGCGAACCGAACCAGCGAATGGTCGCCGCCACGTCGAACTCACGGAGAACGTTGCGAATGATGTTTTGCGATCCGTTGAAATCTTTGGCGAGTACTTCGTGGTGGGTGACGTTACAGCGTCCGCCGCCCGCGACGAGAATCTTCGCCCCGAGTCTCTTCGCCCCATCCAAAACCACGGTCCGAAACCCGCGCGGCGCCGCCTCGGCGGCAAAGATCGCACCCGCCAGCCCCGCTGCACCGCCCCCCACGATCGCGAGATTCGCGGTATCGCATTGCATCGGTAGAACTGTACCAAAAGGGAATCGAAGCCAATCTCAGCCCAGGCAAGAGATGTGCTATCTTATCCAACCGTAGATCATTGCGGAGCGTGGGGAGTTGTGGGTTGTAGGAAACGGGCTGCGAATCTGTATCGATCCAAAGGGCACTTACAATGGCGTCGCCGCCGGAAAGCCGCTTGCGGTTTCGCGGTCGGAAAGCGGCACGTGCCCCAAAGTGAACGCCCATGGTTCTCGCACATCATCTGATCTGGGTCGCGTATGGCTGGTGGTTGCCCAACGATCCGCGCGGCAGCATGTCGCGATACCTGGATCGCGACATCCTCGCAGAGCTGGGCGAGCTGCACTACGGGAGGAAACGAGTTGGAGACCCGCTTTTGTGAAAAAGATGTGAACGTCATTTGTGCAACAGTTTCAGGTCCTTGCCCAGGGTCATCCGATCGGATCGAAGGACCTGACTCCAATGTAGCGCATCGGCGGCCAGCACGGCGCTCAGGTGCGCGAGGTCGGTTTTCAGCTTCAATGCATCAGCTCCCAACTGCTCCTCGTCACTCGTGAGATTCGCGGCGTCTTCATGGTCAGCGGCCATCGCACGGCGGTCGCGCGCCAGGGCCAACTGATCGGTACCCCGCGCCGCTACGATCGCTTTGCGGTCGGCGGCCCGCGCCGCAATGCGCGCCAGGAGATCGGCTGCCAGACGGGCTTTGTCGGCGGCTACTTTTTGCTTTGCGGTGAGCGGGGGCGTGACGGTGGGCGGGGGATTGGTCGGCGTTCCGGATTGAACGAACTCGTAGGCGCCCAAATCATACCCGGCGCCTTGCGGCCGCGCGTTGCCGAGCAAGTCGTTAACAGGCGGTTGGTTCGGGGCAGCGGCGACGGCGCCGGCGTCGATCGCCGGGCTTGTGGGCGACAGGGTGAAGTCGCTGGTCGATGCGCTGGTAAATAGCTGGGCTTCGGTGGCGACAAACGAGTGCGGGTCCTGGCCTGTGCCACCTCGCCACTGGGCGAGGGTCTCGAAGTTGTTGTCATCCGGGGTGAAGCGGTCCATCACCGCGTTGTAGTCGCTCGAGAATCCGCTCAGGCTGTCGGCGGAGGTGTCGATGCTGCCGTGCGAAGGGTTTTCGTTGAGCAGGATGTTGTTGTAGACGAGGTTGCCGGTGCTGGCGTCCTGGATGTTGACCGCCCAGCGGCCGTCAGAGGCGATGATGATGGTGTTGTTGACGATCACGTTCCCGGTGGATGGCTCGGCGGCGTCGATTTTGTAGAGGGAGATGCCGCTGGAGTGTTCGTCGTAGATCAGGTTGTTCTGGAAGCGGCTGTTTTGGACGCCGTCACAGTTGATCCCTGATCCGCCGCCGGCGCCGTTGTCGTAGATGATGTTGTCTTCGACCAGGGCGCCGGTGATGACGCCGACACCGCCCTGGCTGACGTCTCCATTCATGTGCAGGCCGCAGCCGTAATTGCCGAACAGGGTATTGCCCCGGATGACCGGCCGCTGGCTGGAGTTGGAGACGTAAATTCCGTGCTGGGTTTGCGAGCGGCTGGCGGTGTTGTCCTCGATGAGGATGTCATCGCTGAAGGCCGTGAAGATTCCCCACGTGCCCATGCCGTCGACGTTGTTGTTGCGGATGATGACGTTCTGATTGGTGACCGAGCGGATGCCGGCGCGGGTGATGGTCGAGGAGGGATTGGTGATCGTGAACCCCTCGACAATGATGTAGCTGGCGCCTTCGAGATCGATCGCGTCGGCGGTTTTGTCGTTGGGACCGGTGAGGATCGCGCCTGGCTCGGCGTGAAAGGTGATCGGCGCCGAGGCCGTGCCGTTCTGCGGGTTGTCCCAGCCGAGGACGAATCCCTGGGTGTAGGTGCCCGGCAGAACATCGACGGTGTCGCCCGCGACGACAAGGTCGGCGGCGTGCTGGAGCGTCGCAAAGGCCGCGGCGGAGGAGGTTCCCGCCGAGGCGTCGGAGCCGCCGGGGGAGACGTAGTAAGTCGTCAGGAGAATACGTCGCTCGAGTCGTTCGAGCGACAGCGCTCGAGCCTTGGCATGCATGAGGGCCGTCCTTTCCAGAGTCGTACCCAAGTCCTCATCGGAGGCGCAACCGGGGTCACTCCAACACGATGAGCCGGCACGACGCGGATTTTCGTCCGATAAGGGACGGATATCGGGTCGGTAGCGGACGGCACGACGTCGCAAACACTGAGGAAGGTGACGGCGGGTGGTCGAGAACGCTCCGCAAAGCGGCAGATTATGATGTAAATAATTTTCCATAAACGATTTACGACTATCTACAAGGCATATGAAATACCGGTTGCGCAAAGAATGTGACAAATGTCCCATTTCGCTCAAAAAGTGGGACATTATGGGACATGTGGGACATTGTGTTTTGAAAGACGGAGGGTGGGGGGCGGAATCGCTGGGCGTTTCAGGAGTTACGGCATTTGTAGGGCCGGCGGCGGGTTTCGGGACGGGCGGCCTATAATTGGCTGAAACCTTCGAAAGACAAGGAGTCGCCCTTGGGCGAACGCTATTTTCAGCATATGTTTGCGAATGGTCTGACGCTGCTGGCGGAGAAGATGCCGGGCATGCAGTCGGCGGCGATGACCTTTCTGGTACCCGCCGGGGCGTCGACGGATCCGATCGACCGCTGCGGATCGGCTACGGTCTTGTCAGACTTGGTTTTGCGCGGGGCGGGGGAGCGGGACAGCCGGCAACTGACGGATTATCTGGACAGCCTGGGTTTGCAGCGGTCCAGCAGTGTCGGCGTGCATCACACGCGGTTCGGGTCTGCGGCGGTGGCGTCGAAAGTGATCGAAGCCCTGCCGACGTATGCGGATATCGTGCGTCGGCCGCGTCTGCCCGGCGACGGGTTCTCCGCGGCACGCGATCTGGCCCTCCAGGCGTTGGCGGGAATCGACGACGAGCCCCGGCAGAAGCTGATGATCAAGCTGCGGGAGTGGCATTTCCCTTCGCCCTACGGCCGCAACACCATGGGGAAGAAGGAGGACCTCGAGAAGCTGACGCTCGAGCTATGCAGGGCGGATTGGGGGCAGCGGTATCACAGCCGCGACGCGATCCTGGCGGTGGCGGGGAATGTGAATTTCAGGGAGCTTCGCGAGGAGATCGACCGGCATTTCGGGACATGGAACGGGCACGCTGCGGGCGAGTTCAAGCGGATGCCCCCGCCGGGGCGATTTCATCACGAGGCCCAGAAGAGCGAACAGACGCACATTGGCATCGCCTATCCTTCGATTCCTGAAACAGATCCCGACTACTACACGTTGCGCCTGGCGATCGAAATCCTCAGCGGCGGGATGAGCGGGCGGCTTTTCACCGAGGTTCGGGAGAAGCGCGGGCTTTGCTACTCCGTCTGGGCCGGGTACAGCAGCCTCAAGGGGAGCGGGAGCATCTTCGGGTATGCCGGCACGAGCAACGACCGCGCCCAGGCGACGCTCGACTGTTTCATCGAGGAGTTGCACCGGCTCAAGAAGGGCGTCACCGAAGCCGAGCTGGCCCGGGCCAAGACCGGCCTCAAGGCCAGCACGATCATGCAGGGTGAATCGACCAGCGCCCGCGCCGGCGCCATCGCCCACGACTTTTTCATGCGCGGCCGGATTCGCACCTTGGATGAGATCAAAGATGCGATCGATTCGGTAACACTGGAGAAGGTGAACGGGTATCTGAAAGCGCATGAGCCGGGTCCGTTCACGATCGTGACGGTCGGGCCGAAGGAGCTGAAGCTGCCGCTGTAGCGGGCGGGGGAAGGGCGGTGTGGCGAAGCGATTTGACGCGGC
>DATHPP010000470.1:0-12921 GCA_035483795.1 Tepidisphaeraceae bacterium | reverse complement strand
GGTGCCAGGCGGTGGCTGGATCATCAACGGCCAAGACCCTCAGGGAGCCATGTTCTCTCTCGTTAGCAATAACGAATGAGTATTACGTAATGCGACCCCTTCGGTATTCCATCAACGTCACATTGGACGGGTGCTGCGATCATCACGTCATTTTACCGCATAAAGAGTTGCATCGTCACGCTCTCCAGAACCTCAAACAAGCCGATGCTCCTCTTTGGCCGGGTGACTTATGAAATGATGGAGGCAGCGTTCCGGGCGCCGGCGCGGACGGGAGGGAGGCCTGATTGGATGGAACCCTTCGCCCGGACGATCGACGCAGCAAAGAAGTATGTCGTGTCGAGCACCCTGGACCGGGTCGATTGGAACGCCCAGCTCGTGCGCGGGGATCTGGCGACGGCCGTTCAGCAGCTCAAGCGGGAGTCGGGCAAGGGACTGTTCGTGGGAGGCGTAAAGCTCCCGCTCGCGTTGGCGGAGCTGGGATTGATCGATGAGTACGAGTTTGTGGTGCACCCCAGTCTAGCGGGCCACGGGCCGACCTTGTTCGCGGGGCTATCGAAGCGTATCGACTTGAGGCTCGTGAGCCGGCTGGAGTTCGGCTCTGGGGCGGTGGCGATGCGGTATGAGCCGAGAAGGTAGCCATTGGGCTTGTTAGCGCAAATCGGCCGCATCATGGATTCAGTCGGTGCGGAGTTTCACTCACTTGCCGTCCACCAGGTTCTTCAGAACCTCTTTCAATCCGATCCGACCCTTCTGTCGCTTCGATTCGCCGTGCTCGAATTCGATCCATCCCTCGTTGAACCCATCGAGCATCCGCATACGCGGCTCCGGATGGTTCATACCCTGTGACCTGAAAAGCTGCTCCCACGTCTGGCGAGGGACGGCTTCGGCACGGACCGGATGCGCGAGGATTTCGGCAAACGTCCTGGCGATCTCGTTCGGAGACACGCGCGCCGGCCCTTCGAGTTCGATGACCTGTCGGCCGGTCCAGTTTTCCTGAAACAATTCGGCCGCAACGTGCCCGACGTCCGCCGTCGCGACCATTGGCAGCGGTTTGCCGAGCGGCTGGAGGAAACTGGCGATGACGCCAGTATCGCGCGCCGGGGTGACGTCCCAACTACAGTTCTCCATGAACCACGCCGGCCGCAGGAAGGTGATGGGGATAGACAGATCGTCCAGCGATTGCTCCATGATGCTCAGTTGCGTCAGCAGGTTCTCCCGCTTCGCTTGTGCACCGATCGTCGAAATGCAGACAACCCTTTGTGGGTGGGCGTCTTCCAAAGCTTGTCGCAGCGCGGCAACCGTCGCCCGTGTCTCGGGGAAATCCGGCGACGGATCGAAGACGGGCGGAAGCAGCACAAACACGCCGGCTGTCCCCGAGAATGCGGTTGTGAGTGCCGCGACGTCGCTCATGTCAGCGACCGCGACCTCGCAACCCAAATCGGCCCAGATAGCGCCTTTGCGGGGGTCGCGGACCACGGCGCGAAGGGCGTGGCCGGCTTTCGAAAGAGCGCGGGCAACCTCGCCGCCAACTTTTCCGGTAATTCCAGTGATAGCATACATGATTGACTCCTTGGACTTGCTGTCCTCTTCGCATGTTTTTCGTGGCCGCCCCCAGGCGATGGTTTGCAAACCAGTTCACCTATCTGGAACGCGCCCTCGGAGGGGTTTTAGTTTTTGGTGGCGTGCTGTGAGCGATATTTTAAAGCAGCAAGCCACCAGTGGTGCCCGTCATACATGGCCGTCGGCTGCTCTATGTTGTATTGAATAGCCGACGGCCCGAATTGCGTCTCTTCCGTGATCACTTCGCATCCGTCGTCTTTGGGGACGATAAGCCATGTGTGGTAAGCCTTGATTCCTGTTCCACTTCCAAACCAACCGAGCCGTTGGTTGGGTACGAACTCGTGCACGGTGCTCTTGATGGGAAAGCCGAACGTTTTCCAGGTAAAATCGACGTCCACCTCAAGTTCCGTTTTGGCTCCGCCGGCGATTTGCATGTCGGATGAATTTGAGTACCACTCGGGCCATTCGGTGGCTTTGACGAGATTATCCCAAATTACATTTGCAGGCGCCTTGATGAAAATCTCATTGTGAACGAAAGCATCGGCCGTCTTGGGGTCGAAGCCCTGGGGCCAGTGAATTTGACTACTGGCTTGGCTCAAATCCTTTAGGGGCCTTGCGTCGGTATCCGCAGCCATACTTGCGAGCGGCTGCAAAACCGAAGCCACAACAACTAATGTAGCAATTGTGGTTTTCATAAACATATTCTTTTCTCCAGTTGTTGTTGTGTTGTTATTGACCGGATTGCTCATCGCGTTCACTTTCAAGATCTGGGGATACCGCGTCGGCCCGATCGCGCCGCTCACGTCAGCGACCGCGACATCGCAACCCTTTGCGGTAACCCCAGTGGCGGCATACATGATTGACTCCCTGGCCGAGGCCTTGGAAACTGCGCGGCCTTGACAGTGACGATACGATACGTATCGTATCGAAATTAAGTCAAGCCAGATCTTTGAACTTTTTGCCGGGAGGCCGGGAATGAACAAGAGCGGCGCACGCAAAGATGGGAATCAGGCCGCCGGCCGACCGCGAGACGAAAAAACGACCCAAGGCATTCTCAAAGCCGCACTCGAGCTTGGCATTGAACTGGGATTCGACGGCCTGACGGTGGAGGGCGTAGCCGCGCGGGCTGGTGTTGGGAAATCGACGATCTATCGACGCTGGCCCGATGTATGGTCCATCGTCGCCGACGCCGTGTTCGCCGATGTCGGTCGGATCGCGCCAGTCCTGGAGCGCGCAACCGCCCGCGAGAGTTTTCGGGCGTCCATGCATCTGATTGCACGCAGTTTCCGCGGTCGCCATGGAGAGATCCTCCGGCCGCTGATCGGCCGCGCCCAGGTCGACAAGACCTTGCGCCAAGCCCTTGCCAAGCATTGGTTATCCGCCCGGCGGGAGATCTCCCGCAAGATCGTCCGGCGAGGCATCGCCTCCGGCGAGCTGCGCGCCGGTCTCGAACCGGACATCGTGCTTGATGCCCTTTACGGGCCCCTGTACCACCGGCTCCTGCTTCCGTACGACGGCGATGTAATCCGTCTCTCCGATGCGTATATCGATGCCCTGATCGACACCGTGTTCGGCGGCCTTGAGCGGAAATGAGTTGGAAACCCCGCGCCTCTGCGGCGGCGGCTCTTTTTGCTCCCTCGGCACGCGGTTTGCCGGGTTGAACCTCGGCTTCGACATTAACCATGGGAGCGACTATGCACGCTGTACCCCTTCTCGCGGACTACATCTGGATCGGTGGTGGGACACTCGGATTACTCCTCCTCATAGTCATTATCGTTCTGCTACTGCGCAGGTGAACCCCTCACCGCATCGATCCGTCGGGTCGGGGCGGAAGTGATCCACAGTGATCCACAGTCCCTGATGTCGCTGCGCGACACCCTGAGAGAATGAAAATGACCGCATGCTTGCTAACTTTTCTCGAACGAATGGGGCTATTTTCAGGACAGATTTCGCAGATTTGGTTTCCCGTAATCTGTGTAATCTGCGAAATCTGTGGATGGTCCCTGATTCCCTCTGTACCCTCTGTGCCTCCGTGGTGAGCCCTGATTATCCTGCTCTACTTTTTGATCCCGCGCAGACGCGCCAGTTCCAGCGACATCGTCGCCAGTTGCGGGCTCATGTCGTCGCGGGGGATTTGCACGTCGATGACGCGCAGAGCTTCTGAGCCCATGGCGCTGCGGATGGCGCCGTCGAGCTCGCCCTTGGTGGCGGCGCGAGTGGCGGTGCCGCCGCCGATCAGATCGCAGATTTTGCCGTAATCCCACTGGGTGATTTCGTTGAAATACCCGTCGCGGATCTTGCGCATGGTGCCGTAGCCCTCGTTGTTGAGGACCAGAACGATCGGCTTGAGGCCCAGACGCACCGTCGTGGAAAGCTCGGTGCCGGTCATCTGGAATGCGCCGTCGCCGACCAGGACGACCGGGCGCAGTGCGGGATTGGCGGTTTCGACGCCGATGCTCGCCGGCACCGCGAACCCCATCGAAAGGTAGTAGGCGTTGGCGATGAACTCGGCGCGCTTGGCGGTGCGGATTCCCACCGCGCCGAAGATCGCATCCCCCACATCCGAGACGACGCAGCAGCTCTCGTCCAGGTGCAGCGAGACGATGCGGAAAACGTCCTTCATCGTCAGGCGGTCGGTCAATTCACTCTTGCCCAGCGGCTTGGGCCCGAGCGGCGGGCGGCGGTGGGAGAATTTCTTGGCCGGGACGTCGGCCCTGGCCAGCCCGAGCAGAAAATCGCGGAACTCGACCTCCTCGTAGCGATGAAATTGCACACGGACGACTTCGGTGGTCGCCATGATGGTGCGGCTGCGGTCGAGCTTGGCGGTGTAGATGCCCAGGTTCATGTCGGTGATGAAGTTGCCGAGCATGAGGACGCAATCGGAGCTTTCGACGTAATCGCGGACGAACGAATCGCTGGACATCGCGCCGCCGTACACGCCCAGGTAAAGCGGATGGTTTTCCGGGACGGCGGACTTGCTCAGCAGGTCGGCGGCGATGGGAATGTTGAGCCGCTCGGCGATCTTGATCGCGATGTCGGTCAGGCCGTATCGATGCAGCTCGACGCCGGCAAAGAGCACGGGCTTTTTCGCCTGGCGAAGCATGCCAATGGCTTCTTCGAGCGCCGCCGCCAGCGTCTGCGGGTCCGAAGCCTGCGCCGCCGGGGGCGCGAGCTGCGCCGTGGGAATCTCCCGGTCGACCATGTCGTGCGGGACCTCGATGTAGACCGGCCGCTTGTGCCGCAGGCACGCCTCGACGCAGCGCACGATTTCGGACGCGGCCCGCTCTTCCTCCAGCAATACGGCCGACGCGACCGTCACCTCGTCATAGACGCGTCGTTGTGTCTCGAAGGTCTTGACCTTGTGGTGAAGAAGCGGGTCTTTCTCGCGATCTTTGCGGCCGGGCGCGCCGCTGACGACGACGACCGGAGACTTTTCCGCGTACGCCCCGGCGATCGAGTTGAGGACGTTGAGCCCGCCGACGCAGTAGGTGACGCAGACCAGGCCGATCCCGTTAAGCCGTGAATAGGCGTCGGCGGCGAAGCCGGCGCTGGGCTCGTGGGTCATGGTGATCGATCGGATGGGCGATTTTTCCAGCCAGGCGAAAGTCGGCAGGGCGAAGTCGCCGGGCACGCCGAAGGAATGGCGCACGCCGCGGCGGTGGAGGTACTCGAAGAGAAACTCCCCCATGGGCATGCGGGCGGGGAAGGCCGAGACATCGCGCGCCGGGGCGGCCCGCCGGCCGTGTCCATTGCCATGTCCGTTCGTCCCTGAACCGCGCACGACCGTCCGCTTGCGTGTTGCCATCAAACCGCTCCGGTTGATTCCACGTTGATATTGTACGAATTGGAATTCGCCGGGGCGACTCGACCGGATGCAGACTCCAGGTGGGTATCTCCCTGGAAGAAGGACATTGCCCGTGACACAGGTTTGTAACCCGTGCCGACGACGTGAAATCATGAGAACTTTGACGAGGCAGGTTTTCCTTCGACTTGCGCCGCCAGCACGGGTTGAAAACCCGTGTCACAGGGCATCGAGTCACCAGCGGAAATGGCGGTAAGGGTCGTCCCATTCCTCGGGCGCGTCGAGATAGAGGCCGTCGAGCCAGCGTTTTTCCTCATGCCCTGGCTGAACAGCGCTGTGGAAGCGATCCAGAAGCGGAGTCGGTTCGGCGACGCCGAGGTTGCCAAGCAGGCGGGCGAGCAGAAAGCAACTGTGACGGTACGTGCGCTTCAGGTTGTACGATTTTTTATAGTCGAGCTGCCAGGGGATGAGTTGGCAAATGACGATGTTGTCGGACTCGGAGCCGAGAACGCCATCGCCCGTCGCCGCCGCGCCGGAGACGAGCAGGAGGATTCGCGGCGCGCGCAGTTCCACATCGGCGGGGCCGATGCCGGAGAGGAGTGAATCGTTTTCCGGCGGGTCGAACATCGTGCTGATGTGTTCCCGGGCCGTGAATCCGACTTTCATGGGCAGCACGGCGTCGGCGCCTCTCTGGTCGAGCCCCATCGCCAGCACGCGGCCGCCGGCCGTGATGAACTTTTTCACGTGAATTGCATCGGGACCCAAGTTTGTCGCCGCCCCCGGGCCGAGGATCAGGACTTGGTCGGGCGGAAGCTCGCCGCCATCGTACGCGGCGGCCTCGATACCGGTGGACTTCAGATGCGCCTTGCCCTCCGGCGGGCCGACATAGATCGCGCGGCGCTGCGGGTTAGGTTTCCAAGCCGAGGCGTACTGAAAGATGTTCCGCGCGATGGCCTCCGCGGCGGGATCGGGCTCGGTGCGGGCGGTGACGTCCAACTGGCAGAAAAGCACCATCCCTTTGCCTTCGCGGTATTCCATCAGCGGGCTGTATTGGAGGCTGAAGCCGCCGTCGACGACCGGGCGGAAGTCGCCCCGGCCGGGCTTTTCGATGAGCACCGAGGCGACGTTGCCACGGTTGCCGCAGCGCCAGATCTGTGTCACGGGAATGTCACACCATTCGATCGTCGGGCCGTAGCGGGGGCGAATTTCGTGAGCCAATCGCGGCAGTGTGGTGGTCGCTTCGCCGTGCCAGTCGCGCAGGTTTTCCGTGTCGATGCCTGCCAGGATCGGATCGTCGGGGATTCGCGGGAAGACTTGCCGAAGGCCGTACTCGACGGCGCGGAAACCGAGGCGTTTTTCCAACGCTTCTTTCGATTGCTCGAAAACGATTGTCTTCAGGCCGTCACGCACACCGGAAATGTCGGGGGCCGGACCGTCGGCGCTCAGCGCGAGTTTGCCGATGATCAGAGTTTCATCGTTGCGCGAAGGAGTGTTCGCGTCGATGGGATGGAATGCGACGCCGAGCCTCTGGAGCAACTTCGCTGTTTCGCCCCTGGGATCGAAAAGTGCGACTGACTTTTCACTTTTCGAGGGCTCGGGCTCGGGCAACCCGTGAATCGCAAACGTGTCATCCTGCTGCTGATCGTTGCCGAAGCGAACGGACGTACGAATCGCGTACTCGCCGGGCTTGGTCGTCTTCGGCAATGGAAAGCTCATCGGGATTCGCGCCTGCTGGCCGGTCTCGATTGTGACATCTTTCTGTCCCGCGATGGGCTCGGGAAGCCCCAGCGACCAGTTGCAATGAAACGCGAGGATCTTGCGTGAGTTGTTGATGACGATGAGCTGTTTTTCGACGGTTTGGCCCGGAAGGAAGTTGTGATCCTTGGCGGTGAACGCGTCGGGGCCGCCGGCGATGTAGGCCAGGACCGGCTGGTTGTTGCGGAGGACCGCCTTGCCGGCCGCGGTGGGAATCCAGTCGTCAAAATCGAACGCCGTGTCGATCTGCTCGAATTGTGAATCGATGTAGTCGGGGCTGAAGCCGGGGCGCTGAAGATTGTCCCAGTTGGTTTTGATCTCTTTGCGGCTGCGATCGACGCCGGGCCGCGGCATCCAGAACATCTCGTACTCCCACGGCGAAATTCCCGACACGCCCCACGTACGGTAGGCCCGCCAATTGTCCTCGATGTATTTGGCCATCACCTGGTTGCGTTGCTCGAACTTCGGGGAGCCGACCTGAGTGGGATAATCCCAGCGATGCCACACCCGTCCAGCGGCAAATTGCTTCGCCTCCCAGCGAATATTGGCCTTTTCCTCTAGCTGCATGGCAAACGCGCGGTCGCCCAAAAACTGGCTGTCCCACTCGGCCAGACAGAATTCCCAGGGGACGGCGGCGCTTCCGAACTCGCGCTGGCCCTGATACCAGCCGCGGTACATCGTCCAGTCCCAGGTGAATGGGGCACCATAGTCGCAGAGAAATAACGGCTTGACGCCGTCGGTGGCCCAGTGGCCGAACCAGTCGCACAGCTCCTGCACCGGCGCGAAATTCGGATAGAAATTGATCGTGTGCATCGCGCCGATGTTGCCGCCCGCGTGGTGGTAGACGATGCGCGAGGGATCGAGCCGGCGGACGATCGCCTCGGCCCGCAGCGCGAGCTTGACGTTGTTGGCGGATTTGCGCGGATCGTGGACGCCGTCGATCAGGTCCGGGTCCATGTCCTGCTCGTAGCCGGTCGCGTTGTGGCTCATCGAGTAGAAGACGACGGATGGATGGTTCTGCGCCGCACGAACGTAAAGCGCCGCGTCGCGGGCGTAGCCGTTGTTTGTGTCCGCATCCGGGGCTTTCCAGTCGTACTGCGAAAAGTGCGGCTGCGAGAACGAGACCAGCATGCCCACGTCATCGGCGGCGCGGAGAATCTCTTCAAAGCTCAGGTGCGTGCCCGGCTCACAGCCGTAGTTGTGCGTGTAGACGAGGTTGATGCCGATCCGCTTGAGCCGCAACATCGTCTCGCGAGCGGCGGAATAGGTCGCCTCGGCGACACTGATCTGGGCGTTGCCGATGGGCAGCGCGCTGAGAAAAATCCGGGTGCCGTTCAGGTAAAAATCGCGGCCGTCGATCCAGAATTCGCGATAGCCAAAGCGGACGTCCCACATCGTGTCGAGTACCTTGCCCGCCGCGTCAAGAAGGGATACGCGCAGCGTGCAGAGGTTCTGCGGCGTGTTGAGGTCCCAAAGCTGATCCGGTTTCCACTTGGCCGCGAAAGAGATTCGGCCGTCCGACAGATTCGCATTGGTAAACGGATCGCTGTCGAAATGAGTAACAGTGTGATCGTCTTGCAAGATCTCGGCGCGAAGTGAGTATTTGGCATCGGCCGCCGCACTCTCGATCACGGCGCCGACGGTGACTTTTCCGCGTCGCACCGACGTTTGTACGCTCACGTCTGCCAACCGGGCGGTCGCGGGTGTCGAGACGAGGTAGACGTCGCCGCACAGACCGCGCCGCTCGACCGTGCCTGACACTTCCTTGGCCGCGGCGGTGTCGGCATAGGAGAGCCTGACCGCCTTGAGCGGCATGGCGATCACGTGCAGGCTGAGCAGGTGCCTGGTGCCCGGGCGACAGATGGCGGTCAGGTCGATTTCGCCGGCGGGAAAACGCAACTCGCCGACCTTGGTTCCGTCGAGATACACCGTGGCAAATGAATTGACGCATTCGACGGACAGCGCGATACGCCGGGCCGACCAGTCCGCGGGGATTTCGATTTCCCGCTGGTACCACGCCGCGGTGGGGGTCGAGCGTTTCTGCTCCCTCCAACTCGGGTCGGGGTAGACCGTCTGCGAATCTTTCTGTAGATAATCCGTGATTCCCGGCCAGCAGCCCGGGACTTTGAAGTAACCCCAACGACTGTCGGGCACGGCGTCCTGCATCGGGGTTGATGGCTGCCAGCGCCACAGCCCGTTGATGCAGAGCCGCTCGCGTGTCGGCGTGGGCTCCCGCCACGCGCGCGCAAGGTCCCAGACGGCGCGGAAGCCGTTCGGTGGCGCGCTGGCTGTTTGAGCGCCACACCATTTTGCCAGCAGGAGCAAGAGGATGATGGCCGTGACCCGTGGAGGAGTTTTCATATCGTGCTCACGTGGACCGCTCACAGCGAACTTCCAGATTGTCGCTGTGAGCGATATCGCGGCAATGCCTTGCTGGATTCGGACCGGGTTGCTCAGTGTTGCGGGGAGATTTGAAGCGAAGGCTTAAGATTCGCTGAAGAATGAGCGGTCGCGTTGGCGAGAATGGGGATTTCGACGATGAAGGATGCGCCGCGGTTCTCCCCGGCGCTATGGGCCGCGACGGTGCCGCCATGGAGTTCGACGAGATGTCGCACGATGGCCAGGCCGAGGCCAAGCCCGCCGTGGCGGGCGCCAGAGGGGTCGGCTTGCTCAAATCGTTCAAACAAATGCGGCAGAAACTCGCGCCGGATACCGGCGCCGGTATCGCTCACAATAATTCTGGCATGTGCTTGGGCGCGGGTCAGGTGTGCCTGGACCGATCCGCCCGCGGGGGTGAACTTGATCGCGTTGGAGAGGAGATTCCAGACAACCTGTTGAAGTCGGTCGGCGTCGCCGGACACCAGGCCAGCATCTTCCAGCTCCGCTTTGAGCATCACGCCTTTGACCTCGGCGACGGGCTGAACGGTTTGCAATGCGGTTTTGACAATCCGGGCCGGGTCTACGGGGCGCATGGTCAGCCGGATTTTACCGGCGGTAATCCGCGCGACGTCCAGCAGATCCTCGATCAATTTCGACTGCGACCTTGCGCTGCTCTCGATGACAGCAAGACCCTCGACGCGCTCTTCGTCGGTCACGGGGCCGCTCAAACGCAGGTACTGGGTCCAGCCAAGAATTGAATTGAGCGGCGTGCGAAGCTCGTGAGAGACGGTGGCGAGGAATCGGTCCTTCGCCCGGTTGGCGGCCTCAGCCCGCTGCTTGTCCGCATCCGCACGGGCCCAGGCCCGCCGGAGGCTGCCGCCCATCGCACTGATGAGACTGCCCTCGGCCAGGAATTGGATAAGGCGCGTCCAATCGGATGCAGCGTGCAGGGGGAACGTGTAGAGCGGACGTAGAAAGAGATAGTCGCTGACGATCGCGGAGGCGGCGGTTGCGACGAGCCCCGGCGCCAGGCCGCCATACCACGCGGCGAACATCACCGCGGCGAAGAAACCCAAAGACGCTTCGTCGCCGCGGGCCAGCGGCTGGACAACGAGTTTAAGCGCTGTCGCCACCGCGACCGCCAGCAGCGCTACCATGAATCGGTTGGTTCGATAAGCCTCGTGGGGCGGCGTCAGAGCGGACGAAGCTGGCAGGCCGGTTTCCCCAGCCCGGCGCATCATCCCGATTGCCTCAAAAATTTCCCTAACCCGTGGCCACATCCGTTCACCTGGTGCGAGCAAATCGGTTTCATTTAGATTACGAAAATGAAATTAAGCGATTGGCCGCCGAAAGGCAACTTTATTGCGTTTTTTGCACCTGCCGGAGGGGAAAGCCGGGTCAGGCGGCTGCTCGCCGGGGAGAACGCGGAGGTTCTTCCTCGGACTCATGCTTGACGGGCAGCTCGGCGCCTTCTGCGGGGCTCGTGCGGGTGACGCTGTAAAGCAGGCCGAGGGCGGCGCAGGTGATGATCAATCCGCTGCCGCCGGCACTGATCAGGGGCAGCGACAGGCCTTTGGTCGGTACGCTGACGGTGGCGACGGCGACGTTGATCGCGGCCTGAAGGCCGATCATCGAGCCGATCCCAAACGCCAGCATCCGGCCGAAGTCGTCGCGCTTCTGGCGGATCACCTGCCAGGCAACGTAAAGGATTCCGAAGTAGAGCGCGACGGTGAGCAGCGCGCCGAATAAGCCCAGCTCTTCGCAAATCACCGCGAAAATGAAATCTGTCGTGTCCTCGGGCAGGTAGCCGAGCTTTTGGATGCCGTTGCCCAGCCCGCGGCCGGAGACGCCGCCGGTCGAGAAGCAGAGCAGGCTCTGAATCATGTGGTAGCCTTCGCCCTGGGGGTTGTCCCAGGGATGGAGGAAGGCGGTGATCCGCCGCATGCGGTATTCCTTGTGCATGATGAACCACGCCGCGGCGGCGAGCACCGGAACGACCATGATCACCAGGTGACGGATCTTCACCCGCCCAGCCAGGAGCATCGTCAGGCCGCAGAGCATGATCAGCGCCGCGGTGCCGAAATCCTGAATGACCACCAGCAGCGAGAGGATACCGATGGGAATGAGCGTCGGGAGAAAATCGGCGAAGAAGCGATCGAGCCGGGCGGTGGGGCGGGTGAGCCAGGAGGCCAGGAAGAGGACCGCCGCCCACTTGGCCAGCTCGGAGGGTTGGATCTGAATCGGGCCGAGCTTGAGCCACCGGCGGGCGCCGTTGACCGAGCTGCCGATGTGGGGAACCAGCACCAGCGCGCAGGTGCCGGCGGCAATCACAAACGCCCAGAAGATCGGCGATGTCAGGACCGAGTTACGACGACGCGCCAGCCATTCATAGTTGACGTGGCCGACGATGAAGAACGTCGGAATCGACAGCCCGACGAAGATCAGGTCTTTCCAACCGAGCGGCGACCACTGGAGTTTGGGATCGCTCACCGCGGTGCTCGAGGCGGACTGCACCATAATCAGGCCAAAGGCCAATAGGGCCAGGACACAGAGGGCGAGGAGATCGCGCAGCCGCAGACGGTAAATCGATGCGTCCATCCACAGGGGGTTATCGGACTCGCAAGCTTCGGCAGGTTAGGTTTTTTCCCGATGGAAACAAGGCAAAGTCACACCGATAAACGCCACAGTAGCAGGCGCGCTAGTGCCGCCGGTGCCCTCACCGGCGGAACCCGACGGCGCGCGGCGAGCAAAGACCGCCGGTGAGGGCACTGTGAGGGCACCGGCGGCACTAGCGCGCCTGCTACCTGTTGCGGAACTGGAGTTTTTGAGCGATGTCGTCGAATTCGATCGGTATTTTGCCGCCGCCATCGGCGGGACGGCCGTCCGTCGCGTGGTGGCGCCGCTTTCCGGCGCTGGAGCCGTACATTCCCAAGTCGATCATCTGCCTTCGCGAGGGGTACGGCCGGCAATTCCTGCTCAACGACATCATCGGCGGGCTGACCGTGGCAGTGATCGCACTGCCGCTGTCGATGGCGCTGGCCATCGCATCCGGCGTCGGGCCGGAGAAGGGGCTCTATACCGCGATCGTCGCCGGCTTTCTGATCTCGGCGCTGGGCGGGAGCCGGGTGATGGTCGGCGGGCCGACGGGCGCGTTCGTGGTGATCGTCGCCGGCATCGTGGCCCGGCACGGCTACGACGGGCTGGCCATCGCGACGCTGATGGCCGGCGCGATCCTCATCATCATGGGCATCGCCCGGTTTGGAGGGATGATCAAGTTCATTCCCTATCCGGTGACCACGGGGTTTACCTCCGGGATTGCGGTGCTGATTTTTTCCACGCAGATGCCGGACTTTTTCGGCCTGAAGTTCTCGGGGTCGGCGCCGGGCGATTTCATTCCGAAGTGGATCGCGTACGTGCGGGCGGTT
>DATHPP010000469.1:0-38113 GCA_035483795.1 Tepidisphaeraceae bacterium | reverse complement strand
TTGCCGCCGCCAGAAACCTCCGCCGGCATCTGATGAATATGCCGCCCGCACAGGCCCTGAAGAATCTGCTGGAAGTGCTGGCCAAGCACAAATCCAACGCCGACCTGTTCGCCACGATGAAGGTATAGGACGGGATGTAGGACGGAAGGTATAGGACGAACGTCGGCGGCAGCACGCGGCCCGAAACCGCTGCCAAAACTGTCGCTCGCCCCCCTCACATCCGGACCATTTTCGCGCCGGTAAACAATTCATTTGCCTGCGGCCGGGGTGAATTGGATATCCAGGGCGTGAGAAAGCAATTTCCAAAACGAACGCGCCGCGGTTTCACCCTCGTCGAAGCCGCATTGACGATGGTGATCGTCGGCACCGGGGTCATGGCCCTGCTCCAGCTTCTGGCCGCGGGAACGATGTCCAACAGCACGGCCACCGAGCTGACCACCGCGATCAACCTGGCCAACAACGTGCATGAGATCGCCCTCTCGCTGCCATTCACCAGCACCACCAACCCGACCTCCACGACATTCAAGGACTCGGGCGGCCCCACCAACTACACGTACCTGTGGGACATGAACGGCGACACCTATTCACCGCCGCTCAATATCCAGCGAACCGCGATCGGGACTTACTCCAACTGGTCGCAGGTGGTCACGATCAACTCGGTTGACCCGACCAACCTGACGGCGATTCGCCCCAACAGCGTCACCCTTCCCACGGCCCGTGTCACCGTGGTCATCCTTCACCACGGCAAGACCGTCTATCAGACGAGCTGGGTGATCGCCGCCCCCAACAGCTAACTCCATCGAGGCAGATGTGATGACCCATAAGCACAATCAACGTCCCGCGGCGCCTCGCCGTACTGCGCGGCGCGGGTTGTCCTCCGTGCTGGCGATGCTGTTCCTCGTGCTCTTCTCGACGCTGGCGATCGGCTTCTACAACTCCAGCACAATGAGCTCGCAGATCGCCCGCAACCAGCAGTCCCTCGCCCTGGCACAGGCCGGGGCCGAAGCGGGAATGCAGTACATGCGGTATCAGTTCAACCAGATGACGATTCCGCCCAACCCGCCGAACCTGCTCAACTCCGTCGCCACCGCGCTGGGCAGCGCCGCTCCCGCCGGTCTGGGGCTGAACGGAACCAGCGTGATGAACGGCGGCAGCGTTACCGTCACCAACAACGCGATCTACATTCCGTCGCAAAACGCCTGGTCCAACATCGACTCAACGACCGGCATCAGCACCAAGTTCCGGGCCATGATCACCACCTCCGGGCAGTTCGTCATCTGCACGGTCGATGGCGGCGGTCCTAACAGCACGGTCAAGAAGGCGATCCAGCTCAAATATCAGACCGCCCCCAAGGCGGGCGCGATCCTGAACTACGGCGTCGCCGCCGCCGGCACCGTCGCCACCGCCGGCGCCTCTTATATCCAGGGCGCCAGCGACCCCACCAAGGGCAGCGTCCTCAGCGCCGACATGACCAGCGCGACCCCCATCACCGTCGACGGCAAGGCCGTCAGCGGCGACCTGAGCGTGGTCAACCCCAACGCCACCATCTCGGTCGGAGCGAGCACGTCAATCGGCGGCACCAACAACCCGACCCAGATCCCCCAGCACGAACACTATGGCGTCCCGGCGCCGACCTTCCCCTGGATCGACCCCACCCCGTTTATCAACGCCGCCAATGCCAGCGCCACGCCGATGACCACGTACGTCCCCGGCCAGACCACTTTGAGCAACGTCATCATCCCGCCGAACACCAACCCCAAGTTCACCGGCGGCGCCACCATCAACGGGGTCCTCCTCATCCAGACCCCCAACGTGGTCACCTTCAAAGGCAACGCCACGGTGAACGGCGTCATCGTCACCGATACCACCGGCTCCTACGACGGTGTCAATAACCAGATCAACTTCGGCGGCACCGTCACGGCCTCGCCGGTCACCACTCTGAATCCCGCCGTCTACGGAACGCTCCCGCAGCTCACCGGCTCGTTCCTGCTGGCCCCCAATTACGCCGTCAGCATGACCGGTAACTTCGGGACCGTCAGCGGCAGCGTCGTCGCCGGCACCGTCAACATGAGCGGTAACGCCACCGGCACCGTCGACGGCAGCGTCATCGCCATGTACGACAGCGCCGGCGCCGGGACGGCCTCCAGCGTCTATCTTAACGGCAGCTCCGACATCGTGATTTCCAGCACCGGAACCAGCAACTATCCGACCGGCATGAACTTCGGCAACAGCTACACGCCGTTGCCCGGAACCTACGTCGAGGTGACCCCGTGGTAACTTCAGCCGCAAAGTCTCGTCGCTTCAATTCGACCGGCAAACGCTCAGGCCTCAGCCTCCCGGAGGCCATGATCAGCCTGGCGATTACCTCGCTGCTGCTGGTCGCCGTCGCCACCGCGTTCACCAACGCCAGCCAGGCGATCGAGATGAACGACACCTTCTTCCGCTGCACGCAGGCGGCCCGCGTCACCATGGACCAGATGCTCGGCGAGATCCGCAACTGCGACTCCATGGACATCAACATCAACACCAGCGGCAACTGGACCTGGGCCTCGAGCGGGTTGTCCGCCCCCTCGTCCCCGACAATCCGGATCATCCGCCCGGCATCAACCAGCGGCGGCCTCTACGCCGGCCAGACCAACGAGACCGAACGCGACTTCGCTTACGACAGCACCAACAAGCGGATCACGCTCCAGATCCTCTACAGCGGCGGGACCAGCAGCCCGGTGTACGAGCTGGCCGCCAACGTCACCGCCGCCGCCTTCGGCCCCCCCACCATGGGCACCGACTACAACGGCGCCACCATCCCCACGCAGGTGCCGGTGACCCTGACGGTCCAGACCGGCGTCGGCAACAGCGCCAGCATCATCGTCCTCAACGGCGCCGCCGCCCCCCGCCGGGCCACCAAGTACTAACCCCGATCGCATCGCCTCGCCCCCAGCCCGTCAGGGGCAAATGTCCCACTTTGTCGACATTATGGGACATTCGCAGTTGGCCCTCTGTCCCATGTCCCATGTCCCCCTCGCCGCGAGGGGACATTATGGGACATTATGGGACATTTGTCATATTCTTGCTTGTGACATTGCCCAGACCGCCGCGAACGCCCCTCCGCCGCTCTTGCCGAGACCGCCGCGGATGTGATTTGCCTCAGCCCTTCCGCGAAAGCGTCTTGAACTCCAGCCCGAAGCGGGCGAGGTATTTGCGGAGCCGATCGGCGTCGTTGGCCGTCTCCTTTTTCTGACGCGACGCCGCGAACAGAATCCGTCCCGCCTCCGACAATGACCGCGCCCCCTCGCACACGCGAAGCGTCTCGGCAAGCTGCACGCGGTCGAACGGATCGATCGGCTCGATCTGCTCAAAGGACAGATGACGATCCAGCGCCAGCCGTGCCGGATCGCTCGTCTCCTCCTGGCGCCATTGTTGCCGCAGCCGCGCGATCTCCTCTTCGACGAGCTGGAGGTTGATTCGCTCGCCCCCGGCGAGGGTCGCCAGTCGGGTGACCGCGGCGTTCAAGTCGCGAAAGTTGCCCACCCAGGTCGCCTCGGGACTCGCAGCGAAGCGAAGGAAATGTTCCTGCGCCTCCTTGTTGAAGCTCGCCTTCTGGCCATGCCGGCGGGCATATTGCTCCAGCTCGTAACGAAGGTTGGGCTCGATGTCTTCCGGCCGCTGGCGCAATGGGGGAAGCTCGAACGTCCACAGGTTGATCCGAGCCAGCAAGTCCTCCCGGAACTGGCCCGCAGCGACTGCCTTTTTCAGATCACTGTTGGTGCCGGCAATCAACTGGAAATCGCTCTGCTGCTCCTTGTCCGAACCGACGGGAAGAAAGGTTTTCTCCTCGACGGCGCGAAGCAGCATCGCCTGCTCATCCGGCCCCAGCTCGGCGGCCTCGTCGAGGAAGAGCAGTCCCCCATCGGCGATGCGAAGCAGGCCGGCGCGGTCGGAGATTGCGCCGGTGAACGCGCCGCGCCGATGCCCAAACAGCGCCGACATCGCCCCGTCGCCGCGGAGGGTCGCGCAGTTCACTTCGACAAACCCGCCCGACAACTGCCGGCGGGCTTTCTTCAACTCGTAGATTCGCCGGGCCAACTGCGACTTGCCCGCGCCGGTCGGGCCGGTCAGCAGAATCGGAGACTTGGACGAAATCGCGACCCGCTCGATCCGGTCGATCAATTGATTGAACGGGGCATTCCGCGTCTCGATGCCGCTCTTGAGGATCGACGCGCTTTCCTGCTGCTCCAGCGCGAAGCGCGACGCCAGGCGGTCGTACTTCGACAAGTCCAGGTCCACCACGTCATACGATCCCGGCCCGGTCCCCCACTTGCCCGGCGGCGCCGTCTGAACCAGCTTGGCCGGCAGATACCGCGCCTCCGTCAGCAGGAACAAACAGATCTGCGCAACGTGCGTGCCCGTCGTGATGTGGACCAGGTACTCCTCCTCGGGATTGAACGGATAGCCATGGGCGAAATCGTGCAGCGCCCCATACACATCCTGAAAGTCCCACGCATTTTCAAACCGCACGGCGTGCGGCCGCACCTCCGTCTCCGGGGAAACGCTTTTGATGTCCGCCTCGATCTGCTGATACAGCGCTGTGAACTTCGGCTCGTGCAGAAGCTCGAAGCGCGACAGCAACAGGTCCTCGTGCTGGCACAGCGCCACGCTCGGCCGCCAGCGCTCCCAGCGCGTCGGGCCCTTGCCCTGGTCCAGCATGGGGCCGAGCAGACCGATCGCTATCTTCCGTTTCGTGCTCACGCCATGAGTATAAAGTCTTATCCTGTCGGATAAAAATGTCGCCGATTCTGGGCGTCCGATAACGGCGTGTCGCCGATTCCGGTCGACTACAAACTCAACGTTGAAAACGGTTTGGATGTCACTGGCACACACCCTCAACCACTCCGGCACGGCCGATGCTCTAGCCCTGCCGAGTTTGATCGAAAGGAGCCGTGCCATGGCGAACAAGATGCTCTTCAAGTCGACGGCCGGAAAGCTGCTCCCGCAGGCGGATACGCGCAACGAGGCGGGCGGCGTCGCTTACGCGATACCGCCGAAGCACATGCTCGCGCAGTACGCCGCGACGGGTTGCCTGAACACGACGTTCTACGCGTCGGCGGACGAGCAGTTGGCGACGGTGCTCGATCTGTGCAAGCAGGTCGAGCCGGAGTTCATCGCCCGCACCGCCCTGTACGTGCGGTCGAAGGGCTTCATGAAGGACCTGCCGGCTTTGCTGTGCGCGGTCCTGGCAAACAAGGGTCCGGGGTTGCTGGCGGAAGTGTTCGATCGCGTGATCGACGATGGCCGTATGCTGCGGAACTTCGTGCAGATCGTCCGCTCGGGCGTCACCGGGCGTAAGAGCCTGGGCACGCTGCCCAAGCGGCTCGTGCTCCACTGGATCGAGAAGCGCGACGACGCGGCGTTGTTCCGCGCATCGGTCGGCAACGATCCGTCGTTGGCGGACATCGTGAAGATGGTCCACCCCAAGCCGGCCAGCAAGAGCCGCGAGGCGCTGTTCGGCTACCTGATCGGCCGGCCGTACAACGCGGCGGATCTGCCGGAGATCGTCCGGCAGTTCGAGGCGTTCAAGGCCGGCCAGTCCAAGCTCGTGCCCGACGTTCCGATCCAGATGCTGACCAGCCTGCCGCTCACCAGCGACAACTGGAAGGCGATCGCGCGGAAGGCGCCGTGGCAGATGACGCGGATGAACCTCAACACCTTCGCACGGCACCGCGTCTTCGAGGGCGACGGCCGCGAGCAGCTCACGCAGCTCATCGCGGACCGCCTGCGGAACGCAGAGCTGATCGGCAAGGCCAAGGTCTTCCCGTACCAGCTCATGGTCGCCTACGCGACGGCGGATAAGGCGGTTCCTGCCGCAGTCCGTGACGCGCTTCAGAATGCGATGGAGCTGGCGATCGCCAACGTGCCGAAGGTTACGGGCGGCGTCTGGGTCTTCCCGGACATCTCCGGCTCGATGCACTCGCCGGCGACGGGTTACCGCAAGGGCTCGACGACTGCGGTGCGCTGCATCGACATCGCGGCGCTGGTCGCGGCGGCGTTCGTCCGGCAGAACCCGCGGGCCGCGGTCCTGCCGTTCGAGAGCAAGGTCGTCGACGTCGCGCTCAACCCGCGCGACAGCGTGATGACCAACGCGCAGAAGCTGGCATCGCTACCGGCGGGCGGTACCAACTGCTCGGCGCCCCTGGCGGAGCTCAACCGCCGTGGCGCGACCGGCGACCTGCTGATCTACGTCTCGGACAACGAGTCGTGGGTCGACTCGCCGTGGTACGGCCGGTTCGGTGGAAACGCGACAGAGACGATGCGCCAGTGGGCCAAGTACAAGGGCCGCAACCCGAATGCGAAGCTCGTCTGCATCGACATCCAGCCGAACGGCACGACCCAGGCGAAGGAGCGCCCGGACGTGCTCAACATCGGCGGGTTCTCCGATCGCGTCTTCGACGTGATCGCCGAGTTCGCCGGCGGCACCCTCACCGCCGACCACTGGGTCGGCGTGATCGAGGCCGTGAACCTGTGATTTTCCGCCCGTAGCAGGCACGCTCCGCGTGCCGTCAGCCACGGCACGCGGAGCGTGCCTGCTACGAGCGCGGAGGAGGAACAACGAGAGGAATAAGACGGCGAATGCCGGCCGGGAGTACATGGTCGCCAGTGGGGTCGCACCCACAATCGGGCGGGCCTTTGGGCCTGCTCGATGGCAGCTCTCGCCAACTTTGTCGCCGTCCTTGATACGCACCGCGGGCCGGTAACCCGCGAGGCCAGACGCCGAAGAATCGCGAATGCGGATTGGGACTACAGGTTTCTCCCCTCGAGGTCGTGGGTTCAAATCCCACCAGCCCTGCTGACCAGGAAACCAACGGGCTGTAGCTCAGCTTGGATAGAGCGCGTGTCTCGTCCACCGATTGTCGCGGCCGGCGTCGACGCTCGGCTTTTTGTGGTGCAGGCTTTCCAGCCTGCACCCCGCCGGCAGGTGAAAGGTCTTGACTCGTTGATAGGTGTGCGTGAACCGGGCGTGCGAACGGGTTTTCCGTGGCACGGGCTCCCAGCCGGCTCCCAGCCCGTGCTCGCGGCGCAATGCGGTGAGTGACTGCGAATGGTCGGACCATCACCAGTCGATGCCCGCACGCACGGGCTGGAAGCCCGTGCCACGGGAATCCGTGCCGCAGGAGTCTCGAACCAGGCGGGGGCGCGACGAATGCCGGAGGAACTACATTAAACCGAAGGACGCGGGTTCGAATCCCGCCGGCCGCGAAAGCGGACGTAGCTCAGCGGAAGAGCAGCGGATTGTTTCTCCAATGATTGTCGTCGCGCTTTTGGAGGCGTGCCATGACCTACATCGAAGAAATCAGCTCGGCGCTGGTTCGCGTGCTGACGCGCGCCTGTGACGGCGAGCCGCAGCGGTTTGCAGGTTATGCCGCCAACGCCGGCTTCTGGATCGGCGAAGCGAAGCATTGCCTCGATGTGATCGACGGCTACCAGGACCGATTCGACCGGCTTCGGAAGGCGACCATGAAGTACGCTTCCGAGGCGGAACAGGATGAGTGGGGTCACAACACATTTGGCCTGGCAACGCGGAGCACCAAATATTCGGACCGCGCGACGGCCAAGCGCGATGTCCTGGAGGTTTCCAGGCGGTTCCTCAAGCGGTGTGAAAAGATGCGACTATTGGAAGACGCGGAATTGATCGCCTGTGCCCAGAAGCTGGGAATCAATCTGCCGCTCTGATGAAGGGGATGCGATGCTATTAGCCAACAATCATGTGAAGCCGACGCTGGTGTCGACCGGCGATGCGACGGCACTTCTGCCCCCGCGCGACGGTCGCGGCAAACCGATCACGGTCATCGGGACCGAGTCGATCCGCGATTCGTTTGACGCGATCTGTCTTGAGCAGGCACTGAATTCGCGATCTGCGCCCGGCGTGACGGACTTGGTGCTCAATCCGGATGCGCACTGCGGATATGGCGCGCCGGTGGGATGCGTGCTGGTGTCGCCGACGCACATTTATCCGGGTCCGGTGGGAGTAGACATCAAGTGTTCGATGAGTCTGCTCCAGCTCGAACTTCCCGCTGAGGCGGTGGCGGACGTGAAGACCCGGCGGGCGCTGATCGACGCGATCGTCGATCGCACGCCGACCGGCGCGGGACGCGGGCAGCGCTCGGTAAAGCATTCACGCCACGTCTCCGCCGAGCTGGGATTCATGGCGGCGGTCGAAGGCGCATCTCCTTCGGTCTGCGCGGCGCTCGGCATTCCGGCCGCATGGGCGGCGCGGTGCGAAGACGCAGCGCACACGGGGCGCGACGGAAGCGCCGATGCCTTGTCCTCCCGGCTCGACCTGCTGCTCAAGTCGGGACAAATCCCGAATTTCGAGGACAAGGTCCGGCAGCTCGGCTCCTACGGCGGCGGCAACCACTTTGGCGAGTGCGAAATCGTGCACGTTGCGGACACCGAGCGGGCACGCGAGACCGCGGAGGTCTTTGGCCTGCGCGACAATCACGTCGCGTTTCTGTCGCACTGCGGCTCGCGCGGGTTTGGGTATGCGCTGGCATCGGGCCAGTTCCGCGCGCTTCAGGAGCGGTTTGAGACCTGGTCGATCCCGCTGCCGGGAAACGACCGGGAGCTGGTTTATGCGCCGCTGGGCACTCCCGAGGCGGATGCGTACATCGACGACATGGCGCTGGGCGCGAACTTCGCGACGGTGAATCATCTGCTGATCAACGCGCTGGTTCTGGAAGCGTTTCAGACGGTCATTCCCGGCGTGCAGGGCCGGCTGATCTATTTCATCAGCCACAACATCGCCCGGCAGGAGGTGGTGGACAACCGTCTCGCCTGGGTGCACCGCAAGGGCGCGACGCGGGCGTTTCCGGCGGGGCATCATGCCCTGCGCGACACGCCGTTCTTCCAGACCGGCCACCCGATCCTCCTGCCCGGCAACCCCCGGAACGGCTCGGCGGTGATGGTGGCCGACGACGGCGCGGAGAAGAGTTGCTATAGCGTGAACCACGGCGCCGGCCGCCGGATGGGCCGCCGTGATGCGATCCGCCGGCTCGACCAGCGGTCGATCGACGCCGAGCTGGCCGGGTGCGATATTCTGAGCAACTGCCGGACGTACCCGAAGGATGAAGCGCCGGATGCCTACAAGGATTTTGATGAGGTGCTCAAGTCGGTGAAGCTGGCTGGGCTGGCCAGCGAGGTGGCGCGATTGAAGGCGCGGTTTGTGATTAAGGATGGGGATAAGGCGGATGATTGAGTTTCATGTGACACGGCTTTGCAAGCCGTGCTGACGACGTGCCGCGTCGATATGTGCTGATGAGGCGGTGCTTTCGGTTTACGCCGTCAGCACGGGTTGCAAACCCGTGTCACGTTGGAGCAATTAGCACTATGAACTGGCCCGAGGAACATCATCACCGCGAGCAGTATTTTTTCGACGAGCGAACGCTCGGCGAGCTGGCGGAGTTTGTGGCTTCGTTTGAGAAGCCGTGCTGTTTGTGCGCGCCGATGCTGGGGCGGGAACTTGGCCGCCGGGGGCGGGCGGTGACGGTGTTGGATGTGGACCGGCGATTCGCGAACCTGCGCGGGTTTGTCGAGTGGGATTTGTATCGGCCACGGCATCTGGAGCGCGAGTTCGATCTGATTTTGTGCGATCCGCCGTTCTTCAACGTGTCGCTGTCGCAGCTTTTCACGGCGGTCCGGCTGCTGTGCCACTTCGACACGACGCGGCGGGTGATGATCTCGTATCCGGTCCGGCGGCAGAACGCCATTCTCGGAACCTTCGCGCCGTTCAATCTCGCGCCGACGGGCTATCATCCCGGTTACCTGACGGTGCAGAAGTGCGAGAAAAACGAGATCGAGTTTTATGCGAACTTCGAGCTGCGAGTTGGGGCGCAGAAAGTAGCGGTAGAACGAGGATCGCGATAGTTGCCGTGCGGGCTGGAATTAAAGTGCCGCCGGTGCCCTCACCGGCGGAATCCGACGGCACGTCTGCGCAACCAAGACCGCCGGTGAGGGCACCGGCGGCACAAAAACGTGCACCAATGTATGCGGCGCTCGCAACGTCGAAATCAACCAGCTTTAGGAAATACCACGTTCCATTTTCCAACGGGGTGGCACATGTCCGACTTGATCATCATCGACGGCTCGCAAGGCGAGGGCGGCGGGCAGATTCTCCGGTCGTCGCTGGCACTGTCGATGCTGACGGGAAAGCCGTTCCGCATCGAGAAGATCCGGGCCAACCGCCAGAAGCCGGGGCTGATGCGGCAGCATCTGACCGCCGTCAACGCGGCGGCGACGCTCTGCTCGGCCAAAGTGGAAGGCGCGGCCATCGGGTCGCGGGCTCTGACGTTCGCGCCGGGCGCGGTGAAGGCCGGCGATTACACGTTCTCCGTCGGGTCGGCGGGGAGCACAACGCTGGTGCTTCAGACGGTCTTGCCGCCGCTGCTGCTGGCGGAAGGGCCTTCGACGCTGACGCTGGAGGGCGGGACGCACAACATCCATGCCCCGCCGCTCGATTTTCTGGAGCATGCGTTTTTGCCGATCGTCAGCCGGATGGGCCCCAAAGTGTCGGTGGCGCTGGAGCGCGCGGGATTCTACCCGGCCGGCGGCGGGCGGTTCTTTGCCATGATCGAGCCGGCAGCGAAGCTGTTGCCGCTCGACCTGATCGAGCGCGGCCCGGCGGGCCGGCGGCTCTGCAAAGCCGTCGTCGCCGGCCTGCCAGGCGACATCGCCCTGCGCGAGCTGGCTATCGTGAAGCGGGCGATGAACTGGCCGGGGGAATCGTTCCAGGTCCGCCAGCTCCCCGCCGATCAGGGGCCAGGAAACATCGTGACCATCGAGATCGCCCACGAGCACGTGACCGAGGTCTTCACCGGCTTTGGCCAACGCGGCGTCCGCGCCGAGGCCGTCGCCGAGGATTCGCTCCAGCAGGCAAAGCGCTATCTCGCCGCAGGCGTTCCCGTCGGCGAGCACCTTGCCGACCAGCTCGTCATCCCCTTTGCCCTGGCCGGCGGCGGGTCGTTTGTCACCCAGCCGCTCACCGCGCACACGACGACAAACATCGAGGTCGTCCGGCGGTTTCTCCCAGTGGAAATCACCTCCGAGCAGACCGGATCAGATCGCTGGACGATCCGCTTCGCGCGGCGTCAATGACGTCTCGGCGTCGAGCGCCTCGTTCATGGGCGACGCAGCGATTCTGGTTTTCCGCGTTAGATTCCCCCCGCCCGTTTCGTCTGTCAGGTGCAGCATTGTCTTGACATTGGAGACGTAACAGCTCAAGATCGAGACGTAAGGACTCTTATTATGCCCCGCGAACCGCAGGATGTCACCGAAGCCGAGCTGGCCATTCTCCAGGTGCTGTGGCGGCAGGGTAAATGCAGCATCCGGCAGCTCACGGACGTCCTGCATCCCGGCGGCGATGAAGCGCAGTATGCCACCGTCAAAAAACAACTCGAGCGGATGGAGGCCAAGGGGCTGGTGGAACGCGACCGCGCGCTGTTCGTGCACGTGTTCACCGCGGCGGTGGATCGGCAGGAGCTGCTGGGGCGGGGGCTGCGGGCGCTTGCCGAGCGGTTCTGCGAGGGGTCGTTTGCGCCGATCCTCGGGCTCCTGGGAAAAGCCAGGCCGCTCTCGGCCAAAGAACGCAAGGCCCTGCGGGAGTTGATCGAGGAATCGGACTCATCCCCCAAAGGCAAACGGAATCGGAAGGAGTAGCGGTGGACCGGCTGCTGCAAATTGGCCTGACCAACGCCCTGACCGCGATGCTGCTGTCGCTGCCGGTGGCGGGATTGTCGCGGCTGCTGCGCCGGCCGCCGCTCACGCGGGCGCTGTGGATCGTGGTGCTGCTGAAGCTGATCACGCCGCCGGTCTGGTCGGTTCCGGTGTGGCATCGGCAGACAGGGGAGACAACTCAGGTTGCTCAAGCTCTCCCCACCGAGGCGCCGCCAGTGGGCGATGAGCGGCAGGTTACCGACGCGGAGGTTCCCGAGGAGGCCGTCGTCGCGGCGCCCGAGCCGATCGCAGCGCCCGCCCGGATCGCAGCGCCAGCCCGGCCTTCGTGGGCGAGCATCGCGGAGGTCGTCTGGTTGAGCGGCTGCGTTCTATATTCCGGCGTCATTCTCTACTCGCTGTGGCGGATTGGGCGGATCGTCCGCCGCAGCCGGCCCGCGCCGCCGGCGGTGCGAGTTCGCACGGCGGAGCTCGCGCGGAGCCTGGGCTTGCGGCGCTGCCCGAGGGTCGCCTTCGTCGACCGCCAGATCCCGCCGATGTTGTGCGCGATCGCCGGGCGGCCGCGCATTCTGCTCCCGGCGTCGCTCTGGGACCGGCTCGATGAAAACCAGCAGAACACCGTGCTGGCCCACGAGCTGGCCCATTTGCGGGCGCGGGACCACTGGACGCGGACGCTCGAGCTGATCGCGGCGGTTGCGTACTGGTGGCATCCGCTGGTGTGGTGGTCGCGGCACGAGCTGCGCGAGGCCGCCGAGCAGTGCTGCGACGCCTGGGTGGTGTCGTCGATGCCGCGGCTGGCGCGCAGCTACGCCGCGGCGCTGATTGAAGCAATCGAATTCATTTCTTCGGCCCCGGCTGCCGTGCCAGTGTTGGCCAGCACAATGGGCCAGTTTACAGACCTCAGAAGGAGGCTGGTTATGATCAAGCAAGGCAACGCGATGCGTTCGCTGACGCGGCCGGCGCTGGCCGCGGTGTTCGGAGCGGCGGGATTCCTGCTGCCGCTTTCCCCGAGCTTCGGACAGGAAGCGGCCCCCGAGCCCCCGGCGGCCCCGCAGCCGGTCATCGTCGCACCGGCGCCCGTGGTGACGGCGGACCGGGCGCCGCAGCAAGTCTGGGTGGCGCCCGTTCCCGCGCCGCAAGCGCAGGTCAATTTCGACTTCAAGGAATTGAAGTCGGATATTTCCGATGCGGATGCGGAAGACGGACAGAAGAACGTCGACCGCGGCGAATACCAGAAGGCCCGCGCCGAGGTCGCGTCGCTACGGGCCCAGCTTCGCGCCGCCGAGAAGCGCCTGGCCGCGATGGAAAAAGCCGGGCGGAAGCGCACGGTCACGTACCAGCCGGCCAACCTGGCCCCCAAGGCGCCGGACGCCCCCAGGCCGCCCGAAGCGCCCAAGGCCGATATGCCCACCCCGTCCTACGTCCCGATGAAGATGAATTTCGATCGGCAGCAGAACGACGCCTTCGCCAGGGCGAGTGACCGGCTCCGCGCCGCCAGCGACCAGCTCAACGAGGCGCGGGACCGCTCGCGGCAGGTCCTGGAACGCCGGCTCGATGCCATGGAACGGCAGATGAGCCAAATCACCGATCAACTGCGCCAGCTTCGGCGCCAGCTCAGCGACGGTCCCAATCCCGAGCCCCGGCCTCAGATGCGTTGAGCGCCTCATCGATCGTTGTCCCTCTCGGTGGGGCAGACGCGGCCGTCTGCTCCACCATCTTTTTCCTCACCCCACCAGCACCTCAGCCCCCACGGTGGTCCGAGCCATCCACCACAGAATCGCCAGCGGCGCCAGTCGCCCGAAGAGCATCAGCGCCGACAACACGAGCAGGCCCGGCCCGGTGATGGAAACCGGATCGTGGGACAAGCCGACGTTCGAGAGGGCGCTGATCGCCAGAAACAGCAGCCGGTCGGCGGGGATCTGCGATTGAACCTGGACAAGGAGCATGACCCCGATCAGCAGTGCGACCCCATATCCGGCAACCCAGACCGCGGCGATTCCCGTGGCCCGCGCCACGGCCCGGCCGGCCAGCGCGTCGCCCGTGCCCTTAAGCAGTTGCCACAGCGTGGTGAGTTTTAATCCGCCAGCGGTGCCGGCCGGCGAAGCGCCGACGAGCATGAGGAGCATGAGCAGCCACTGCCCCGCCGCGGTGAATGCGGCGGGCGATTGGAAGGGCAGTCCCGCGGTGCGCGTGTCGACGGCCGCGATGGTGCAGGATGACAGCGTATCGCGCCACGCGTCCCACCCCCCACCCGCCGCGGCCGGCGCCTGCGCCAGCATCAGCAGCGCCAGCCCCGCCAGATATGCCAAGGCGGTCAGCATCAGCACAATCCGCGAATGCCGCGACAGCGTCGCTCTTCCAAACATGGCGTTGGTGCCTTCGATCAGCACGGGCAGCCCCAGGCCGCCGAGGACCGCCAGGGGGAGCAGCACAAGATAACTCGCCGGCGCCGACATCGACGGATACGCCCCGGTCCAGAGGCCGCTGTTGCCAAAGGCGCTGGCGGCCTGGAGAAGGGCGTCGAACAGGGAGGTATTTGCCCCCGCCAGCGCCGCTGCTCCTGCGACGACCGCGATGATTTCCGCGGTAACGGCGGCCAGTGCGATCTGTACCGGCGTGTGCGGCATCCGCAGCACCCGCGCCCCGGCAATTCCGCCCACAAACAAACTCGTGAGCGATCCGAAAATCGTCATCCCAAAGAGCAATGCCGGCCCACCCGCTCCCGCGGCGGCCATCTCGCGAATCCCCATGGTCTGCTGAAAGCCGGTGAGCGTCGCCGCGTTGATTGATGTGAAAATCGAGCGGTCCCAGGTCGTCTCGTTCCCACTGGGCACGACCCCCGGCGAGCGGATCACGACGCACGCAATCGCCATCGCGATCAGATAGATCGCGACAACCGCAAGGCACAACCTCCCACCCGGCGGCGCCTCCGCCGCCAGCGGCGCGATCTGTTCCGTCGGCCTCGCGCTTCGCTTTGATTCCGTCACCGCCATCGCGTCCGTCCTGGATCATTCTATTTCTTGTAGACTTCCTCGGGGTCGAAAACCCGCTGGCCGATGATCTTCCAATCCGGCCCGTCCTGGTGCTCGCGATAGAAGCAACTGTAATACCCGTCGTGGCACGCCGCCCCGACCTGCTCGACGGCGATCAACAGCACGTCCCGATCGCAATCGGTCCGGATCGATTTCACGTGTTGCACGTGCCCGCTGCTTTCCCCCTTGAGCCAGAGTTTACCGCGGCTGCGGCTGTAAAAGTGCGTCTTTCCCGTCTGCACGGTCTTCTGTAGCGCCTCGCGGTTCATCCACGCCATCATGAGGACCTGCGCGGTCTTGTGGTCCTGAACGATGGCGGGAATCAGCCCCGCCGAGTCGAATTTGAGCCCTTCCAGTTGCGAATCCATGGGGGCAGTTCTGAGGGCGGGCGGGGGATTTGTCAACCGCCGGGCGTGCTCAACCGTTCTGCTACTGAACCGCCCTGCTGCGCTTGGCACCTAAGGTGCGGCATTTGTTCCAGCCCGAACTGCAAAATCTGCATCCACAGCGGGCGAGTCGGGCTGACGCTTTAGGCTTTGTCAGATCACTAGCACCCGCCGCGCGCACCGGCGGCAAGGTTCTTAGGAGGATACCATGAGCCGCACCGAACTTTCGTCGGGCCCCGCCGCCCATATCGAGCAACTGGAGTCACGATGCCTGTTTGCCGCCGCGGCGACGCACGCGCTGCTGCCGCACCTCACCGCGACGCCCACGCAATCGGTCTCGACCGTGCCGGCCAGCGGGGACGAGAATCCGTATGGCGTCGCATTCGTGCCCAAAGGCTTCGCCAAAGGCGGACCGCTGGCGGCCGGCGACATCCTCGTCTCCAATTTCAACGACAGCGGAAACAATCAGGGAAGCGGCACGACGATCATGAACGTCACGCCCGCCGGGCAGGCATCCGTGTTCTTCCAGGGTCCGACCGGGCTCGGACTTACCACCGCCCTGGGAGTGCTCAAGAAAGGATTTGTCATCGTCGGCAGCGCTCCGACCGTGGGCGGCCAGGGACAAACCGAGCAGCCGCCCGGCTCTCTGCTCATCCTCGACCGCAACGGCAACATCGCGAAGACTCTCACCGACCCGAACCTTCTCGACGGCCCCTGGGACTTGACCGTCGTCGACCAGGGATCCAAGGCGATTGTCTTTGTCTCGAACGTGCTCAACGGCACGGTGTCGCGCATCAACCTGTCGATCCCCGGCAAAGGAACGAGCGTAACGGTGCAGAGCATGACCCAGATCGCCGGGGGTTACGCGTTTCGCACGGATCCATCGGCCTTGGTGCTCGGACCGACCGGTCTGGCCTACGACGCCAGCCGGAAGGTGCTCTACGTCGCCTCGACCGCCGATAACGAAGTCTTCGCGGTCAGTCATCCCATCACATCGGGCACCAGCACGACGACCGGCAGCGTGGTCTACAACGACGATGTTCACCTTCGCGGCCCGCTCGGCCTGGCATTCGCACCCAACGGCGACCTGATCGTCGCCAATGGCGACGCCATCACTCCCGCGACCAGCAATAACACCAACAGCGGGATCGTTGAGTTCACCCGGACGGGAACATTTGTCTCGGAGTTCGCGCTGTTTCCGCAGCCCGATGCCGCGTTCGGAATCGCGATCGATACTTCCGGCAGCACCATCAACTTTGCCGCCGTCAACGACGACAACAACATGCTGGAAGTGTGGAGCATTGCCCATCGGGTGGTGTTCTGATTTGCCGTTCCCGGACATGCTGACGTCAAAGCGGATTGCGCTTAAGATCGCGGCATGATTCCGGTTCTGCGGCTTGCTAATGCCGATGATCTTCACCGTGCCGACGCGCTGCTTCGTAAGCTCCGGCTCGATCCGCGCGACCTGATCCTGGGCGCATCCAAGGAAGACGGCGACGTCGGGCAGATTCTGGCCGACGTGGCAAGGCGCGGGGATGAGGCGCTCGTGGAATCGGCGCGGCGCTTCGACGACCCGGATTTCACCGCTTCTCAGATTCGCATCACCGTCGAGGAGATGAAGCAGGCCGCGGCGCGTTTGCCGGCCGAGCTGATGTCCGCGCTGCGCCGATCGATCGCGCAGGTTCGCGAATATCAGGCCAGGGTGATGCCGAAGGAGGAACCGAAATTCACCCGCGACGGCGTCGAGCTGGGCATGCGCTTCACGCCGCTCGACAGCGCCGGATTTTATGTGCCCGGCGGCAAGGCGGCTTATCCTTCGACGCTGATCATGCTCGCCGTGCCCGCGCAGGTGGCGGGCGTCGGCAAGATCGTCGTCTGCTCGCCCCCCAGCCGATTTGGCCGCAGCGATCTGGTGCTGGCGGTGTGCGCCGAGCTGGGATTGATCGACGTTTTCCGCGCCGGCGGCCCGGCGGCGATCGCCGCCATGGCCTTCGGCACCGCAACCATCCCCGCCGTCGACAAGATCGTCGGCCCGGGCAACCGCTACGTGCAACTGGCCAAGCGGGCCCTGGCCGGGTGCGTGGGAATCGACGGATTTCTCGGCCCCAGCGAGATCGTTGTCATCGCTGACGAGACCGGCGATCCCGTCTCGATTGCCGCCGACCTCCTCGCCCAGGCCGAGCACGATCCAGGAAGCTGCTTCCTGCTGACAACCAGCGAATCGCTGGCGACGCGTGTCGTACAGGAAATCGAGCGGCAGAAAAAATCCCTGCGCCGCGTCGAGGCCATCGATCACGCTCTCGCCAACGACAGCGCGATCATGGTTGATCCGTCGCTGGAGGTGGTGATCGACTGGGCCAACCGCCTGGCGGCGGAGCACGTGAGCGTTCAGACCAAAGACGACGACGCCATCCTCGCCCGATTGCGGCACGCGGGTGCCGTCTTCCTCGGGCGATACAGTCCCGTCGCTGCGGGGGATTACGTCGCCGGGCCAAGCCATTGCCTGCCGACCAATACGACCGCCCGCTTCAACAGCGGCGTGAGCGTCTACGAGTTCATGAAACGCGGCAGCGTCGAGCGCTACACCGCCGAAGGCTTGGCCAACGACGCCCCGGCGATCATCGCCCTGGCCGAAGCCGAGGGCCTCGACGCCCACGCCGCCAGCGTCCGCGTGCGGAGCGCTGATTAGAAAACGCCACATGCTAAAGATGCCAGAGTGCGATTTCGCAAGAGGATGCATCTTTTACCGCATTTCCAATATTGCCCCGCCGGCCCCTGTTCCTACATTACATCGCACCGAAAGGACCCACCGATGCCCTCAAACCATGGAATCAGCCGACGAAATGCCCTGAAAGCGATGGCCGCGACATTGCCGGCGCTCCAGTTATCGCGAAGCGCTCTTGGGGCGGAGGCGCCCGGGATTCCGCCAATCGCGGACGGGCCGTTCCAGGGGACGCGGCAGTCGCTCGAGGCGTATCGCGCGCCGGACTGGTTCCGCGACGCCAAGTTCGGGATCTGGGCGCACTGGGGCCCGCAGTCGGCCGCCGAGGCCGGCGACTGGTACGCCCGCAACCTGTACATCCAGGGCAGCCCGCAATACCGGCACCACCTCCAAACCTATGGCCACCCAACGAAAGTCGGCTTCAAGGACGTCATCCCCACCTGGAAAGCCGACCAGTTCGACCCCGAATACCTGATGGGTCTCTACAAGAAGGCCGGGGCCAAATACTTCGTCAGCATGGGCGTGCATCACGACAACTTCGATTTGTGGAACTCGAAGCACCAGAAATGGAACGCCGTCAACATGGGGCCGAAGAAGGACGTGGTCGGCCTGTTCCGCGACGCCGCCCGCAGGCACGACCTGAAGTTCGGCGTCAGCGAGCACCTGTGGATCAGCTACAAGTGGTTTGCCGTCAGCCACCTGTCCGACAAGACCGGCCCGCTCAAAGGAGTCCCATACGATGGCGCGAATCCAGAGTGGTCGTCGCTGTATCACGACAACGCGCACCCGACTCAGGATTTCAAGTGGGACAATTCCGCGACCCCCGAAGCATGGAAGCGACAGTGGTTCATGCGGATCAGAGACCTGGTGGACAATTACCAGCCGGATTTGCTCTACACCGACGGCGCGATTCCCTTCGAGGAATGGGGACTGAGCCTCGTGGCCCACCACTACAACCAGAACGCCAAACGGCACGGCGGGAATGTCGAAGCCGTCTACAACAGCAAACGCCGCGAGGATTCCGCCGTCGGCACGTGCGTGCTCGATGTCGAACGCGGCGTCGTCGAATCCATCTGGCCCAGCCCCTGGCAAACCGATACCTGCGTCGGCCAGTGGCACTACAACCGCGGCGAACACTACAAAACGCCGCAGACCGTTGTCCAGATGCTCGTCGACATCGTCAGCCGCAACGGCAACCTGCTGCTCAATTTTCCACTGCCCAACAGCGGCATGCTCGACGACCAGGAGTTGAAAATCCTCGACGAGATCACCGACTGGATGAAGATCAACAGCGAAGCGATCTACGGCACGCGCCCCTGGAAGATCTTCGGCGAAGGCCCCGGCACCGCGTCGTCGGCGGTGAAGACCGGCTTCAACGAAAGCCGCCGCAAGTCCCTCACCGCCGAGGACTGCCGCTTCACCACCAAGGGCGACACGCTCTACGCGTTCTTCATGGGCTGGCCGGAAAAGCAGGTGACCATCGCCCCGCTCGCGACCAAAAGCAGGCACGGCGTCGGCAGAATCCAAAACGTCGAGCTGCTCGGTTTTGGCGGCAAGCTCGAATGGTCGCAAGACGAGAATGGCCTGGTCGTGCAGGTCCCGCAAGAGCCGCCGTGCAAATATGCGTTTGCGTTGAGGGTCATGGGCGCGTGAGCAAAACGTGCTAAAATGTCGACGCTATGACCCTGACGCTCAACATCGACTCGGCTCTCGAGCAACGCCTGCGGGAACAAGCCGCTAAGCAGGGGGTCAGACCGGATTCTTATGTCGTAGCCGCAATCGAAGAGCGACTTCGGCTCGATTCGCGACCGTCCGCGCAGCTCAATCACCAAGAATCAGAGCTCCTCTCTCAGATTGGCGTAGGGCTGCCGGAGGAAACCTGGGACCGCTATGATCAATTGAATACAAAACAGCGCGACAACGCGCTGACCGCCGACGAGCACGCCGAGCTCGAGCAACTCATCAACACAGTCGAAGTCGATCACGCCCGCCGCATTTCTCAGTTGGTGAAGCTCGCCCAACTCCGCAACGTCCCGATCGAGTCGTTAATGCGCGAGCTGGGCATTGCTCCGCGCCCTCCTCGGAACGGCAACCATGAGTGACCGTCCGGGGAAAGCGCTCCGATCGTTCGTCTCAACCCGCGCCAGACAATGCTGCGAATACTGCATGAGTCAGGAGCTGTTTTGTCCTGACTCATTCTCGGTCGAGCACATTATTCCGCGCGCACGGCAAGGCGCACATGAACCGGAGAATCTGGCGTTCTGCTGTCAGGGATGTAACGGGTTCAAATACGATTTCATTGACGGGCGCGATCCTTCCTCGGGTCAGATTGTCGCGCTGTTTAATCCGCGCACGCAGCGATGGATCGATCATTTTTCCTGGACGGAGGATTTCACTGAGATCGTCGGCCTGACGCCGGCATCTCGAGCCACCATTATTCGGCTGCAGCTCAACCGGCCAGGCTTGCAAAATCTGCGCGCGGCACTCGTTACGATTCGACGTCACCCGCCGCCGCACTCGCTGCGCTGATCCCCACCCTTTCATTCCCCAAACTCGAACGCGTCTCTTGCCATCACCAGCGGCCGGTTCTGGCCGATGTTGAGAAGCAGCCCGACCGCCATGAAGTTGCTCACCAGGCTGCTGCCGCCGTAGCTGACGAAGGGGAGGGTGATGCCGGTGACGGGCATCAGGCGCAGCATGACCGCCAGATTCACGAAAGCCTGTGCTGCGAGCATGGAGACGATGCCAACGGCGATCAGTCGTCCAAATGGCTCGCGCGTGGCGGCAGCGATCTCGATTCCGGCGGCAAAAAGCACCAGGAATGCTCCCAGCACCACCGCCGCCCCCACGAGGCCGAACTGCTCGCCGACCAGGGCGAAGATCATGTCGTTGTGCGCTTCGGGAACGTTTTTTCCAACCGGGATCACGCCCGCGCCGTTGCCGGTCACACCGCCGCTGGCGAAGGCCGTCATCGCCCGGTGCGTCTGATATGCCGACTCGCGCATCGTTCTGGGATCGTGCTTGAACATGGCGAAGACGCGCTGCCGCTGGTAGGCCTGCACGAAAAGCGGACCGTGCTTCAACACCGGGAGCCCCGGCCCGTCCGGCTTGGGCCCGCTGAACCAAAGCAGCGGCACGACCGCAATCCCCATCAGCGCCACCAGCAGCAGGTGCTTGATGCGCGCCCCAGCCACGAACAGCATCACAAACAGCGTCGGAATATACAGCGACGCCATGCCCAGGTCCGGCTGCTTGAGGATCATCGCCACCGGCAACAGCGCCACCGCAAAAGGGGCGAGCAATCCCCGCATCGTTCGATAGTTTGAGCGGAAGCGCAGATACCGCGCCAGCACCAGCACGAACGCCAGCTTCATCAATTCCGCCGGCTCCAGGCTCACCGAGCCGAAGCTCAGCCACGCATAAGCGCCCTTGGTTTCATGCACGAAGGGAAGCCGCGCGACCTTGGCCGCCAGCGTGTAGAGGATCAACAGGAGGCTCAACGTGTAGAATGGCCACGCCCATCTTCCGATTTCCTGGTAATTCACCACCTGGAAAAGTCCCATGCAAACCAGGCTGACTCCCAGGAACACGAGCTGCTTGACGCCGTCGTGCTTGATGCCGTCCGTCGAATCGGTGGCCCAGATGCTGAGGATGCCGACGGCTGAGAGGATGAGCACCGCCGCCAGGACGGGCCAGTTGGTAGCGATGGCAAGTTGTTCCCAGAGTTTTCGCATCAGGGTTCAAACCATCGGGAGGCCAGGATCGGGCCGCCGGAAGCTGGCAACAGCAGCCAGATCGGCGTTCCGCGGGCAACGTCGGTATCGGGCGGCACGAACACCGTGATCACGCGTTTGTCCTGCTCGTCGGCAGGCGTGGCGCGGACCGACCATGCGCGGGGCGCCAGGGCCGTATGGCGTGCACTGAGCACGAGCCCCGCGACTGCCTGGCCGTTTCGCCAGGTCCGCATCGTCCGCCGGTATAGCCACAGGCTCAGCAGCCCGATGAGAATGCCGACGGGCAGCGCGATCATCCCACCGATCAACTCCTGCCCCAGCGGGGCCGGCGACTGTCGCGGCGTCCACCGCGCCGGATCGTTCGCATCAACGCGGATGGTGATCGGCTGCCCGATGATCAGAAACTGCTCGGCCTTGCGTCCCTCCAGATACGCGGTCGAAACTTCATATTTCTTTCCGTCATATTCGTATTCGAGTCGGACGGCCTTGTCCCCCGGTTCGGTTTTTCCGCGGACGACCGATTCATCAACCTCCACCACGGTCGCGGGGACCGGCACGCCCGCGGTGATCAGCCGCGAGCTGTCGTGCCAGGCGAGGTAGCGGCTCACCAGCAGATAGAGCGCCGCCAGCAGAAGAACCACCGCCGCCAGCCACCAGAACCGAACGTGCGGCTCCAGCCACGCGCGCCGGCGCACCCGGGCGGTGAGGCCCCTGGGCGGGGCCGGAGGAGCTTGAGCAATCGTGGCGTGTTCGGTCATTTGCTATTTGCGATTTGCGATTTGCGATTGGAAGACGGATCGCTTTCTCCTCAATCGCAAATTGCAAATCGCAAATCCATTCATGGCCGGTATTGCTAATGCTCTCCCGTCGCCTGCGCCACCGGTTGGGTCGCTGGCGCCGGCCTTGACTTGAGGTAACCATGTTCGATGCACGATTCAAGGGCGGCGCGGACGACGTCGGCGGCGGCGCCGCCCCCCGAGCCGCCGTACTCCACCAGAACGCCGAACGCGATCTTCGGATTATCTGCCGGGGCGAATCCGATCATCCACGCGTGGTCGATCTGCGCGTTGTTGCGGCCGCCGCCCCGATACCAGGGTACCTGTAGATTGGGATGCTCGGGCGTGGAAGGGTCAAACGTCAGATACCGCGGCTTGTCATTCTCGTCCTTCAGAACTGCATGAGTCACCGGATCGCGCTCGATCACGCGAAACGGGGACGCCTGGGCGGTGCCGGTCTTTCCGGCGATCAGCAGCTCGTCCATGTGCGCCGCCGTCCCCGTCCCGGCTACCCCGTTGACCACGTTCAGCATTCCAAGTTTGCACGCCTTGAGCGCCTCGGGATCGAGGTGCAGATCGATCTGATCGGGAACTTCAATCCTGGCCGAATGCAGCTTCGGCATCGTCCCGTCCTCGTTTTCCATGACGAGCCTCGGCCTCATCCAGATACCGTTCCGCGCGATCGTGGCGGCGACGTTGGCCATCTGGATCGGCGTGGCCGCCACGTTTCCCTGCCCGATGCCGCCCAGGAATCCCGTCGTCCGCTCGAGCATGTGAAAGCTGGCGCGCCGATCCACGGGAACCCTGCCCTCATACTCCTCGATTCCGATTCCGGTTCGGCGGCCCAGCCCGAAACGGCGCATCCAGTCACTCAGCGCGTCGATGCCCAGCCGGTCGGCGGCCGTCTCAAAATACACGTTGCAGCTTCGCTCCAGGCCATCGCTGTAGGTCAGGAATCCGTCGAGATTGCCATCATGACCATGGTGCGGCACCGGCACCGGATGATGGGCAACGTTGTCGTGAAGCAGGTCGGCGTACATGGATGCAACCCAGCACCGCCCGACGCGCCCATAACGAATCACGCCCCCATGATGGTTGGGAAGCTCAAGGTATCCCTTACATTCGATGCCCTCGTTCACTTTGATCACCCCCGCGGTGATCGCCGACAACCCCACCAGCGGCTTCACTGTGGATCCTGGTTCAAGCTGCGATTCGGTGGCGCGATCCCGCATTGGGTCGTTGACCTGATCGTCGCTCAGGACCTGGTAATCTCGGTCGTAGGTGTTCAGGTCGTAAGTTGGGTAGGAAACCAGCGCCAGGACCTGATTGGTCTTGACGTCCAAGAGCACCGCCGCCCCGTGCAGCACCTGGTCCTTCGTCTCGATTGTTTCATGCGTCTGCGGGTCGCGGCTTCGCAGCGTCGCATGGGCGAAGAAGTTTTGAATGTCGCGCTGCACGTCGATGTCGATCGAGCATCGCACATCCTGCCCCGGCACGGGCGGCTCGGTGTTGCCGGGGCCGTCGTCCCCGGCGATCGTCGTCGTCAGGCCCAGGGTCCCACGCAAGGCCGGCTCGCAAAGCCACTCGAGTCCGCCACGCCCGATCTGATCGTTGAGCTGGTAGCGCCGCCGGGGGTCGTCGCGGTTTGCGTCGTTGTGCAAGTCCTCCTGCTTCACTTTGCCCACATGACCCAGCACGTGGCACGCGACATCGTCGTACGGGTAATAGCGGGTCAATCCCGGCTTGAGCACCAGCCCGGGAAACTGCTCGGGATGGCGGCCCAACTCGTTTTGAAGGTCGATGGTGATATCGTGCAGGATGACGTGCGGCTGCTGCTCCTCGCCGACCGTCACCGTGAATTTATCGATCTCGGGCGCGTCGTCCGATTCTCCGCTGAGCCATCGTTCCCAGCGCGGCTCCGAGTCCGGACCGCCGGTCCCCGTCTTGATCGCACGCAGATACGATTGATACCAGATGTACTTCTTCCGCATCTCGACGCGCTGAAGGACCGTTTGACGGATGCGCTCGATGTCGTCGCGCGATTGGCCCGAGAGCCGGGCCAGCTTGTCCCACATGGCGTCGATGTCGCGCTGGACGGCGGAGGATTCGTCCTTCAGCATTCGCGTTCGCCCCGCCAGAGACATGCGGCTCGACGCGTCGCCGAGCCGCCCGCTCAGGCGGTTTGCCGCGTATTTCCCCAGCCACTTGGGATCGGCTTGCGGTGTCAACGCGTAGTACAGCACGCACGCATCCGTACACGCGCGGTCGCGGGCCAGCTTCTGCCCGTTTCGATCCAGAATGCTGCCGCGCGTCGTTTCGATCGGCGTCGTCCGCTGAAGCGCCGCGCTCGCCTCTTTGCGCCACTGATCTCCCTGCGCCACCTGCAACTGCGCCGCCCTCCCCAGCAGGACGATCACCACCAGCGAAAGCAGACCCAGGAAGATTTTGAGACGGCGTTCGAACATGGTGGAATCCTTTCCGAGCTCGAATGACCAAGGCGGTTCTCAAATCACGAAACTCGAATGACGAATGACGAATCAAACTCGAAATACGAATGACCGAAGCTCGAAACCTTGCAGGGCGAGGCATTTCGTGCATTTGGTTTCGTCATTCGCATTTCAGACATTCGGATTTGATTCGTCATTCGTCATTCGTCATTCGAGTTTCGAGTTTCACCTGCCAAGTCGCCGCTGCGATCCGGCTTACCACGCCCGCACTCGCCTTCGTCCTTGAAATCCGAACGCCCCTCGGGCCCGCTGCAAGAGCCCGAGCAGGACTGGGGCCAGCAGGGCGGTGTACAAAACCCGGTAAAGCTCGCGGGTCGTCGAAATTCGCACGGCGGGCAGGACCGTGCCAGCCGCGACCGTCCGCGGCGCCGGCGGCCGCACCCAGCCATGCGCCAGCAGCACCGCCGCTGCAATCAATCCCGCCGCCAGCGCCAGCGAAAAATGCGTCAGCGGATGCTCCTTGTAAACCACCTGCTGCGTGCTCACCACAAACATCGCCACCAGCCCGTAAGACAGCGCAAACAGCCCCGGCTGCTGAAGCGTCACCAGGTCCTGCAAAAACCCCAGCGCAAAACACCCCAAGAGCGCCGCATCCCGCGGCGCATGCACGGCAATGAACACCACCGCCAGCAGCACCAGATTCGGCGCCGCCCCATGGTAAGCAATGTACGGCGCCAGCCCGATCTGAAGCGCCAGGGCGAAGTAGGCGAGGAAGATGTAGCTGACTAAACGCATGTCACAAGACCAATGACGAAACTCGAATGACGAATGACGAATCAAATCCGAATGACGGAAAGATCGAATGACGAAACGATCGCCTCCGCGAAGAGAAGTTTCGAGCTTCGATCATTCGTATTTCGAGTTTAACTCACCGCCGTTTCTGCCTACTGCCTACTGCATACCGCCTACTGCTCCTTCGTCAGCACCATCACTTCCGACAACCGTTTCAAGTTGGTGATCGGCCGGACCAGCACGTCGGCAAAGAGCCGGGCGTCGCGCCGGCGGTCGATCTGCATCACCCTGCCGATCTTGACGCCCTTGAGCGGCGGACAGTCGCCGTCGTCCACGATCAGATAATCGTTCTCGATCAGCGTCGGGCTGTCGGAGTTCTTGACCGTCTGCAAATTGGCATCGAGCCCGATCGCCGACAGCGGAAGCTGCGACAGCACCCTCAAAACACCCGCCCCGCTCCCCTGCACCAGCACCGGCGGGATCGCCAGCGGACGCATCTCCCCCAACTCAAACCGCCAGAACCGGCAGCGAATCCGAAACCCCGGATCGCTCACCAGCCGCACCTGCGCCCCGCCGATCCAGATGCGGGCGATCTGGCCCACCAGCCCTTCGCTGGTCAGCACGTACATGTCCTGCCGCATGCCATCGAGGCTCGTTCCGGTGATCTGAATCGACTCGCGCGAACCCGCGTCGCCGCCGATCACTTTCGTGAGCACGCAACGGTCCTTGAGCGTCCCGAGTTTCCCCAGTTCCTGATCTTTCCGCGACAGCTCCGCAAGCTGGGCGTGCAGCCAGGCGTTGTCGACCCGCAGCCGCTCGTTCTCGGCGCGGATATCCATGTCGGGCCGCCGGTCGTCGGTGACCGGCGGAGACACCCGCCGCGTCACCGCCTGCGCCATCGACGCCACCGGCCGCGCAACCGGCCAGAAAAGCAACTGAATCTGCGGCTGATACCGGTCCCCATACCGCGGCGGCATCGCAAACGCCACCAGCGCAGAAAGCCCCATCAGGCCGTAAAACACATGCTGGAAGCGGAAGTGAGACATCCGTGCCAAATCATTTGCGATTGCCGATTTGCGATTGAAAGCTGTCGCTTGTCATTGGTCATTGTCACTTGCCGTTAACCTTCAACAAATGACAAGTGACCAGTGACAAATGACCTCTTCAATTGCAAATCTCTTTACAGCTCGTCCTGATCACTCTCCATCGTGTCTTTCCACAGCTCCAGGTTTTCCAGGTAAACGCTGGTGCCTCGCGCGACGCAGGTCAGCGGGTCCTCTGCCAATCGCACATCAAGCCCAGTCGCGTTGCTGATGACGGTGGTGAGCCCGCGGAGAAGCGAGCTGCCGCCGGCCATGGTGATGCCGTTGTCGACCAGGTCCGCCGCCAGCTCCGGCTCGGCCTGCTCGAGCGTCTGTGTCACCGCCTCGATGATGTTCGTCACCGGCTCCTGAAGCGCCTGGCGAATCTCTTCAGCAGTAATCACCGTCTTCCGCGGCAATCCGCTGATCATGTCGCGGCCCTTGACCTCCATGGACGGCTCGCTGTCGCCAAACGGCGCCGCCGAGCCGATCTCGATCTTGATCCGCTCGGCCATCTGCTCGCCGATCGCCATGTTGTAGGTCTTTTTCATGTGGTTGATGATCGCCTCGTCGAAGTCGTCGCCCGCCGTGCGAACCGACCGGCAGACGCTGATGTCCGCCAGCGAGATGATCGCCACTTCCGTCGTTCCGCCGCCGATGTCGACAATCATGCTGGCCGTCGGTTCCGTGACCGGCAGCCCCGCCCCGATCGCCGCCGCCATCGGCTCCTCAACCAGATAAACCCGCCGAGCGCCCGCCCGCTCCGCGCTGTCCAACACCGCGCGCTTTTCAACTGCCGTGATACCACTGGGAATCGCGATCACAACCCGCGGCCCGATGAAATGTTTCCGCCCGTGCACCCGCCGGATGAAGTAGCTGAGCATCGCCTCGGTCACTTCAAAATCGCTGATCACCCCGTCCTTGAGCGGCCGAATCGCCGTGATCGAGCCCGGCGTCTTCCCCAGCATTTCCTTCGCCACCAACCCCACCGCGTTCCCGTCCTGAAGCACACGATTCGTCCCCTTCTTCACGGCCACAACGCTCGGCTCGTTCAGCACAATCCCTTCGCCTTTGACGCAAACCAGGGTGTTGCAAGTTCCCAGGTCGATGCCCATGTCGATGCTGAACATGCCCAGGAGGGAATCGAAGATCACTTAAGCGCTCCTTGCCAATCTGCCGGACTCTGGCGATCCCGACTCGATTCGGGACGCCGCGACCGAACTTCGTCGCTCGACCGCGCATCCATGCCGTGGCGGATGAGCCGGCTGGGGCGGAAGGTCCGGTAATGTACCGGAATCCCACCAAAATCCCACAACACCCGGTGGGATCGCACCAGCTACTCACCAGATTCTGCGTTGACCCGACAACGGAAGTGGAACGCGGCCGCGCGGCGCGTACGGCAAAAGAATCATGATCTGCCCAGGACTGATCAGGCTTCCTGCCCGCGGTCCGAGCCGCCCGCTTGCCCGCTCCATCGGGCTCACACCTGCCCAACCACAACCTGCCCGCGCCTTAGCGTACCGCCGCCAAGTTGCATTGCAATCGACTCGCCGCCGCTCGAATGCCGAATGCCGATTGAAAGGACACCCGCCCAGTTCTGAAATCGCGGAAACGTTCAATTCCGTTCTGAACGTTCAACGCCCGCAAGCTCGATGTCCCATGCCCATGCCCAATGCCCATGCCCCATGTCCGAATGTCCCATGTCCCATGTCCCATGTCCCCCTCGCCGGAGGGGACATTTGGGGACATTATGGGACATTTGCCACGTCGCTGCTGACGTGGCACTTTTCGACCAATTTGGCACAAAAAATGGCACGATAAAGTGCCATTTGCGATATTTATGCTAGTAATTGCGGCAACTGATGTTTCCAAAAGCACTTATCGATTCGACACTCCGTCATGCCACCGAAGCCGGCGTGGCACTGTGCCATTTGTCATAATTTTGTTGATCGGCGACTCACGCACCGTCCTCTGATCCCGCCCCGCATTCCGCAGGCGGTTGCGGTCCGCCATGTTCACCCGCCCCGGCTCCAGCAGAATTGTCAGGTCGCCGCGGTCGCGGTCGATCCGGCCACTCAGGAGAATGAGGTTGAACGGATCGAGGCTCCGGTTCGAGTTGGTGCGGCTTACCGGTTAGACTTCCTGCGTGATTAATCGCGGTTTCCAAACGTGACCGATCGCACGAAGCACATTCTGATTTCTACTCAAATTTAGTTAGGCCCGCTGGGACATGCGCGCCTGCTTGATGAACCCGATTGCCGACGCCGTGCGACTCAACTCGGCAACCGAGTTGGCCATGCGGCTGTACCGCTTGCACGAGGCGGGGCAGGATTACGCGCGCGAGCTGATAACACTTTCGGAATTCACCGGCAGAGCCCTCACGAGATTTGACGTCGATGCGGCATTCGGATCGGTGGCCCCCGAAACATTTGCGGCGGGCCTATTGGTCGATCGGACGAAGATTCCGAGAGACCTGTCCGAGCCCGAGATGCTTGAGCTGCTTGGGCGGGTCTGCACCTCAAACGGTACCGAATTTCAGATCGGTTACTGGCTGAATTGCCTGGAAGTCAACACGGGAGACGCGCAGATCAGCGGTCTCGTTTTCTGGCCGGGCGAGTACTTTCGCGACGGCAATAACTCGCGCGAGATGTCCCCGAGTGAGATGCTTGCGGTCGCTCTCGCAAACGGCCGGCGCGCGGACCCAGGCGCGAGTCGATAGGAATGGCATCGACCTTCGGCGCCATTGTTGGCCATGAGGCGGACGCTTTAATTTAAGAGAAATTCGGGATCAAACCTGAGAAGCACCCGGCCACCGCGGCCGCGTGGACGAAGGCAACGGCCGCAATGACGATCTTTCGATGCCGGGCTAGCGCATATCCGACCATTGATCCATACAGTTGGAGCTGCAGTATTGCGGCGACGATAAGCGGTATGGAAATGTAGTTGCCAGTGAGTCGAGTGGCCAGCATCGGCAGGGGAAAGAAAGCCCGCGCGAATGCATAGTCTCCGTGACCCGCTCCCGCAGATATCACCGCAAGAAAAAGCGCGGGGGGCGTCAGCACAATGCCAAGAAGCAATCCTGACGATACCCACGCCGCGATGCGCCGGGGGGGCTGCGCCCGCGAATGCGGCATCGCATAGTCGAGCGTCGGCCTTTCATTTCGCGGGTGCTCTTCAATCCCCATATTGCCCTCAAATTGATTCGTCTCACATCAGCAGAGGCCGCCGATGAAGAACAAACCTTAGAGATACCATTCCGTAGCGGTCCCGATTGAGCGCCGCTGCCGTGCCGCTTTACCCCACCGTGATCAGCGATTGTGGGGGTAGGGAATTCAGCGCCGTGAGTGTGTCCGCGATCAGTGTGCGCAGGTCGTCGATTCTGTTGCTTCTGGCGCGCAAGAGCACCACCGAACAGGGTAGGTTGGAAACGTTCTGTTGGTGCTCATAGCCGCGATCAATCGTCAGAATGGCATCAAAACCCTGTGAAGCAGCGCGGCGAAGAAGCTCGCCATTGGCAATGCCAGCCCAGCCCATGAACGCCACCGTGAAGACATCGTGCATCGGCATCAGAAGCGGCCGAAGCTCGTGCGGCAGGTTCTCATCCATCAGAATTTTCATCCGCGTGGCGCGAGCGCGGCGCTCGCTTCGGCCTGTTGCCGCGACTTCTCCAACACGGCGATCACCTGCTCCCTTCGGACCGTCGGAAACTGCGCCAGGAAGTATTCGACGTTGTAGCCTGCTTCCAAATGATCAAACAGCGACTTCACCGGCACGCGACTCCCCGAAAAACACGGTGTGCCATGCATGATTTGCGGGTCTTTGGTTATAACGTTTTCCATAACCACCCGGATTATAGCACGGCCTGCGCCCCCGCAAGGTTTCTATCTAATTTAGCATACTATTTGTATTTCAATCCATCCCGTCAGCAGTCCGATGAAAACGCCGATGAGGCAGCCGACCACGATGCCGATCAGGATCACGATCACGCGCGAGAGCAATCCCCCGAGGGGCCATCGCGAGCGAGCGGCGTAGTCGAGGACATTCGTTGAAGCGGGCGGCACGCCGGGTGGCGAAGTGATGCTCATTGCTTTGCCTCCGAAACGGCGGCTCTCGCCGCGATGCGGTTGACGATCTCGGGCCGCAGGTCTTCGGCGGAAAACCCCGCGTTCTTCACCATCGCCAGGATTGCATCCGCGCCGGGGCCGTCATGGCGCGATGCCTCGAACAGCGCGAATGTCCGCACGGCACGGCGGCCGGTTCTGCAATACAGCACGGCCGGTCTTTGCGAAGAGGAGAGCACGTCGCCGAGCGCGGTAACAGTCGCAGGGGGGATGCTCTCGTGCGGGATGGGTATGTAGCTGAAATCGATGCCTTGTCCTTTGGCGAACCGTTCCATAAGCCGGCTGCTCGGCTCATCCGCCGCTTCGCCATCAGGGCGCATATCGACGATAGTGCGCATGCCAGATCGTGCGACATACCCGACATCACGCAGCGAAATCTGGGACGACACATAGACGCTGCCGCCGCTCTCGCTGACCAGCACGGGCACAAATCGTGATCCCGGGCGCTGAACGTACAACAGCGCCGCCATCGCGCACGTGGTCAAGGTGGTTGAGAGGGCGAATAATTTCTTCTTGCTCATGAAGCCGCCGGTGGGACGTCCTCTGTGTTCGCAGGCATTATAACGAGAGACGAAAGGGGCAGGAAAAGGTGCGGCGGCGATGCTCGCTCTTTGAGAAGCGGGTTCCGAGAGCTCCGCATCCGTCGGCCTGGCCTGAATGCCAGTCCGCCAGACGGTCTATTCGAACGGGTTGACCATGCTGACCTTGGTGTGCTGGAAGTCGAGGCGGTTTCGTGTGGCCATGGTCAGGCCGTGATGCAGCGCCGTCGCGGCGATCATGCTGTCCTTCACCGGCATGGATTTTCCGGCGGTGGCCCATTTTTCCCTCCCCCGGTACTTCCGGGGGACGGCAGGGAGGGGGTTCGGTCGGGTAATTCTCCTCAACCCCCTCCCCAGCCCTCCCCCGGATTACCGGGGGAGGGAGAAAGCCGCCGAGCGCTCGGCGTATGTCAATAGCACCGCCGCCTAAAGTGTCACGCACCCGGCGCCTACCGCCTCACCATCGAGCGCTTGCCAGATCGCGGCGATAAATTACTGTGAGAGGCCAGAGCCCGTGTCGTCGCGGCGCGGCAGACGATCGACCTTCGCCCTTCCAGGGGAATCCCCATGAAGAAGAAGCTCGCTCTTGTGATTTCCGGCGCTGTGTCTCTGGGATCGTACGAAGCGGGAGTCATCTACGAATTGCTCTCGACCCTTGCGTGTCACAATGCCCAGCAGCCCAATAAAGCCATTCTCATCGATGTCATCACCGGCGCATCGGCCGGCGGGATGAATGCGGTGATCCTGGCGCAGAAACTGCTTTTTCAGCCGTCGCGCCTCGCCGATCCATGCGACAACGACCTGTATCTGCCGTGGGTGAAAGACGTCGATCTGACCGGCCTGCTCAACCTGCTCTCTGACGAGAACTCCATTCTCTCTGCCTTGTCGTCCGATTTGGTGGAGACGATTTCGCGCAATTATCTGATCGCTCACTACACGCAGGGCATCAACGTGCAGCCCGAAAAGCCTCATCCGGCGGCGGATTCGGCCATCCAGGTCGGGCTGGCGATGTCAAACCTCAACGGCGTGGACTACGGCATCGACCTGCTGTCCGGCGGCACCATGCCCTATACCCGATTTCAGGATCAGGTGACGATACAAGTGGATTCGACCAACCCCGATCACAATACCGCCGACTTCTGGGAGCCGCTTCGAAACGCCGCCGTCGCCTGCGGCGCGTTTCCCTTCGCGTTTCGAGTGAAGGACCTGATCCGGCATGCCTCCGATTACCACGATCCGAGCCCGCTCAAACCCCTGCCAACGATCAATCACTTCGCTTACACCGACGGCGGCACGTTTCAGAATGAGCCGATCGGGCTGGCCAAAGCGCTGGTGGACTCCATCGACAACCACGTCAACGACGAACGCTACTACTTGTTCGTTGCCCCCGGCATGCGCGCTTCGGCCGGCAGCAGCGCCAGCGCCGCCCCGGGTTCTGATTACTTCAACTACTGGAATACCGGCCAGTCCCTGATCAACGCGATCTTCAATCAGGCCCGTTATCGCGACCTGGACAACGTGGAAAAGATCAACAGCCGCGTTGCCGAGTTCGATAAGCAGGCCGAGTCGCTCAAGGAGCTTTTCCTCAAAAAGACGGTGACCCCGGCACAGATCAGCCCCGCGGTGTCGCCGCTCTTGCAAGCTCTTTTTCCCCCCGATGCCGGCGCTCCCGCCGGCAGCCTCAATTCAACCGGGACGGCGGCGCAGGCCCGGCTTCAGAAGCAATTCGCCGCCGAATACGCCGCTCTCAAGGCCATCGATGCCGGCACGGCCAACGCCTGGATCGACGCCGTGCTCCTCCTGGAATCGGTCGCCTCGCTGGGACCCCACGACCAGATGAAGGTGTATGCCATTACCGACGACCAAAATCGCATCGCCGGGTCCGGCCTGTATGCCTTCGCGGGATTCTTCGACGTCAAATATCGCCAGCACGACTATGACCTTGGCCGCCAAAGCGCCCGCGATTTCTTTGCCTGGCTCAATGGGCAACCCGCCGCGCTTGGCCCCATCGCCGCGCCCCCGGACCCGCCCCCCATCACCATCGATCATTCGCTGGACGGACTTCAGCTCGGCGCCATCGATCGCAAAAAACGCCAGGTGCTCTACGACCGCCTGCACGACCGGGCCAACGACCTGATGGAGGAACTCGGTATTCCCGCCCTTGTCCGCGAGGGACTGTACCTCGGCTACATCAACGGCGCGCTGGGCAAGCTGCTTGATCTGTGATTAGCTAAAGTGCCGCCGGTGCCCTCCGGCGGAATGCGACGGCGCGTCAGTGCAGCGAAGACCGCCGGTGAGGGCACCGGCGGCACCTACGTTCGATTGCAAACCGCTTTGGACCAGGAGTGTTAACTGGCGACCCGGGGCGAATTCCCCACGGAACGCTCAATCAGCCGGCGAATTTCGTCACGCTCGTGGTCGCCGGGCACCCGCCAATCAGCGTGGTCCAGTGCGTTGCGCCCCGCCGAGTCGGTGAGGCGCGGATCGGCTTTGCTGCCCAGAAGCGCCCGCACTATTTTCGCGCTGCCGTGCTGGGCGGCGAGCATCAGCGCCGTTCCGCCGCTGCGGTCGGCGACGTTGGGATCGGCCCCGTGAGACAGCAGAAGCTTCAGCGCCTCAAGCTGATTCCACGCGGCCGCGAAGCTCAGCGGGGTCTCGCCCTGGCGGTTGCGAAAGTTCACGTTTGCCCCCCGGACAATGAGCCGCCGGGCAGCTTCAACCTCCCCATCCGCCACCGCATCGACCAGCGCGCGGTTGAGGCGGTAACGGGCCGAGTGACCGACCGCGCGACGCGCCCGGCCGTTCGAGCCGGAATGTTTACCACCACCAACTCCCATGCCCGCTCCAAAATGCGCCCACATATCATCTGCTCAGATTGAGTCCACATCCTCCAGCGGCAGGAAGTAGCCTTTGATGCACCGGATGCTCCGCACACAGATTTGGATGTGGTTGTATTCGCTAAAGCCGCTGGACTCGTAGAGCGGCGCACCCTCGATGAACGCCGCACGCACAGTGTCATACGGAGCAAGGCCGCTCTCCTCCCTCATCTTGTGGACGGTGTTGATCGTAGCACAGTCGAGGTTTCGAAGAAGCAGGTCCCCGCCGGTCCGGAGCGGCTCGTTCCGTGGGAGCGGAGTTCCCGCCTTTCCTGACGCCTCAGCCAGGTTTTCGTAGGCGGCGCGGACGACCTTGAGGTATTGGCGGTCCAGAAGGTTGAGGCAGTTCCCCAGATCGATCACCGCGCCGACAACTGCGGGCCTGCGAAGTCTCTTGCGTATCCGCAGAAGCGTGGCCCACTCCATCGCGCGTTCCGGGCTGTTCTCCCAAAAATAGATGCCGGAGCCGAGCCAGTCGTATTTATTATCGCTGAACTTGAGGGCCTGCTTCCTGGTGACGGCGTTCATCGCCACCGATTGGTCGCAGCCGTGAAAGCCCAGACTAAATGAGGGAAGCACCGAATAAAGGGTCACCGGTAGCGCCGGGCCAAACGCTTCCCGTCCTTATTCAGGATGCCCATGCGGATGAGCCACCGCTTTGCTTTTTTCGAGTCATTTTTGAATGACTCGCGTGCTTGCCGCGCCACGGCGAGCTGCTTGCGGATGTCCTCGGCCACGGTCATACCCTAATTCTTATCGGTTGAGTCGCCCATATCAAGCCGGCATGGACGCCGTCACCCCGGGCCCTGCCCCAAAAGTGTCACGCCCCATCCCATAACCAAAACGTTATCGGACCTGCTAAAGATTCGCCGCCGGCCTGTCCGAAAGACCCTGCATGAGTTCAGCCGAAATCGATGCGCCCGTCATTCTGGAAGCCCGGCCGCACGTACACCTGTGGATGACGATCCACGAGGCGGCGGAAATCCTCGACGTTTCCGTCGGCAGCCTCGAACGCAAAAAGGACGAGGGCGAGCTCCCCAGCCGCGTTGTGGCCGACGGCACTGACGAGGTGCTGATCTGCCTGCCCGAGCACCCTGCCGTGTCGGTACGTGCGGCGATGGCGCCGATGATTGATGCGCTGACGGAGATCGAGCGGACGCTGGCGCCCGCTCCGATTCCGCCGACCCTTCCCGCCCGCAAGCCTGCCACTCCGCTGGCCACGGCCGACGTCCGCTGGACGCGGCAGCAGGACGTGCGCAAAGCACGGCGATCGGCGCGATGGGCCTGGGCGATGGCCGCGGCGATGGCGCTGTCGGGCGCGGGCGGCGCGCTGTTCTTCCTCGAGCAGTCCGGCGCCGCCCGGCAGGAGGCCGAATCGATGGCCGACCAGGTCCAGCGAATGTCGGAACTGAACGCGCAGCTTGCTTTGCAGAAGTCGCGGCTCGACAGCCAGCTCGCCGAGGCACGGCAGACCGCCGAGAAGTTCCAGGGCCAGTTGGTCGTCGAGCGGAGCATCGAGGATACGCTGCTCAAAGCCGCGATCCGCAAGCACAACGCCCTCCAGGCCAGCTCCACCGCCATGCTCGACAGCGCGCAGTAGAACGATTCCTGTGGCACCCACCTTCCAGCCCGTGCTGGCGGTCTTCAATTCTTAGAGATTCGCACCGATGATCGCGCGACGTATCGCGCCGCCAGCACGGGCTGTCTTCGACCCTGAGGCTGAGCCTCAGGCTCAGACCCGATGGGGAAGCCCGTGCCGCAGGAATCCGTCAACGCGCAAACGCCATGAGTCACGTCGAAAATCCTAATTGCCCACCCATGCACAAGCGGAAATAATCCCTCTCGACCAGGCGGATCGAATTCCGCCGCTTGGCAGGAATCGTTGCCCGCGACGCGGGGTTGAAGTGGCCGCGAGTAATTCTCGGGAGTGTGTGAGATCCGGGGTTCCGCTTCGCTCCGCACCCGGCTTGGTTTGCAAGAATGGCTCGGAGCGCTTTCTTCATTCACTTCGCACGACGAAGGGGACCGCCGTCAGTGCCGCACCGACCAGGCTCAGGAGAATCAGGTTGCTGATGAAATAGGGAACGACGATCAGGCCGACGCCGGCGAGCATGGGAATTGCCGCCGCCATCTTCTTTCCGTACATCAGGAATCCGGTCCCCACCGCCCCGAACAGCAGTGAGAGCATCAAGCTGTTCATGTCCATAGGCGCCTCCTAACAGGTCCATCATCGGTCCGCCCCCGCCTGTCTCGCAGATGCTCCGCGGGGCGGATAAAATCGGGCCTACACGACTATGCCGCAGGCCGTTCCAATCCGACTGAACCTCAAGAAGGACGAAAAGCTCGAAATCGACTGGCAGGACGGGCAGAAATCGGTGTACGGCATCTCCTATCTGCGCTCGATGTGCCCCTGCGCCCAGTGCAAGACGCTGCGTGCCGAGCAGCAGCAGCGCAAGTCGCTGCTCCGCGTGCTGCCGGGGAACTATTCGCAGCCGCTCACCGCCCTGGGGGCGGAACTGGTGGGAAACTATGCTCTCCGCATCGACTGGTCCGACCAGCACGGCACGGGGATTTATTCGTTTGAGTACCTGCGGGAGATCAGCCCCACTTAGCCGGCAAAAATTAGATTAACCACGAAAGCACGAAGGCCACGAAGAAAAGACAAAGCAAGAAATGCGGGTGCGAATGAATCGGGCGCGGAGATGTCGGGACCTCCGCTTCCTTCTCTTTCTCGGTAAAAACTTTTTCCCGATCAAGCGGTCGTTGCGAAGTTGCGCAACTCGCGCATGGTTCGCGCCAGAACCCCGTCGCATTCTCCCGCGCCGCGATACAACGCATACAACTTGTCGTACTGCGATTGCGCTTCTGCCCGCGGGCGGTAGACGGGCTCGGAGCGCTGGCGGGCCATGGCGCGGATGGCGGCTTCCATGCTCGCATGGCCGGTCGATTCGACGCCCGCCGCCAGGCAGCCCAGGATCGCGGCGCCAAGGGCGACGGAGTTGTCGCTCTCAGCTAGCAGAATCTCCTCGCCCAGCACGTCGGCATAAATCTGCATGAGCAGTGGGCTTTTGGCGGGCAGTCCGCCGCTGGCGACGAAGCGCTCGACCGGCACGCCCGCCTCACGAAGAAGCTGGACGATCCACCGCAGCCCGAACGCCGTCGCTTCCAATAGCGCGCGGTACAATTGCTCGGGTTTTGTGCCGAGGGTCAGCCCGATGAACGATCCGCTGAGCCGGCCGTCCATGAGCGGCGTACGACAGCCGTTGAGCCAATCCAGCGCCAGCACTCCGCCGCTGCCCGGCGGCAGCGCCGCCGCCCGCTGCGCCATCCGCTCGTGCGAAAGCTGGAACGTGTCCACCAACCAGGCGAACGCATCGCCCACGCTGGCCTGGCCGGTCTCGTAGCCGAAGTAGCCCGGCAGGATTCCGTCCTCGACCACGCCGGCGATCCCGGGCGCCAGCCGCTCGACCTTGCTGTTCATCATGTGGCAGGAGCTGGTGCCCATCACGAGCACCATGGTCGAATCGGCGGCGACACCCGCGCCGGGGACGCCGGCATGGGCGTCGATGATCGCTGCCGACACCGGGATCTGCGCCTCCAGCCCCAGCAGCTCGGCGGCCCGCGCCGTCAGCCGCCCGGCGCGATTCCCCGGCGCCACCAGCGTTCCGGGCATCTTGCTCGTCACCACGTCGGCCATCTCCGGATGCACCGCGGCGAAATATTCGCGCGATGGATAGCCGGTCTTGTTGTTCCACATCGCCTTGTAACCGGCCTGACAGGTCGAACGTGGCACGTCGGTTTCTTTGCAGTGCGGGTACGGCCCGGAGATGAGCTGCCAGACGAACCAGTCGCCAGCCTCGAGCCACACATCGGTCGCCTGATTAACCT
>DATHPP010000468.1:0-15062 GCA_035483795.1 Tepidisphaeraceae bacterium | reverse complement strand
CAAACACTCCATTTGGCTCGAAAAGTGGAGTGTTTTGGAGTGTGTGAGCATTGGCTGGGGTGGCGAAGTCCCATGGACGGGTCGCTCGGAGGTAAGATGACGGCAGTCAGGCGCGTCCGGAGGGTGGAATGAAACAACATGCCTGTTGCACGGACCCGGAGGATGGGCCGACGATTCTGGAGCTTCCGATTCCGCACGCGCTGAAGGCGGAGTACCTGCGGCTGGAGACGAGGAGACGGTTCCTGGGTCGGACGGGCAAGGTGCTGGGGTGGGCGGGGTTGGCGGCGCTGATGGGGGAGGCGTTCGCGCGCGATGCCGGGGCGGCGACGAGAGTCTCCCGCAGTTCCCCTCACCCCAATCCCCCCAACCCTCTCCAGGCGGGAGAGGGGGGAAAGGCGGCGGGGCGGTTTCCGAATTTTCCGCCGACGGCTAAGCGGGCCATTTATCTGTTCATGTCGGGCGGGCCGCCGCAGCAGGATTTGTGGGATTACAAGCCGGGGCTGGAGGCGCTGTATGACAAGGACCTTCCCGAATCGGTTCGCAGCGGCCAGCAACTTACCGGGATGACCGCAGCGCAGACCCGATTCCCCATCGCGCCCTCGCATTTCAAGTTTTCCCAACATGGCAAAGACGGCACCTGGATCAGCGAGCTGCTGCCGTGGACCGGGAGGATTGTTGATGAGCTGACGCTCGTCAAATCGCTCTACACGGATGCGATCAACCACGAGCCGGCCCAGCTTCTGATGAACACCGGGAACATGATCACCGGCAAGCCGAGCATGGGGGCGTGGCTGTCGTATGGGCTCGGGAGCATGAACGACAACCTGCCGACGTACGTGGTCATGACGTCGAAGTATCCGCAGGGCGTGAACCCGCAGCCGATCTCGGCCAAGTTCTGGGGCAGTGGGTTTCTGCCGTCGCAGCATGCGGGGGTGGCGCTGCGTTCATCGGGCGATCCGGTGCTCTACCTGAGCGATCCCAAAGGCGTCGATCACGCGACCCGGCGGGCGATGCTTGATGCGGTCAATCAATTCAACGAGCAAACCTATCGAGACTTTGGCGATCCCGAGACCCACGCGCGGATCGCGCAATATGAGATGGCGTTCCGCATGCAGACATCGGTGCCGGATTTGCTGGATCTGAGCGACGAGCCGCAATCGACGTGGGAATTATACGGTCCGGAGGCGAAAGAGCCGGGCACGTTCACTTACAACTGTCTGCTGGCCCGGCGGATGGCCGAGCGGGGCGTCCGCTTCACGCAGATTTATCATCGCGGATGGGATGTTCACAGCGACGTGGTCAAGCTGCTGCCCAAGCTCTGTCAGAATGTGGACCGCGCGTGCCATGCGCTGATCACCGATTTGAAGCAGCGCGGACTGCTCGATGATACCCTGGTGATCTGGGGCGGCGAGTTTGGCCGGACGGTTTACAGCCAGGGGGGATTGAGCCGCGAGAACTACGGCCGCGATCATCACCCGAAATGCCTGACCGTCTGGCTGGCGGGCGGGGGCATGAAGCCGGGAATCCGCTACGGGCAGACGGATGACTTCAGCTACAACATCGCCCAGAGCCCCGTCCATGTACACGATCTTCACGCGACGATTCTGCGTTGCCTGGGCATCGACAACGAAAAAATGACGTTCAAGTTTCAGGGGCTGGACCAGAAGCTTACCGGGGTGGTGCCGGCGCGGGTGGTGAAAGAGATTCTGCTTTAGGCTGTGTCTGAAAATTATCGAGGTCGCCCTCGCGGGACAGAACGATGACGTTGCGGCCGGCGAGGTGATTCTGTTTCATCCATTTCTCAAGGGCCGCGCGGTTGGGTGATGTGACCAGCTCGCGCGAACCCGGGGGCCAGGCTCCGGAGTAGCCGTTGATCGTTGGAACGCCGCTCTGAAGCGATGCCCACATTGCATCGACCTGGTCGCTGGCCCAGTCCTTCCCGCCGGTTCCGAAGTAGAAGAAGGCGTCGGTGTTGGGAGGAATCGCCGCGGCGATTCGCCAGACTCGGTCTCGAACTTCCCATTTGTCATATGCGGGCAGTCGATGCACCTGTTCCAGAAGACACAGGCCGAAAACAAGATAAACCGCGCGGGATTTGAAACGATCGACGAACGCGGCAACACCGATTGCGGCGGGAATCGTCATGAGAAGCCCGACCCGCGACACCGCACGAAGCGCCGCGGCGCCGGGAATGTAATCCCGCACGAGCCACCACAGCGATGCATGCTCGCCGAAGCGCGTGGTGAGGACGATCAGAGTGGCCGCGGCCAGCGCGACAAGCCGGAAGCTGAGTCGTCGTCGCCCGATCCAGAGTCCGACACCGGCGATCGCAGTTGTGATCAGGCCGAGCCCGATCGCCTGTTCCTCCGGGGCAGAAAGGTCGGCAAAGGCGGGATCGAAGCGGCCGTAGAGCAGGTTGCCGGAACCCATGTAATACCATGATTTGGGCGTGGGGAGCATTGCCGAGATGGCGGCCGGTCCCGGCATGGCTGTCGTGCAGGCCACGTGCCCATATCGAATAGCCAGCGGCGCCAGCGCTGCGGACATAGCCGCCAGCGACAGGACAATCCCCAAGCCGATGGCTCGAGCTGACGGGCGGCTCACGGTTTGGCGTCCGGCAAGGACCAACCGCCACGCGAGCCCGATGGAGACTGCCATGGCGACAAAAAACGCCAGGTAAAACCCACCCCAGAACTGCAACGCAATAGCGGCGGTTGCCAGCAGCATCCAAAGAATTGCCCGCGGCCCGCCTGAAGACATGCGCGTGAGGGCATAGAGAGCAACAAGGATGAAGACCTGGCAGTAGAGCTGCGGATGTCCGAGTTGCGCCGCCCGGCTTCCCGCCGCGGCAAACAGAACGGCGCCGCACCAGGCGCCGCCGATGCCGACCTGGATTCCGTGACGCAACAGGGCATACCCGGCCAGGAAGTTCGCAACCGCGACCGTCACCATCCAGAGCTGAAAAGACGTGTCCGCTTCGAATCCCCGCACACGCCAGAACCAATACGCGGGCGCGAAGCTGATCATCACGTCGGAGTGAGCCAACATGTCGCCGGCGGGAAAACAAAATGCGGGGTCCCAAAGCGATTCGTGGCCGGGCTCGTGCCGCAGCCATCGATAGCTGTGCTCCAGCAGGTAATTATTGAAGCGGCTATCGATCTGGTCGTCCTGGGTGAGCCGAAAACCGGACGCAAGCATTGGGAAATGCATGATCGCGCAGACCAGGGCGCTGCCGGCCGCCAACCTCAACAGCGTTGCGGCGCGTTGCGGGCGGGAATGGGAGGGTGGCGTTATCAGACATGAAACGGTATCGGCCTCTTATCCCTCCAACCCGCACAGCCGATTCAAATGGGTCCGGATAAATACGGATCATCCGCCAACCGTGGAATTTGGCCGCAGACGGTGGTTGCCTGTCTTGAATATGATGGCGCGGGAGGCGGGAGAGCAACCGCGTTGACCAGTTAACCGTTAACATGTGGATTCGATGAGCCACCGTCTAAATAGATCGGCGGCTCCTTATCAGCCGTACAGACGGAGCGAAAGTCGTGCCATGGAAGGACCGAGAACATGGATCGACGGGCATCTCGGATGCCGTTTGTGTTTTAAGGCACTTGAGTTGCAGGAGTGAGTATCATGGTCCAGGCGATTCTTCCGGCGTTGTCGAGAAACTCCCAGGTCAAGGTGATGCGGCGCCGGCTGCTCCAACACGACCTTGACATGTTCGCGGCGATCTCGGGCCACACTCCCCGCACGCCGCTCCCTCAGGAACCGCGCGAACATGCCGTTCGCGTCGCCACGGCCGCGAAGGCCAAGCCATGGTCGCCATCGGTGCTGACCAGCTACCTCGGCCACATGCCCATGACCCGCATTGCCATCCGCGCCGTCTCACCGGAAATGGCCGACTGGATGCGCAAGCTCTCAACGCACGCGCTCGAGCGGCTCGCCGAGGCGCAGACGCGGCTGCAAACGGCGCGGGATGCGAGCCGGCTGCGGTCCACGCGATGAAAGCGCGCGGGCGTAAGAACCAGACCCGTGAAGGCGTCGCGATGCCGGCTTCATGATCCTCTTCGGTTCGCGGTCATCTCCAATGACGGGCGCCGACATGCTCCTTCGCGATGCCGAGGCCCCGGGCGCGGGGATAGGGGAATTATGAGGGCCAGATGAGAGCCCGCGCCTGCATACACCGCATATCTTGCACCCGCCTCCTCCACCATGCCATCATAATGACAACGAGCGCGAGGGACCGCGTGGTATAATATTGGTTGGCGGTACGCGAACCGGCGATCGAGCCGGCCGTAGTCTTTCTGAGCCTTCCGAATGTTGATTCGCCGTGTGATCGATTCTTCGACGCCCAGGAGGGTGCGCCGGTCTGCCGGCTGCTCGATTGAGCGGCTCGAAGAGCGGGTCGTGCTGTCCGGGGCGGCGGCCTCCGTCCGGCACGCAATCCCGATCGTGCGTCCGATTTTGGATCCGGTTCCTCTTGCCGCGGGGAGACCGGCCAGTTCGCCCGTCCCACCGGCCGCCGCCACAACGCCCGCCCAGATGCGGCACTTTTACGGGGTCGATAACATCAACTTTGGCGGCATCGCCGGCGACGGCCGAGGACAGACCATCGCCATCGTCGATGCCTTTGACGATCCCAGCGCCCTCGCCGACCTCCACAATTTCGACCTCTACTACGGCCTGCCTGATCCGCCCAGCTTTCAGAAAATGGACGAGTTTGGGGGCACCAATTATCCCAGTACCGATGTCGCGGGACCTGGCAGTTGGGAGATCGAGGAATCACTGGACGTGCAATGGGCGCACGTGATCGCTCCGGCGGCAAACATCGTGCTGATCGAGGCCGACTCAGCTTCGCTCAACGACCTGTTCCAGGGCGCATCTACCGCAGCGACGCTGCCGGGCGTCGTTGCCGTCTCCATGAGCTTCGGCGCCGATGAGAACGGCATCTTCGGACAAACGAGCTACGACAGCACGTTCCTGACGCCGAGCAACCATCAGGGCGTGACATTTCTGGCCGCGTCCGGGGATGGCGGTTCACCGGGTCTTTATCCTGCCTACTCGCCAAACGTCGTCGCCGTCGGTGGGACGGCTATCTCATTTGCGCCGGGCACCACGGACGGCACGTACGGCAGCGAGACCGCCTGGTCGGGGAGCGGTGGGGGATTCAGCTCGGTCGAGAGCAAGCCGAGTTATCAGAGTTTCCTGTCGGGAAACAGTCGGGCGATCCCGGACGTGTCGATGGACTCCAAGCCGCAGACCGGCGCCGCGATTTACGATTCATTCGACTTTGGTGCTGCCACGCCATGGGCGCAGTACGGCGGCACGAGCCTGGCGACCCCCATGTGGGCCGGTTTGATTGCCATCGCCGACCAGGGGCGCGCTTCGGCCGGGCTGTCTTCGCTCGATGGCAGAACGCAGACCCTGCCGGCGCTGTACTCGATTTCCTCCGCCGATTATCACGACATCACCAGCGGTTCCAACGGCGGATTCTCGGCTACGGTCGGCTACGACGAAGTCACTGGAATCGGAACGCCCGTGGCCAACAAGCTGGTCAACGATCTGGCTACGGTCGCCCCGTCCTCGCCGCAAATCGGCGGAAGCACGGGCGCTGCCGTGACGATCATCCAGTCGCCCGATCACCTTTACATCGATTGGGTCGTCGGCGCTACCTTTGGGCAGGTTCTCATCGGGGACACCAACGGCCTCACTCTCAACGGCGATGGAGGTAACGATCCGATCCTGTTGGATTATTCCAACGGAAATCCACTGCCTCTCAAGTTGTCGCTCAACGGAACATTCACATTGAACGGCTTGCAGGGCGCCAATCCGCTTGCCGGTCGAACGATCGACATCAACCGCAGCACGCTCTATATCAATTATGCGGGCGGGGCGGATCCGATTACGGCGATCGCGCAGTCCATTCAGAACGGGTACAACGGGGGAACATGGAGCAACAGCACAACGGCGGGCGGTGTGATCACGTCGTCCGCAGCCGCGGCAAATCACACGGCGGGTCTGAATTCGACCGGCATCGGATACGCCGACTCGGCGGACGGAACGGGCGTTGACGGCGCCGCCAACACCGTGGAACTGAAGTACACGCTCTATGGCGATGCGAACCTCAGCGGAAATGTCGACAGCGCCGATCTTCAGATCCTTCTGGCCAGCTTGAATCTGTCCGGCCAATCCTGGGACCAGGGCGACTTCAACTACGACGGTATGGTCAATAGCGCTGATCTCCAGACCCTGCTGAGCAACTTGAACCGGGCGTTAGGCAGCCAGGCCGCCCCGGCGCCAGCGCCTGCGGTGGCTCGGTCGTCCTCAACAAGTCCGACGGACGACGGCAGTTCACCGACACCGCCGATTGGAGTTGTCGCCGGAAAGAGCGGGTCTCTTCAGCGGGTCTTCAGGTCCGCACGCCGACACCTTTGATCGCAACTGACAGGGACTCAAAACATCGGAAAAACTGCCCGCATTTTCGGTTTACCGCCGGGGTTGAACCCTATAAGATGAAGGACGTGTGAAATATCTGGACCACCGCGCCGCCGGCGCGGTGGTTCGCGTTTTCTGACAGGGTAACTTTGATCCGGGGTAACTTTGATCCGGGGTAACTTTCGTCCGGGTAACTTTGACCCGGGTAACTTTGTTGAGTTGAAGCGCGGGTGCCTCTTTACGGCATGCCACGCGGGAGTCGACCATGCAGATCGTCAGCGCAGAGGAGAAAGCTGCACTCGAACGTAAACGCGAGGAGCTTTACAAGTCGCAGATCGACGTACAGGAACGGATTCGCAAAGCGGCCGCCCTGGGCGATCTTTCCGAGAATGCCGAATACCACTTTGCCAAGGAGGAGAATCGCAGCATCCAGCGCGAGCTTGCGGAGCTGGAGGCCAAGCTCAGGACCCTCTCGGTTGTGTCCAACGAGCACGTTCCGGAGGACGTCGTCTTCCTGGGCCATACCGTGAAGCTGCTGGACATGGACGACGAGAGCGAGCAACTGGTGCGGCTGGTGGGCGAAGTGCAGCCCGCCGCGGGGGACGGGGACGTTTTGGCCGTGTCCGTGAACAGCCCGATGGGCGAAGCACTGATGAAGGCCCGCGTCGGCGATGTCGTGAAGGTCAAGGCGCCTCGCGGGACAATGGAATTCAAGATCCTGGAGATTGTGTAACCGTGGCGGCGGGAGGGGGGGCGGCGGATGTCGGCAGTTGCTTTTCCGCGGTTTGGACGCTTGCTGCGACCGGCTGCTCTGCGCTGCGAAAATCGGTCGAGCCCCGGCGAATTTTCAAGACTTCAAAATCGATCTCGCTGTTGATCTCCGCGCCGATCAGGAGCACCAGCGCGTCCACGTAAAACAGCAGCAGCAACATCGCGACCCCGCCCAGCGCGCCGTAAGTTCGGTCATAGCCGCGTTCTCCCATTTTGTTCATGTAGAAGCGCAGGACCAGCCCGAGCATGACCCATGCGATGATGCAGAAGACCGCGCCCGGCGTGATCAGATGGAAGCGATGCCGGATCGCCGGCCCTTTCCAGTAGATCATCCCCAGCACCAGCAGGAGAAAGAGGATCGACAGGATCCAACGCGTGACGTCGAAAATGATCAGCAGGTGGCTGCGCACCATCGATGGGCGGTATTTGACGACCAGGTCGCGGAGGAAGCCGCCGATCGGCAGCAGCGCCGCCACCGCGATCAACAGCACGATGGCGAGGATGGTCATCACGATGGCCAGCAGCCGCTGCCTGTAGTAGGGGCGTCCGCGGTCCAGCTCGTAGCACTTGTCCAGGGCGGCCATGGTGGTGTGGATGCCGTTGCTGGCGGCCCAGAGGGCGACCAGCAGCCCGGCATAGAGCACGATCCCACGGGGCTGATGCAGGAGGCTCTTGACGTTGCCCTGAATGTTGTCGCGGACGGTGCTGGCCGCTTCCGACGCCAGGTACGTCTGGAGTGCGTCGTCGACGAAATGCTCGGCATGGCGGCGCAAATGCTGCGGCAGATAGGGAATCAGCGCCAGCAGAAACAGCATGAAGGGAAAGAGGGCGAACAGCCAGGAATACGCCAGCGACGCGGCCCAGGTAAAGAGGTTGTCGTCTCTGACCTGCCGTCCGACGCGGATAGCGAAACGGAGCGGGCCAATCGACTTGAAAAGCCTGGGAACGTCGCGCAATTGCGCCATGGGGCGCATACTAAAACGTGAAGGCGTAAAACGTAAGTCTGTCGGTTACGTTTTACGCCTGTCACTTCATTTGGTTTGGGTGCTTACACCCATTTGTCGCGCAGGGTGCGGATTTCGTTGTACACCTCGTCCGTGAAGTATTCGGGACTGCCGCCGTGACCGAGGATCTTGGGGAAAAAGACTTCGGCTTCCTCGACCAGCGTTTCGCGCGGCACGCCCATTTCGAGGCGCATGTTGTAACTGTCGTTCTCCTGGCGGGCCATGCGGCGTGCCTCCTGGCTGGCATAACGCCGCACCAGGTCCTGTAGCTTCTGATAAAATGCACTGGTCTGCTCGTCGGCGTCGTTGGGCGCCAGGCAATGATTCTTGAGCGTGTGCTTGAAGTACTTGGTCCGCTCCTCCCAGTCGCGCTTCTGGTCCAGACCCAGGGTCACGTACTGCCCGACCTTGTGGGCGTTGTGCGCCATGATGTCTCCGGCGTCATCCGCCTGCTTGATGTGCTTGGCGTAATACGATTCCGGATACCCGATGACCGGAAGCGGGTGAAAGCGCTGCGGCTTCTGCGCAAGGGCCATAATAACACCTCTCTGTTGTCCGCCGGGTTAAGACGTGGTTTTGCCCCAGCGGGCCGCAAGCATGATACCGACTGTCGCCGTGAAGCAACAGTAAAAACCCGTAAAATCAACAACAACGGGTTTATCGGACGGCAAACGGCCGTTGCTCCGCAAAAATCGAACACGCTGCAAGTCTCGACGGACCTGTGATTTGCGCCAAAGCTCGCCGAAGACGTGTATGGGATTCAATCCGAAATCGTCATTTTCGTGATGCGAGGTATTCGACAAGATCGACCAGCTCCTGCTGCGTCATTGCCTGGCAAAGTCCCTCGGGCATCAGCGAGATATTCTGCTTTACTTTCCGGTCGATCTGGGCGGCGGGCACGTCGTGATACTTGCCGTCGGCATCCAGCAGGGTGGTGTGGTTGTCGGTGTCCTCGGTCTTGCGGCCGGTGATGATGTCGCCGGCCTTTGTGCGGATCACCCACGTCTCGTAGCCCATCAGGATTTCGGCGCTGGGGTGAAAGATCCTCTCGTAAAGCTGGGGCTTGGTCAGCTTCTGGCCGATCGTAGCGAGCGGCGGGCCGACGGGGCCGCCCTCGTTACCGATCACGTGACAACGGATGCAGTTGGCCCCGCTGGTGTTGCGGAAGACCAGTTCTCCGGCGCGGGCGCTGCCGGTCAGCGAGGCCAGTGTCGAAACATCGGGGAGGTGTTTGCCGTCGCGCGTGATCAGTTCGATTCCGGCGACGGTGACTTTTGGGGCCGGCCGGGTCGTCGAACGCCGGATGCGTGGTCGCGTGGGCGTGAATTCAGGGACGGTCATTTTCAAGCGCCAGACGATTCCTTCTTCCGTCTTCGGATTCCTGTTCGAGTGCGCCGACGTCCAGGCTTGCAGCACTGCGGTCTCGCGGTCGGTTGCGCCAATGCCGAACGCTTCGAGATACCAGCGGTCGGTCCCATCATACTTATCGGCGAGCTTCACCAGCACCGGAATCGCCCGCTCGTCCGGGTCGTAGCGCATGGCCAGGCACAGCTCCCGCGAGACGGCAGGGGACGTGTCGCTGAGCATCTGGTCCGTCAGCCGCACCAGATCCATTTTCATCAGACGGGCGGCGCGAATCGCGGTGATGCGGATATTCGAATCAGCGTCGTTCAAAGCGGCGGCGATCGCCTTCTGACCATCGCTCCCACGGGCCAGAACCCATAATGCGCGGGCCCGGAAGAACGGATTCTTCGAATGGGCGAACAGATCGAGCAGCGCGTTTTGCGCGTCCTGGCCGCCGGCCAGCAGCCGGGTATATCCGAGATACCGGCGGGCCAGGTTCGGCGACTCCAGCGCCGCGATCTGCCCCTGCACGGTATCGAGACTCAATGGTGGAACCGACGGCTTGTACCCGACCGGCGCCACGCGATAGATCCGGCCGTGCAGGAGATGCCAGTTGTGGCTGTGGGCGCCGGTGTCGTTGGTCCCGTGCCCGCCAACGCCCGGATCGTACCAGTCGGAAATGTAGAGCGCGCCGTCGGGGGCGACGCAGACGTCGTCGGGGCGGAACCAGGTGTCCTTGCCCTTGACGAGGTCTTCCGATTCGGCCTTGTAACCCGCGCCTACTTTCTCGAGCGCCGACTCGTCGCCGTCTTTGTTGAAGATGCCGCGGGCGACGTGTTCGCTGGGTTGCACCAAGTAGACCCGAACGACATTCGGCCCGGCATCCGCATGAATCAGCGCGCCGCGATACTTCTCGGGCAGGAGGTCGCCTTCGTAGATGACGATTCCGCAGGGCGCGCCGGCGCCGGTGTGCAGCATGTTGGGCACGACGCCGGGCCAGCGCTGGTGCCACTGCGCTTCCTGGTGCGTCTGCTCGGGATAAGCCGGCACGTCGCGGCCCCAGCTCGTTCCCTTGGGTCCGGTGTAGCCGAAGTTGCCGCCCTCCATGACGTAGTTGATGACGCAGCCCTGGTTGCCGTCATCGTCGTTGTCGGACTGCCAGATCGTTCCGAAGGAATCGACGCACAGCTCGTAGTTGTTGCGGAAGTTGTAGGCCAGCAGCTCGAAGTTGGAGCCATCCGGGTCGCAGCGGAATGCCATTCCCTCTCTTGGAGGAGCGAGGTCCGAAGGCTTCGGTTTTCCCTTGTAGATTTTCGCGGAGCTGCCGACCTGCGAGCCGGCCAGATCAATGACCGGCGTTCCATCGGCGCGCTTGATGATTCCGCGCGCGCCCTCATTGCCGCAGTTGAAATAGAACCGCCCATCGGGCCCGAAAATGCCGGCGTGGACGCCGTGATCGTGATTCACACCCTCAAAGCCGGTGAACAGAACTTCCGGCTCGCCGACGGGATGGTCGCCGCTCTCGTCGATGGTGTAGACCAGCACATTGGGGGATTGCGAGACGTAAAGCTTGTTACCGAGCTTGCAGATTCCCAGCGGCGACTCCAGCCGCTTGTCCTGCACGAAAACTTTGTAACTGTCGCACTTGCCCGTGTGATGCGTGTCTTCCAGGATCATGATGCGGTCCCCCTCCTCCCGCGTCTTGAATGCCCGGTAGTTGGCCCCTTCGCAGACCCAGATGCGCCCGCGCTCGTCGATGTCGATGTCGGTCGGATTGACCATCTCCGGCTCGCCGGCCCAGACACTGGCTTCCAGCCCGTCGGCGACTTTGAACGAGTCCACCGTCTGCTGCGGCGACATCTGCGCCAGCGCCAAAGTGGAAAACAGGCAAGTGGAAATCAGGACTAATAGAAGACGATCGAGTGTGCTCATCGAATTTCCAGCTCCGGCTGATGTTTAAACATGCGGAAATCGCGCAGGGAGGCAATTTCAAATTGCGTCATACGTCCACGGCGATCGCTGCGGGCGGGAAAGCCAGCGGTTGGCATCGGGGTCGTTGACAAAATGCTCGCGGTCGGGGTTCCACCAAAGCGGTCGGCCGATGCGCATGGAGATGACGCCCAGATGACAGACGCTGATCGAGCGGTGCCCGGCCTCGGCGGGGGCGATCGGCTCTTTCCGGGAGCGGATGCAGTCGAAGAAGTTGGCTTTGTGGTCGTTGCTGACGTAGAGCCGCTCGGCTTTGGAATCGAATGGGTCTTCGAGGATGTCGGGCTTGCTGGCGCGCAGCTCGCCGCGGGTGACCCAGACCCAGCCTTCGCTGCCGTCGAAGCGGACGCCGTTGTGCAGCGTCCCGGGACCCCGACGGACCACCGCTCCAAAACCCGTGTCGTCCATCGTGCTGATGCAGTGATGCTGGACGCCGTTGGCGTAGGTGTATTCCACGTGGAATTCGCTGTACGCGGTATATCCGCCGGGCACCATCTCAACCGCGGGTTTGCCGCAGACGCTGATCGGGCCGCTATGATCCATCCCCATGCCCCACAGCGCGATGTCGTTGTGATGAGCGCCCCAGTCGGTCAGAGTGCTGCCGGAATATTCCCACCAGTAGCGGAAGGTGGCGTGGCAGCGCTGCTCGACGTAATCGAGCTTGGGGGTCTGCCCCAGCCACATGTCCCAGTCCAGCCCTTCGGGAACGGGCCGGCTGCGAAACGGACCGCCGCGGGCGCCTTGCGGGAGAATCACCGTGACCTCGCGCAGCTTGCCGATCCTCCCGTTCCGCACGACTTCGCAGGCGAGGCGAAAATGCCCATCGCTCCGCTGCTGGCTCCCGACCTGAAGAATGCGACCGGATTTCTTCACCGCTTCGACGAGGCGCTTGCCCTCATCGATGGTCAGCGTGAGCGGCTTTTCGCTGTAGATGTCCTTGCCGGCCTTCAGAGCCGCCAGGTTGACCAGCGTGTGCCAGTGATCCGGCGTGCCGGTGATGATCGCGTGGATGTCGTCGCGCTCCAGGACCTTGCGGAAATCCTTGTACGGCTTGGCGTTGAACGCCTGGGCGGCGGCCTGGGCGTGGCGGTCGTCGACGTCGCAGACGGCGACGATGTTGCAGAACGGCGATGCCTCGCGCGCATCCGACTGTCCGCGACCGCCGCAGCCGATCAGGGCGACGCTGGGCTTGTCGTTGGCCGATTTCGGCTCGGGCGTCTGTTGCGCATCCAGTGTCTCTTCGACAAACCAATTCGGCAGGGTCGCCGCGACGCTTCCAACGCCCAGCGCCTTGAGCAGCCTGCGGCGCGACGAATACTGGGATGACATGGTATACCTGCGGTTGAGTCAAAGGGTCCGACAGAGGCATCAAACAGCCCTGTCGCCATTCTCTTGAATTCTACTGCGACGGCGTTGAACTGTTAGCGTACTGCGAGAGGTTTGGGATGCGAGCGGTCGACAGACGCGAATTTCTGAAGCTCGCCGGTCTTTCGGCCATGGCGGCGACTCGTTCTTCGCAAGGCCGATCCATTGGCGCCTCGGCGCCGAATATCCTGGTGTTCCTCACCGACGACCACGGCCACTGGGCGCAGCGCGCCTACGGCAACACGGAGATCCAATGCCCCAACCTCGACAAGCTGGACCGGCGGGGCGTTCGCATGACCCGCGCCTTCACCCCCTGCCCGGTCTGTTCGCCGGCCCGGGCATCCTTCTTCACCGGCCGCATGCCCTCGCAGCACGGTATCCACGACTGGATCGAAGAGCTGACGCACGACCTCACGCATCCCGGCTTGAAAGACCAGACGCTGATTTCGCAGTTGCTTCAATCCGCCGGTTATCACACGGCGCTGGTCGGTAAGTGGCATTGTGGCCGCAGTCGCGAGGTGCATCCGGGATTCGATCGCTGGTTCAGCTACTGGATCAATCAGTATCCGCACGCGGGTACGCAGAATTTTTCCGACCAGGGCGAACATTTCGTCGAGGATGGCAATCAGTCGGAGCTGCTGACGGACCGTGCCATCGATTTCCTGCGATCGCACTTCAAGCAGCGTGCCAGCGATCCGTTCTTTCTGTTTGTTGGCTACGTCGATACCCACGCCCCGCACACGCAGGCCCCGGCGGAACTGGTCGAGGACTACGGCGGTGCGACGCTCACCGACATTCCCACAGAGACGCTTCCTGCCTGTCACGGCCGGGCGTTGGTGCCGGTGAATCTCGATCCCGCCCTGGAGAGCGCCCATCGCATCGACTATTACGCCGCGGTCTCCAATATCGACCGCCAGGTCGGCCGCGTGCTGGCGGAGCTGGAAGCTCGCGGCGTGCTGGACAACACCCTGATCGTCTACACCGCCGATCACGGCTACAACGCCGGCCATCACGGCATCTGGGAAAAGGGCAACGGCACCAGCCCGCAGAATTTTCTGGAGGAATCGATCCGAATCCCCTGCACGATTTCCTGGCCCGCCGGGGGAGTGCGGCAGGATGCGACGCTCGGCAGCATGGTCGATCACTGCGACCTGTACGCGACGCTCTTCGACGCGGCGGGCGCTCACGTCGACCCCCGGCTTTCGGCCCAGATCAACTCCCCAGGCCGCTCCTATTTGCCGCAACTTCGCGCCCAGCCCGTTGGCGATTGGCGGCAGTGGCAAATCTGCGAGTACGGCAACGCCCGCATGATCCGCGGCGCCCGCTACAAACTGATCCGCCGCTACCCGTTCGGCGGCGTGAGTTTCCCCGATGAGCTCTATGACCTGCGCGACGATCCGCGCGAGACGGTCAACCGGATCGACGACCGCTCATTGCGCGATCTCACCCGCGTCCTGCGTTCGCGGCTGAATCGCTTCTTCGCCAGGTACACCATCCCAAGCCACGATGGCCTGCATCTCGCAGACCAGCCCGAATGCACCCTCGCCAGCCCCTGGCTCGTCGCCGTCAACTGGGCCAATCAACAGGCCACCCGACCCTCGACCGCCCCCGCATCCACCGCCCCCACAACGCGATAGCCGCGCCAGCGCGCGGCTCGCGGATGTCCCACATGTCCCAAAATGTCCCACTCTTCGAGCAAAATGGGACATTTCCCGGACCGCCGTCCGCGATGCTCCGTGGAATTCCGCGAAAAGCGCCTTATTGCGCCTCACAGCGCCTCGCCGGTCCCGCAGGCTCGGTGTCCCATGTCCCCTGTCCCTCGCCGGAGGGGACATTTGGGGACATTATGGGACATTTATCATGTCTTGCTTACGTCGCCTGGCCTGCGTGTCCCACCGGTTGCATCCTCGTGTTTCGCCAAAAACGTTCCAAAACGTTCCAAACGTTTCATGCCGGCGTCGCGTCGCCACGCTCCCACCCGCGCGGCACTTCTGGCAACAGAATTGTCCCGCCTGTCGACGGGCGCCCAAAACCGGCCACCTCGGGGCGCGTTGAAAACCGGCCATTTTGAGAAGGAACGGATTCGCCAAGTAGCTTGTTCCCGGCGCTCGCCGGGAGCAGAGGGCAATGGCGAACCAGCTCAAGATGGCATTG
>DATHPP010000467.1:0-7795 GCA_035483795.1 Tepidisphaeraceae bacterium | reverse complement strand
GCTGCCTACGTCCTGAAGGACAAATAACTGGAGTATGTCATGACTGACCTCAGCGCGTTGGGAAACAAAGCGTCCATGCGGGCGAGCGGGGATGTCTCGATCCGTCCCCTGGCAGCGATCAACATTCAAAAGAAAGGCAGGCCGATTATGACTTCACGCAGAGAGTTCCTGAACGTGGCGATGCAGGGCTCGGCGCTCGCCGCAGCCGCAGCTTTGATGCCTCGTGGCGCACTGGCACTGGCCGCGGGCGGCACGGAACAAGCGCCTACAGCGGCGGACCTGCTCGCGGATATGCGCGCGAAGTTCAACGCCGCTCCCCTCGAAACACAAAGGCTTGCCGAAGATGTCACCATGCTCTCCGGCCCTGGCGGAACCGTGGTCGTCCTCAACGGCCCCGACGGCAAATTCGTCGTGGATACTTTCGTTGCGCCGGCCTGGCCCAGACTCAAAAAGGCCCTCGACGGCCTGGGCAACGCGCCGGTGAAATGCGTCATTGACACCCACTGGCACTTCGACCACACCGACAACAATGCGCCTCTGCACGCCTTCGGGGCGACGGTCCTTGCGCACGAAAACACCAGAACGCGCATGACCGAGTCGCACGATCTGCCAGTCTTATATCGAGCTTCGGACGGTGCACTTGCCGGTTTGCATTTCGACCCTTCGCCGGTGGAGGCCTTGCCGCAGGAGACCTTTTCTTCCGGTTACAGGCTGCATGCGAATGGGGAAACCCTCACGCTGCAACACGTTGCCGCCGCGCATACGGACACGGACATCTACGTTCATTTTGAAAAAGCGAACGTGATTCAGATGGGCGACCTGTTTTTCAACGGGATGTATCCCTACATCGACCCGAGCACGGGCGGCACAATCGCCGGCATGATTGCCGCCGCCGACAGAATTCTGTCGCTGGCAGGCAACGACACCAGGATTGTTGCGGGGCACGGCCCGCTCGGCAACAAAGCGGACCTCACGAAATCTCGGGACGTGCTGGTGACTTCGCGCGATCGCATTGAGAAACTCAGGTCCGCCGGAAAATCCGCCCAGGAGGCGGTCGCCGAAAAGCCCTTCGCCGACCTCGACCCCGTGTGGGGCCAAGGCATTGTCAACTCCGATCAGTGGGTCCAAATCGTCTATCTGACTCTCTGAGTTTCTTGCCTAGTATTTCTGGCGAACAATCCGTTTCAAATCAACTCGAAAAGGAACAGCAATGAGCACTTCAATGAAAGCTACACGAACACGACGATGGATCACCCAGTCACTATGCCTCGTTTCATTCTTGTTGGCCGGCGGCACTCTCTTGGCCCAAGGCCACGAGCATCGCATCCGGAATATCGTTCTGGTTCACGGCGCATGGGCGGATGGCTCCGGCTGGAAAGGCGTTTACGACATTCTTGTCAAGGATGGATACGACGTCAGCATTGTCCAGGAGCCGGAAACCTCGTTTAAAGAGGATGTGGCTGCCACCAGGCGCGTCCTGGCTCGCCAAGATGGGCCGAGCATCCTTGTCGGCCATAGCTATGGGGGAGCCGTCATTACCGAAGCGGGGACAGATCCTTCGGTCGCCGGCTTGGTATATATCGCGGCCCACATGCCGGACACCGGCGAGAAAGAGTCAGACGACGGAAAGCGATTTCCGAGCGACCTCGCAAAATCGGGCGCCATCAAGAAAACGTCCGACGGTTTCACATTTATCGACCCGGCGAAATTTCGTGAATTGTTCGCAGCCGACGTTCCCGCTGACCAGGCGGCGTTCATGGCGCGCTCGCAGGTGCTCAACTTTGCCGACAATTTCTCAGCGACGATCACCACGGCCGCCTGGCGAACCAAACCGAGCTGGATGCTGGTGGCAGGAAGCGACCGAACCATCAGCCCGGACTTGGAACGCTGGTATGCCCAGCGGGCCAAGAGCCAAACGGTCGAAATCGCAGGCGCCAGTCACTGTGTCTACGTCTCGCATCCCAAGGAGGTCGCAGATGTAATTGAGAGCGCAGCACGTGCAGTCTCGAAGTAGGCCGGACTCCAAAAGGAGTTTTCGCAGCCGGAGGAGGTCGGAGGTTCGAATCCTCCCCCCGCCATAGAAATGGCCTTGCCGCTATCGCCAGGGCCATTTTTATTCATTCGGGGTATTACGAACGTCCGCAACCTAATCGCCAGTGCGGTTATGGCTGCTATTTGAGGGAAGCGACGAAGTCCAGCAGGTCTGCGGCTTGCTGCCCTGTCAGGTCGGAGAGGAGGCCCTCGGGCATGGCGGAGATGGGTTGGGGGACCATCTTGTCGATCTCGGAAGTTGACAGAGTGGTTTGCTTGAGCTGCGCGTCTTTCAGGGTGATCTGCTGCGGCGACTGTTTGAAGAGCAGGCCGCTGTAGATGTCGCCGGTCCTGGTGCGGACGACGTAGGTGGCGTAGCCCTGGGCGATGGTTTTGGAGGGGTTGAGGATGTTGTCCAGCAGGTCGGCGCGGTTGTATTTGCTGGCGATGTGAGACAGGTCGGGTCCGAACTCGATGCCGCGGCCACTCACGATGTGGCAGCGGGCGCAGAGGCCGGTGGCGGATTGCTCGAAGAAGATTTTGCCGCCGCGTTCGGCGTCGCCGCGAAGGGCGAGCAGCTTGGCGGGGTTGATGTTGGGGCCCAGGCGGTCAACCTGCTGGGCGCTGGGATCAAACCGGCGGAAAAGGTCTTTGATCGGCTCCTGATCGGAGGCGGCGGCCTGAAGGGCGAGCGGCTTGGCGACGGCGGGTGGGATTCTGCCGGCATCGATCGCGCCCAGCAGGGCCATAGCGCCGGTGGTGGTCGACAGCAGTCGCGTCGCGGCGGACGTCGAACCCTTTTCCAGCTCGGCGAGCTCCGCATCGTGCGCCGCCCACGCGGGTGAATTCCCGAGGCCGGCGATCCATTGGCGCAGGAGGGTGAGGCCCTGGACGTCGACGGCGTCGGAGCCGATGTGGGGCATCCGGCCGCGGCCCAGCTTGGACATGCGGTAGAGCAGGACGGAGCGGTTGGGGTCACCCGGGCAGACGAGGCGCGCGTCGTCGAGGCCGAAGCCGCCGAGGTTGGGTTTGGCGTCGAGCAGGTTCAGATTGTGGAGGGGAAGTTCCTTGCGGACGTCGAACAGCGCCGAGCCTCCGCCGCCAAAGCGATGGCAGACGGAGCAGTTGACGTGAAGGTAGGAGCGGGCGCGCTCGGTGAGGTCGGCCGAGCCGTCGTAGGGGTTGGTGAGCGTAAGCTTCTCACTCGAAGAGCCCGCGTCGGAGCCGGGCGGCGGGGTCGCGATCAAGAGGCCCAGATGGCGGAAGGTTCGGACCTGGTTGTCGGTGGCATCGGCGAAGTGAGCGTCGCGCTCGAGCTGGGGGGGCTCGAACGACAGGACGAAATTGCACCAGACGTTGTGGCAGGTGAGGCACTGGGCGCGGGAGGCGAAGTTCCATTTCCGTTGCCGGGGAAGAAAAATAGGGTCGGGAGCTATTTTTGGTCCGGGCTGAGGGCTGTCGGATGTAACTGCTGGCGGATTATCGAGTTGGATGATCTTGTCGTCGCCCTGGGCGTCGACCAGGTCGGCGTCGTTCTGGGCGTCGTTCCATTTGTAGGAGTACGCCTGCCATTGCATGCCGTCGAAGTGAAGCAGTTGGGTTTCAATATTTTTTGAGGCAAGAGAAACGGTGCGGACCAGGACGCTGCCCTGGGGCCAGTTGATGCGGTCGTCGCCCCAAACGCCTTTGCCCCAGAAGACTTTCTGATCGCCGGGGACGGCGACCCATCGTTGCGCGGTCGCGCCGTCGAGCCATTGCGGAGCGTTGATCGAATAGGGCAGGACGCCGGGCGCGGGCGTCTGGGCGGCAAGGTCGGTGAACAAGCCGGCCTGGCTGAGCTTGCGGGGGAAATCGACGGGATGATTAGCGGCTTCATTGGGGACGATTCGCCAGAGGCCACCGCCGCCGTGATCGACGATGAGGGGTTCTCCATCGGGCTGTTCGCCAAAGGCGACGATACGCTGGGAGGTCTGGGCGATGAGGCGGTAGGGTTGGAGCTTGTCGCCCTCGCATCTGGCGGCCCAGAGGCGTGCGGTCTGCCAGTCGCCGAAGAGGTAATGGCCGGACAGTTCGGGGAGTTTTTTCCCGTGATAAACAAAGCCGCCGGTGATGGAGCAGGATTCGGTATGCGGCAGGGAGAAGGCCGGCGGCGTAAGCGGTGTGGGCCCGAGGCGGCCCTGGGGGTGAACGGGGTTGGGGCCTTCCATGATGCTCCAGCCGCAGTTGGTGCCCGCCTTGCAACAACAGATGGATTCCCATAGTTCCCACCCGACGTCGCCGACCCACAGGTTGCCGGTGGCGGAGTCGAAATTCATGCGCCAGGGGTTGCGCAGACCGTAGGCGAAGACCTCGGGGCGGGCGCCGGGGGTGTGGATAAAGGGGTTGTCGGACGGGATGGAATAGGGCTTGTCGGCGGCTGGGTGGGAAACGTCGATGCGGAGAATGGAGCAGAGCAGGTCGGAAATGTCCTGGCCGGTGTCGAAAGGGTCGGGGGGATCGGGGTCGCCCCCGTCGCCGGTGGAGATGTAAAGACAGCCATCGGGGCCGAACTTGATGCAGCCCCCGTTATGTCCGCCGGCATACCAGGTGATGATGACTTTCTCGCTGGCGGGGTCGATGCGGGGCGGGTCGGAGGCGGCGACGGTGAAGCGGGAGACGCGGGAGCCGAACTGGTTTTTGGGGTTGAGCTGGACGCCGGCCGGCGGGCTGAAGTTCAAGACGTAGCAGATGTAGACGAAACGGTTCTGCTGAAAATGCGGATCGAAGGTGAAGCCGTACACGGCGCCAACGCCGGTTGCGTAGGGAACCTTGTCGACGCCCTGGGCGTCGCTGGTCAGGTCGGCAAAGAGGTCGGCGTGGGCGCAAGTGACGTCATTGGGAAACGAATAGATTTTGCCGAACTGCTCGGCGACGAAGACGCGGCTGCCGCCGGGGGCGAAGGCGATGTCGAGGGGGTTTTTGAAAGTGAGGTTGGGGAAGGCGCGTTGGGAACGGAAGGGGGGTGGGGGCTCAGGAGTGCCGTGGATATGGGAGGCGGTCCAGGGAGTTCGATGATCGATGCCGTAGGGTTTGTCGGCGTGAGCGACGGCGGTTTGGGCAAGCAGCATTGCGAACCCGAAGATCGCCGAGAGCGCCCGAACCGCCGTGCTCGCCGCGAAAAGTTTGCAATAGGTGACATTTGGTGACATTTGGTGACATTCTCCCGGGCCGATGGCGGTCGAGGCGACACTATACTCGGCTCAGTACGTCAAGACAGTGGGGTCGGTAGAATGATTTCGTGTGAAGGACGCGGATTCGCAATTTCGCCTGGGCAACGCGCTCAGGAAATCGGGGGAGCTTGCCGCCGCAATCGAGGCGTTTGGCAGGGCGATTCAGCTTCGTCCTGATTTTGTCGAGGCTTGGAATAATCTCGGGAATTCGCTGAAGCAATTGGGGCGGCTTGCGGAGGCGGTGGGGGCGTACCAGCGGGCGATCGCGCTGCGGCCGGGGGACGCGGAAGCCTACTTCAACCTTGGAAATACCTTCAGCCTGGTCGAGCAGATGGGAGAGGCGATCGCAGCTTATCGGCGGGCGATCGCGGTGAAACCGGATGCCATCTACGTTTACGTGAACCTCGGCAACGCGCTGCGCGAATCGGGCGAGTTGGACGAGGCGATCGCGTGCTATCGGCGGGCGTCGGATATGGAGCAGAACGGGATCGCCGCCGGGAATCTGCTTTACACGCTGTATCTGCACCCGCATGTGACGCCCGAGCAGATTCGGCGGGAACATGAGTTGTGGAACGAGCGGTATGCAAGGCCGCTGATTCAGGGGATTGCGCCGCATGACAATGATCCTTCGCCCCAGCGACGGCTGCGCGTGGGGTACGTCTCGCATGATCTGTCGTTTCATCCGGTGGGACGGTTTGTGCTGCCGCTGGTTTCGCATCACGACCACCAGGCATTCGAGGTTTTCTGTTATTCGGACGGCCCGGTTGATGCGATGACGGAGAAGATCAAACGGTCCGTGGACGTGTGGCGGGATACGAGCGGCCTGTCGGACGAGCAACTGGCGAAACGGATTGGGGAGGATCGGATTGACATTCTGATCGACCTTTCGATGCATACCAACGGCAGCCGGCTGGGGGCGTTTGCCCGCAAGCCGGCGCCGGTGCAGGCGACTTACCTGGCGTACTGCGGGACGACGGGGCTGGAGACGATGGATTACCGGCTGACAGATCCGTTTCTGGATCCTCTTGATGACAGTCAGGATCAGTTCTATACGGAGAAGTCAGTGCGGGTGCCGCGGACGTATTGGTGTTATGAGCCGCTTGAGGTTGCGCCGGAGGTCGGGCCGTTGCCTTGCAGCGAGGGCAAACCGATTACGCTCGGTTGCTTCAACAAGTTCGCGAAGGTGAGCGGGCCGGCTCTGGATGCATGGGGGCGCATTTTGCGGGAAGTGCCGGGGTCGAGGCTGTTCCTGCAAGCGCCGGAGGGGCCGCACCGCGAGCGGGCGCGGAAGCGGATTGATGCGTTCAAAGTCGATCCGCGGCGGGTGAGCTTCGTGGGGCGCACGTCGCCGGCGGACTATTTCAAGCGGTATGCGGAGGTGGACATCGCGCTGGACTCATTTCCCTGCGCCGGCGGGACGGTGACGTGCGACGCGACGTGGATGGGCGTGCCGGTGGTTACGTTTGCGGGGCGGACGGGGATGGGGCGCAGCGGGGTGAGCATATTGTCGAACGCCGGGCTGGCGGAATTGGTTGCAGAGAATGTCGAGGATTACATCCGAATCGCGGTGGAGCTGGCGCGCGATCCTGAACGGTTGGCGGCGCTGCGCGAGGGCATGCGCGACCGGCTGCGTCGCTCGCCGCTCATGGACGCGGGAGGGTTTGCCCGGGATTTTGAGGGCGCCTTGCGGGCAATGTGGCGGAACTGGTGCAGGATTCGCGAGCAGACCGATTCCCGATAGCGGTGGGCGGAAGATCGGGACTTCCGCCCACTGCCATCAGGGAAAATTATTTCGGATCAGAACAACTCCGCCAGCGCCTGCTGGGCGGCGCCGACGCCGGCGCCAAACTGGACTGATTTGCCCAGCGCCTTGAGCACGTGCTCGGTGGCGGCGACGACCGCCAGAGCATCGTATGCGTCGCTGTACCCCATGTGGTTGACGCGGAAAATCTGGCCTTCCATGGTTCCCTGGCCGCCGGCCACGTGGATGTTGTGGGCGCTTTTGAGCTTGCCGCGGAAATCCTTGTCGGTGATGCCGGCGGGATAGCGGATGGCGCTGACCGAGTCGGCCGGCTGCTTGCTGAACAGCTCGAATCCGAGCGCCTTGGCGCCGCGACGGACGGCCTCCGCGCAGCCGTGCGTGCGCTTCCAGACTTTCTCGATCGTTTCGTCCCGGATCATTTTGAGGCTCACGCTCAGCGCGTCGATCAGCGTGTTGGCGGGGGTGAAGGGCGTGTCGCCATCGGTGATGCTCTTCTTGTACTTGCGGAGGTCGAGATAGAACTCCTTCAAGGCCTTGTTGGATTCGGCGGCGGCCCAGGCGCGGTCACTGAGGGCGACGAAGCCAAGGCCGGGCGGAAGCATCAGGGCCTTCTGGCTGCCGGTGATGGCCACGTCGACGCCCCAGTTGTCCATGTAGAACGGGAGCGCGCCGATGCTGGTGATGCCGTCGACGATCAGCAGCGTGTCTCCGGTCGAGCGGACGGCCTTGCCGATGCCTTCGAGGTTGCAGACGGTGCCGGTGCTGGTTTCGGAATGGACCAGGATCACGGCGT
>DATHPP010000466.1:0-35105 GCA_035483795.1 Tepidisphaeraceae bacterium | reverse complement strand
CGTCGCCATGAAGCCGATCGAAAGGGCAACGCGCGACGCATGAAGGATGTTGCTGAACACGTCGGCGCCGTCGTTGTCCGTGCCAAACCAATGAGCGGCGTTGGGAGGGCTGAGTCGTGCGTCGGTCCGGTCCCGCAGGCGGTCGCTGGGTGAATAGGGGATGATGGTAAACGCCACTCGCTCGACCTTCCCCTCAGAAATCATCGTGCGATAGAGCGAGTAATCGACATTCGCCGGTGGCTGCACGAGCAGGTAGGCCGCTGGCGCCAGCACAATAGGTGTGGCGATTACAATCAAGAGGCCGATCCCGGAGCTGAACCACCGCCCAATCCACAGGACGATCGCCACTCCCGTCGCCGCCAGCAACAGCACGTCTACCGGCGTCAGACTCCGCAGCATCGGACTCGACCAGTGTCCTTCACTCTTCATCAAAATCGGGTGCGTGTTGGCGATGAACGGTCCGAACACCGCGAAGAACGCCAGGATTCCCAACCAAGCCAGCCCCAGCCGGGCCCCCGGCCGTGCCAGCGTGTCGATCACCGCCTGGCGACCGATAGACCTGCGCGCCCGCACGGTCACTGCCAGCGGCGCCTCACTCTCTGACATGACTTGGGCGGCCTCAATCGACATAGCTCACCCGCGGATCGGCGATCGCGTACGCGATGTCGGCCAGGAGGAAACTGATCATCAGCAGCACTGCGAAGATCAGGGTTAGCGCCAGCAACAGCTCGCGATCGGTATTGATCGCGGCACTCGCGAACAACTGCCCCATGCCGGGCAGTCCGAAGATCGTTTCGATGATGACCGCCCCGGCAAGAATGCCCGGCAGGAAACTGGCGGTAACTGTAATCAGAGGCAGCAGGCTGTTACGAAATGCGTGGGCATAAATGACAGTTTTCTCCATCAGGCCCTTGGCCCGTGCCGTGCGCACGAAGTCCAGCCCCAGTGTCTCCAGCAGCGACCCGCGCGTCAGCCGCGACAGGTAGGCGAAGCTCCCGTAACTCAAGCAAATCAACGGCAAGACCAGGTGCCAGGCGGTGTCCAGGAGCCATCCGCGCTCGAATCCATGGGGCCCAAACGACGGCATGAACGGCATCGCATCCGAAGTAATGTCGTGCAGGCCGTTGCTCGGAAACCAGTGCAGGTACTCTTTGTTGGTCAGAAACCCGATCATCAAAACGCCAATCCAGATTTCGGGCATCGAGTACAGCCCGATCAGGAATGTTCCCAGCCCGACGTCAACGACCTTCCCGCGCGACCTGGCCGCCTGGATTCCCGTCACGATGGAAATCAAATAAATGACCGGCAGGGAGGTGAACTCCAGCAGCAGCGTGATTGGAAGCGATTCGCTCAGCAGATCCGAAATGGGCCGGTGCACCTGCCAGCTTTCCCCCAGGTCCGGGATCTTAAATCCAATTTTCCAGGATCCCGGCCACCCTTCACCCGCCGCCTTCGGCCCCAAGGGGGAAACGCGACCCAGCCATCTCAGATACTGGACGTAAACCGGCTGCCCGATCCCGTAGCGAGCCGTGTAGTACGCCATGATCGCCTTCCGCTCCTCCGGCCGCAGTTGCGAGTTTGGTCCCAGCAGAGATCCCCCCAGCCCGCCGGGCGACAGCGCCACAATTGCAAACGTAACGATCGACACGCCCAACAGCGTGGGAATCATGAGCAGAATGCGGCGGATCAGGTAGCTGAGCATGACATTGCCGCGCGCGGCGGCGGTGTGGGTTTACGGCTGTGTGTATTTCTGCATTGGCTTCGGGACGTACCAGGGAATCGGATTGGGCCAGGTGTCCACCAGGTTCAATTCCGCTTTGGTCCTGTGCACGTTGTGGATCCGGTTGTCGATAAACCGTGTCTCGTCACGCGACAGCAGGAACGTATAGGGTTGGTCCTCGGCGAGGATGCGGTCGCACTCCTGCCACATCTTCATCCGCCTGTCCTTGTCGAGCGATATTCTCGCCTCGCGGATGAGCTGGTCGAGCTTCGGATTCGAATACGAACAGAAGTTGTCACCCGCGTCAGCGATCTGGCTGGAGTCGAATTCCTGGTAGGGGTCGGCCTCCACATCGCCACCGCCCCATCCCATGAACAGGGCCTCAAAATCGCGGTGGTCGGCTCGCTGTTGCAAAACCGACCACTGCTGCGGATCGGGCTCCATAATCACCCCAGCCTTGGCGAAATTGTCCTTTATGAACAGCACGATCCGCTGCGTGAATTCACTTCCGGTGCCGTAGAGCAGCCTGAATCGGAGCGGCGTCCCATCTTCATTCTTCAGCACGCCCGAGCCGTCCCGGTCTTCAAAACCCACCTCCGCGAGAAGCTTTCGCGCGGCCTGCGGGTCGTAAGGCAAGGGTTTGAGCCCCGGGGCTTCTTGCGGCGAACCGTTCCAGAAGGGGCCGTGAACGGGTTTGGCGTACCCCTGGTACACTTGCTGACAGATCCCATCTCGATCCGTCATCATCGTCAGTGCCGTGCGCACCCTCTTGTCGGTAAAAATGCTGCTCTTCCCGCCCTGCTTCTGGTTCCAGGCAATGAAATAGTATCCGTTCAGGAAGGACTCGATCGCGTAGCCCGTCGAGCGCGAGCTGATCGAAGGGTCTTTGATGAGCCGGGCGTACGTCGGTACCGGGCACCTGTAGACGTCGAGCTCGCCGTTGCGGAACATCGTCTCCTGCGCCGCTTCCTCCATGACCTCGTTAAAAATGATCTTGTCGAATGCCGGGGCCTCGCCCCAGTACATCTCATTTCTTACCAGTTCGATCTTCTGGCCCGGCCGCCAGGAGGTTGGGTCGCGGAGCTTATACGGCCCCGTTCCCATTACCAGTCCGGGGTTCTGATTGATCTCTTCCTCCCCATACTTCGAATAAAAGTGTTTTGGAATGATGTATAGATTCGAGAAGACGTTTAGCGTGTTGTAGTACGGCTCCTTGAGGTGGAAAACGACCTCGTAGTCACCTGTTTTCTCGACCCCTTTGAACTTCTCGAAATACGACCGGATGCCCGGTGCCTTGATCTTGGGGTTCATCATCAGCTCGTAGCTGAACACCACGTCATCGGCCGTCATCGGCTCCCCGTCCGAGAACCGCACGCCGCGTCGCAATTGAAACGTAAACGCGAGCCCGTCGCTGGAAACCTGAAAACTCCGCGCCAGCGCCGGAATGTAATCGAAGGTGTTGGGATCCTGGGTCAAAAGAAAATCGAATATCTTTTCCAGAACCCAGATTCCGTAGAGGTCTCTGGTAATGTACGGGGTAAGCGTGCCGCCGATCTTGGTCTGTAAGTTGTCGATCAGATAATCCCCCCGCGCGAAATCCGGCTTGGCCTCGGCCTCCTTCAAATCCGCGAAATAAGGGTCGTGCCCGGGTGCAACCCCTGATTGAGCCGATTGTGTCGTCGGCCCGCGCGACACCGCGATTCCGTTGGAGGACATGTCGTCCAGGGTCCGGCTGATCGAGGCGAGCAGTCGGGTCTGTTCTTTGCCCTGGTCTTGAAGCGTTTGCAGCGCGGACCATTGCCGGTCGAGTTGCTTCATCCCCAGAAGCACCACTGCGATGAGCAAAACCAGCAGCACGGTCAGGATCAGATCTTTGAAACCGAAACGGTTTTGCATGCAGGATATCTCTTTCGGTTCAGACTTTAGCGACTTCGCGCTTGGGGTCGAAAACGTCGCGCAGCCCATCGCCGACGAAATTCAAAGCCAACAGCGTCACCGCCAGAAAAATGCACGGGATCACCAGCAGCCACCACCGGCTATTGATGGGGTTGAGCGCCTTGCTCAACCCTTCGCTGGCCAGCGAGCCCCAGGTCGGCAGCGGGGCCTGGATGCCGATGCCCAGGAAGCTCAAAAACGATTCTTCCAGGATTGCCACCGGCACGGTCAGCGTCGCATACACCGTCACCGGGCCGACCAGGTTGGGCAGCAGGTGGCGGGTGAAGATCCGCCATTCGCGCAATCCGGTCGCCTTGCAGGCTTCGATGAACGGCTGCGCCCGCAGCGACAGTACCTGGCCGCGAACGACGCGGGCCATGGTCAGCCAGCTTACCAGCCCGATCGCCAGGAACAGGACGACCAGGTTCGCGGCCATCGTCGCCGAGAACCAGTGCGTCTGGCCCCACTGGAGGTGCTCGGCGACTTTCACCAGCGGGGATTCCAGGGCGATTTTGAACAGGATGACGAGAAGGATATATGGCAGGCCATAGAGGACATCGACGCTGCGCATGAGGAGGGCGTCGGTCCATCCGCCGCGGTAGCCCGCGAGCAATCCGACACCGACTCCCAGGGCGACGGAGATGGCCGCCGAGCCGATGCCGATGCCGAGGCTGATGACCCCGCCCAGAAGGCACCGACCTAAGAGCCCGCGGCCCAGGGCGTCGGTGCCGAATAGGCGGTCGAGCGGACGAGCGGCCGGCGACTTGAGGGCCGCATCCGCGTTCTGCTGGTCGTAATAAAATCTGCTATCGGGATTCGTGGTCCAGTACAGCGTGGGGAGACAAAGCAGGAGGATCAGACCGAGCACGCCACCCCCTGCCGCGACGCGGCCACTGGCCATCGCGCGCCGCCACAGCCGGTCCGGTAGCTCGGCGGCGATCGCCATCACCTCGTGCGTCGTATCTGGCGCCAGCGTCGTCATGCAATTGCGCGATCACCCTGATCCATCAGATCGAGGTGTTATACCCGTTTTGAATCGCAATGGCGCGGGCGTGCAATCTCCGACCACGCAATCGGGGTGGGGTGAGGGGAATCGGAGGCGCCTCGCTTCGGCCCTTCACCCCCGGCCCTCTCCCCAAGGGAGAGTGGGTAGAGCAGCTCGATGGCTTGCTTGCCAACGTAGCTCACTGAATCCGCGTGTCATCCCGGGCGGCGTTCCAGATCCGCTTGGCTTCCTCGCCCTTGAACTCGGTGTGCTGCTTGAGCTGCTCTTCGGAGAGTCCGGAGAAGACGACCTTGACCACCTCGCCGACCTTCTCCATGGAGCAGACAAGCTCCATATTGATCTTGCGGTCCCCCACCTGTAACCAACGGGCCATATTGCGGCCTCCTTCTGATGTGCCCCGCCATTCTACCACAAAAACGGGCGAAGATACGGGGCGGAGTGACCCGTATCTTCGGCCCGTCGGAGGATGCTGTGGCGGCGGTGAGTCGCAGGTTTTTGAAAGCCGCGTGATGGAATCACGCGGCGCGCAATCGCTCGAATTGTTCGTGTCTTCGCGACGCCCGCTGTTCGGACGTCAGCCGCAGACGGCGGCACGGGGGCTGGTAATTCCGCTCGGGATCGGGTTGTGATAACGTCTTTCGCACGGGGACGCGCGGAGGGACCTGACCGTTCAATTGCATCGCAGGCGTGTGCATCGGAACCGCCTTTCTTCGAGGAACCACGGTTTGCCGACGCTTCTTTTCCCAACCAAGGCAGTTTGAGAATCGATTCTTTGGGCGCTGGCCTGAAGAATATTTGACGGCCAGAATCGAATAAGTTTTTGCCGCTGGGTTAAGTTGTGCCGGTCCTAGGCATTGGAAAATGGTGCGAGTTTGCCCGACCGATACGACTGGACTTTCTTGTCGCCGGGCGCACGGCACGGCTTGGCGGCCACGAAGCCGACGCCGGCGTGTATGAGAGGCGGGGTCAGAAAGAAACTCAGAGGCAGCCATGAGAAGACAGGGAAAAGCTTTTGCGTGTCTCTTGCTCCTGTTCGCGTCGGTCGCAGCGGCGGCGGAGGCGCCGGAATATCAGCGGACCGAGGACGTCATTTATGGCCGAAAATTCGGGACGGCGCTCACGCTGGACGTCTTTCGCCCGGCGCACGTCAATGGCAAGGGCGTCATCTTCATCGTCAGCGGAGGATGGTTTTCGGGCCATGAAGCAATCAACGGCGCCATGTACGCACCGATGCTCGGGCACGGCTACACCGTGTTCGCGGTCGTGCACGGGTCGCAGCCGAAATTCACCATCACGGAAATCGTGCCGGACATTCATCGCGCCGTGCGCTTCATCCGCCACAATGCCAAAAAGTTCGAGGTCGATCCGGGTGATCTGGGACTCATGGGCGCCAGTGCCGGCGGGCATCTGACGCTGACGATGGCGACGCAGGGCGGCCCCGGGCCGGCCAAGTCGAAGGACCCCGTCGATGCCGAGAGCAGCGCCGTGCAAGCGGCGGTGGCATTCTTTCCGCCGACGGATTTCCTTAACTATGGAGAACCCGGCGAAGACGCCGTCGGCGTGGGCGTGCTCAAGGCGTTCAAGCCTGCCTTTGGGCCTGAGGCGGACACTGCGGAAGGCCGTCAGAAGCTGGGGAAACAGATCTCGCCGATTTATTTTGTGCACGCGGGAATGCCGCCGATCCTGATCATTCACGGGGACGCCGACAAGCTCGTGCCGATTCAGCAGGCCAAATCATTTGTCGCCAAATGTGAAGAAGTGAACTCGCCGGTGAAACTGATCGTCAAGCCGGGGCTGGGGCACGGGTGGCCCAAGATTGACGTCGACCTACAAACGGCCACGGATTGGCTGGACGCCCAACTTCTGAGCAAGGCTGACAGCGGTCGCTAATAACTCGATTTCAAGGTTTGTTTTGACGGCAACTGGCGGTCGCTATCGTGACACGGATTTTCAACCCGGACTGGCGATGTGCTGGTGGAACAAACCTGCTCGCCAGAGTTCCTTCGATGGGAAGCTCGCCAGCTCGGGTTACAAACCCGTGTCACGGGCCGGCCCGCTGATTCACCGGTTGAAGTCCTTGCTCCAATCCTTCTGATACCCGCGATTTCGCCGGCGCCGGCGCGCGGCGCCGACGGCGGCCATTTCTCTGCGCGGCGAAACAAAGGGGTTCAGCCAGTGCTGATTCTTGATCAGCAGGAATCCCAGGACACCGCCGCCCAGGTGTGCGGCCTCGCCCCCGGCGTTGAACTGGTTGAATGCAAAGACGGAGTAGGCGGCCATCAGCATGCCGAAGATCGCCACCATGCGGATGGTGACCGGAATCAGGTAGTAGAACAATTGGACGTCCGGCGCGATCATCGCGGCGGCGACGAGCAGCCCAAAAATGCCCGCCGAGGCGCCCACCAGCGGCGTCGCGGCGTCGGTGTTCAGAACGCGAGTCAGGGCCAGCACGACAAAAGTCACCGCCCCCGCCAATCCGCAAGACAGATAGAACCCCAGATATCTCCGGGCGCCGAACTGCGCTTCGACGATCGGCCCGAAGAAATACAGCCCCAGCATGTTCACGATCAGATGCCAGGACGAAGCGTGCAGAAACTGGAATGTAATGAACCGCCAGACCTGGCCGTGGCGAAGCGCCTTGTCGATCGAGAGATATCCCCACCGCTCCAGCGGCCCCATGAGCGCGATCTCCCATTGGGTCATCGAGACGCGGCTATCGAACGTTTCCGGGTCAAATGTGCTGGGCGCATCGGCGCGATGAAGTATGCCGTCGGCAAAGAAGACGGCGACGTTGATGACAATCAGCCACGTCGTCACCGACCAGGCGCTGAAGTGTCCAAATCCCGCCTTCGGCAGCGACCTGCGGTAGTAGTCGCGTTCGTAAATCCCCATAGGCCCCAGATGCTAACCGGTGACAATCATCAGAGCGAGAAATTTGGATTTGATGGTCGTGGTAAGGCGAGAAGCGTTCGCGGCGACAGGTCTTTCCAATCGGTCCCCTTCAACAGTCGTTGTCGATCTGTTCTATTGATGTCGGGTGCAGGACGGGAGATTTGCATTCGCGGGATCAGGAGCCATTCGATGCTGAAATGGTTGATGGGTTACGCCGCTGGTGCGGCGGCGGCAGTTTTGGTGTCGGTCACGTCGGTCATGGCGGCGCAGCCGCCGGTCGTGCCGGGGTACAACCGCTTGAAGGACGAGGGGAAGGCGTCGCCGGCACAGCTCGGCCAGGTCCTGCTGGGAGAACTCAACTGCACGCAATGCCACGCGGCGCCGCAGGCAAAGAGAATCCTCAACAAGGGGGCGCCGGATTTGAGCAACATCGGCGCACGGGCCACGGCGCCATTCTTACGAAGCTATCTGGCGCATCCGCACGACGTGAAACCGGGTGCGACGATGCCGGACCTGTTTCACGCCTCGGATCCGCATTCGCGGGATGGGGCGGTGGATTTCCTGGTTCAGTATCTGGTGTCGCTGGGCGGGCCGATGAAGCCGGCCGAGGAAGAGGGGGGCGGAACCCTCGTCGAGGACGGCCGCAGGCTCTATCACACGGTCGGGTGCGTCGCCTGCCACGCGCCCGAGAAGGGCGAGCCGGCCAAAGTTCCGTCCGCGCCGCTTCCCGATTTGTCGCGCAAGACGACGGTAGATCAGCTCGAGGCGTTTCTCCTCAATCCGCTGGCGGTTCGGCCGGGCAGTCGAATGCCCAGTCTGGGCCTGAGTGACGATGAGGCGCGGGCGATTGCCGTGTATCTTCTTCGCGAGCAGATGCACAACCCGGCACTGGCGGGCGCTGCGCCGTTCAAAGTACATGGGGTCAAATACGAATACTTCGAGGAGCACGTCCGCAATGCCGCGCTGCGGAGTTTCACGCGACTCAAACCCAAAGCCACAGGGCACCTGGATCATTTCTCGCTCGATATTCCCAACCGGCGCGGCGAGGAGTTCGCGCTGCGCCTGACGGCAACGCTATTCGTCCCCGCCGACGGCGAGTACACCTTCTGGACCACCAGCGACGACGGTTCGCGGCTTTACATCGACGCGCGGTCGATCGTGAACAATGACAGCGATCACAGCGAAGCGGAAAAATCGGGCCATGCCACGCTCAAGGCCGGCGAGCACTCGATCACCGTCACCTATTTTCAACGCGGCGGCGATGCCGTGCTGAAAGTCGATTGGGCCGGATCTGATTTCAAACGCCAGCCGATTCCGCATGATGCCCTTTTCCGCACCGCCGGCACGCCGATGATTCCAATCGACAATGAGCCATTCACGCTCGACCCGCAAAAGGTCGAGATGGGCGCGCGAATGTTTTCCATGATCGGCTGCGCGTCGTGTCACGCGATTCCTGGCCAGCAGCCGTTCCGCCCGCACAAGCCTCTGGCCGATCTGAATGTCGATAACGACGAGGGTTGCCTGGGGACGCACGTCGCCAGGCAGATGCCCGGCTACGACCTGAGCGACGATCAGCGGCAGGTGCTCAAAGCCGCGATCAGGGACCAGGAAAACCTCGGCAAGCCCTTTTCGCCATCAGACCAGGTGATCCACACGATGGCGGCGATGAACTGCTTCGCGTGTCACAATCGGGACAACATTGGTGGCCCGCCGGCCGATCGAAGCGATCAGTTCGTGATGACCAGCAACTTCGACATGGGCGACGAGGGCCGAATCCCCCCGCGGCTCAACTTCGTCGGCATGAAACTGCTCCCGCAGGCGATGGAGCAAATCATCTTCGAGGGCAAGCTGCACGTCCGGCCGGTGTTGGCGACGCGCATGCCGACGTGGGGCAAACAGGCGCTGGGCGGCATCGTCGAGTCATTCCAGACGGCCGATGCGATCAAGGAGCCGCCGCTGCCGGCCTTCAGCGAGCAGGCGGTGAAAGACGGCCGCCAGCTCGTCGGCGTCCGCGGGCTGGGCTGCGTGAACTGCCACGGCATGAACGGGCAGAAATCGCTGGGCATGCCGGGGCCGGACCTGGGAACGATTCACGATCGGATCAAGTTCGGCTGGTTCACGCGATGGCTCGACAACCCCGCTCCCCTGGTGCCCGGCACGCGGATGCCGCAGTTCTGGCCGGGCCACGAGGCGGCGTACAAGGACATTGCCGGGGGAACGCAGGATGGTCAGGTCGCCGCGATCTGGACTTATTTTTCGCTGGGGCGGTTGATGGCTTTGCCGGCGGGTTTGATTCCCACCGCTGGTTATGAATTGATTCCCGCCGACGCACCGATCGTGCACCGCACGTTCATGGCGGGCGTGGGACCGCGATCGATTCTGGTCGGATTTCCCGAGATGGTGCACGTTGCGTTCGACGCGGATGGCGTTCGCATGGCCGAGGCCTGGCGCGGGAAGTTCTTCGACGCCGCGGGAATGTGGGAAGGCCGCGGCGGAACGTGGAACGGGCCGCTCGGCGCCGACGTGATCGACATGCCGCCGGGGCCCTCCTTCGCAATTCTCGACAGTCCCAACGCGCCGTGGCCGCAAATCGTCGAGCCCAGCGCGCCGCCGGCCAACGAGAAGTACCGCAACGTCGGCGGCCGCTTCAAAGGCTACACGCTCGACAAGCAGGAACGGCCGACGTTCCATTACGTTCTCAAGGATGTCGACATTTATGAACAGCCGGTGCCGATCCAATTGGCGACAAAATCGAACCTCACGCGGCGATTCAGCCTCACTTCCAAAGGGCCGGTGAAGGACCTGTATTTCATGGTCGCCGCCGGCGACAAGCTCGAGGAAAAGTCGCCGGGCGTCTGGTCTGTCGATAACGGAAAGCTGACGATCCTGCTCAAGTCAACCCAGAAGATTCAACCACTCGTGCGCGACGAGAACGGCCAGAAGCAGCTCGTCGTCCCGGTTCAACTCACTAACGGCAACACCTCTTTCGATGTGGAGATGTCATGGTAAGTGCCTGGCAGGTTTCTCGTGACACGGGTTTTCAACCCGTGCTGACGGCGTTCCCCCTAGAAAGCCGTACTTGGCGGGGTTCACTCGACATGAAAGTCGCCAGCACGGGTTACAAACCCGTGTCACGGGGCAAGCAGTTCGCCCTCGCGTTGGTGATGGCCTTCCTCTCCCCGGCATTGCATGCAGCGGACCAGCCCCGCCCCACCGAGGACGACTACTACAAGATCATCCAAATCCCCATCCCCGCCGACGTGATCCTCGAATGCGGCGGCATGGAGTGGATGCCCGACGGCAAGCTCGCCGTCTCCACCCGTCGCGGCGATATCTACTTCGTCGAAAATCCATTGGCCCCCAACGTGAAGCGCATTCGCTTTGTCAAATGGGCCACCGGCATGCACGAGGTGATGGGCCTGGCCTACAACAAAAGCGACGGCTACCTCTACGCGATCCAACGCGGCGAAATCACCCGCCTGAAAGACACGGATGGCCGCGGCCACGCCAACGTCTACGAGACCTTCTGCGACGACTGGGGCATCAGCGGCGACTACCACGAATACCCGTGGATGAGCAAGTTCGATAAGGATGGGAATCTATGGGTCCTGCTCACGCTCACCGGCTCGTTCACCAGCGACGCCCGCTTCCGCGGCTGGTGCCTGCGCGTCCGGCCCGACGGCACGATCCTCCCCACCTGCTCCGGCATCCGTTCGCCGGGCGGAATTGGATTCAACGACAAAGGCGAAGTCTTCTACGACGACAACCAGGGCCCGTGGCAGGGAGGCGACAATTTCAACTACCTCGAGCCCGGCAAGTTCATGGGCCACCCGATCGGCAACAAGTGGTACGACCTCGCCCCCAACATGCACCCGCGGCCGCTCGATCCCGAGTCCGGCAGCCGCATCTGGATCGAAGCGCAGAAAATCCCGCAGTACAACCCCCCTGCCGTCATCCAGCCCTACGAAAAAGTCGGCCAATCCGGCAGCGGAATCGTCTTCAACAACAGCAACGGTAAATTCGGCCCCTTCGACGGCCAGTTCTTCAACGCCGACCAGCACCACAGCAACCTCAATCGCCTCGGCATCGAAAAAATCAAAGGCTACTACCAGGGCTGGGTCACCCGGTTCCGCTCGGGCTTCTCATCGGGCAACGTGCCCGCGCTTCAGGCCCCCAACGGCTCAATCTTCGTCGGCGGCACCAGCCGTGGCTGGGGATCCGTCGGCGGCAAGGAATTCGCCCTCGAACGCGTCGTCTGGACCGGCAAAGTCCCCTTCGAGGTCCACGACATACACATCGCCCACGACGGCTTCGACCTGAATTTCACGCAGGCCGTCGACAAGACAATTGCATCGGATCCAAAAAATTATCGCCTGCCGACGTGGACCTACATCTACCGCGAACAGTATGGAAGTCCGGAAGTCGATCAGACTACCGCAACGATCACGCAAGCGGTCGTGAGCGAAGACGGAACGCGCGTGCATTTGACGGTCGATGGCCTCGTGCCGGGGCACATTCACGAGCTGCACATGTTGGAGATGCGGTCAGCCGAGGGATTGCCGCTGTTGCATCCGGTGATTTGGTATACGCTGTGGAATATTCCGGACAACTGACAAATCGGGGCAATGTATTGACGGGTTTGCAAATCGACTAACCCGTCCTCGCAGGCGGACTGGCGTGTTTCGACGGCCAGATGACCACTGCCCGGTCGATTTGGTCCATCGGATGCAGACCGTAAGCTTCTCCGCCTTGGCTTAAATGAGTCAGTAGAGCATTATCGGCTGGCAGCGCGACGACCGTCGCGATCCTCGTCATCTCCGCGGCGCTAAGTCGTCGTCTCAGATGTGCGACGACGTATTTAATCGAATCGATGCTCCATGGCTCGATCTGATCCGAGGATACCAGCAGGTCCCAATCGCCTGGCGGTCCTTCAGTGCGATGCACGAGTCCAAGGAAATGCAGCTCAGGCTTCTCCTCCGCGATTTCCTCCGCGATGTCTCGCAGCTTATCGGTAAACTTGTCAGACGGGGGGGTCATAGGAGTGCCTTGAGGAGCCTATTTGAACTTTCGATCATTGAGCGAACTTGAACCGGCGTGACCGCGCCGGGGCGTTGATATCGGGATTCAGGATCCCATTGACTCACGTTTGACCATTCAACCGCGAATTTCGTTCTGATTTTAGCCTTCCAGCCGCTCAAGTGAAGCAGCATCGCCAGGTTGTGCGTCTTAAAGCTCTGCAATCCCCCGAAATCGCCGGCCCCCTCGGGGAAACCGTCGGTCCACTTTAGCGTTTTGACGATTCGCGCCTTCAACGCCATCTCGACGGCATAGCCACAGAGATAAGCAGCGCCGTCGTAACGGCCCAGAGATAACAATCCCTTCGCGTCATCCAGGCGCGCCCGCGCGATTGAAGATAGATCGCCTACGCTCAGCACAGGGCGGCATTCTATTGAGCAGCGCAGGGATGGCGAGAATCGTCGCCCTCAGCGACAGGAATGCGCCAATGACGAGTCATCAGGCAACTTGCGCCGTCGGGTCTGCATAGATTACCCGGGGTGAGTGGCCATTGAACACGAGGTCGTGTGACGGCCCTTCCATCACCAAGTCGATTGGCCGCCCGAGCAGGTCTCCGAACTCGGTCCGCAGATCGGAGTATTCCGCCAGCCACGGACCCAATTCCCTGCCCCGCCGGAACGAAACGATGAAATCGATGTCGCTCCGGCCCAGGTCGAATGCTTTGGGTTCGAGGGCAGAGCCGAACACGGCGAGCTTCGCCACGCCATGCCGACGGCACGCCGCGCGAATCGCATCCAACTGCTGATCGATTAGTGGGATCATCCAAAGCAGTATACGCCTGGCCGTGCGAACATTGCATCCGGTTCATATAATGCAGCCATGGCCTCAAACAACGGCCGGCACGGACAAAATTCACATCGCCTGCACCCCGACGTGCTCGGCGGAAAGCCCTGTATTGCCGGGACGCGCATTCGCGTCCAGGACATTTATCAGTGGCACGAGCTTCAGGGGAAAAGCCCGGACGAAATCGTAAGCAGCTTCCCGCAGCTGACGATGGCCGACGTGTACGCCCCCCTTGCTTACTTCTGGGACATCGCGAGGAAATACTCGATCAGATACGACGGCAGGATGAGTCGGTCGAAAAGCTGAAAACGCGGTTCCCTTCAAAGCTTCCTCAGCACGTCTGACAGCGGCATTCTCCCGTAAACCGCGAAAGTTGCGGGCGACTCGAAGCCCGTGGTATCCCATTTGAGCACCTTTGGTAAGCTTATGTCATGAAACTTCTCGTGGTGACTTCGTGCTCGAACGAAAAGAGCGGCGATGACGAGAGAACTCAACAAGGTGTCCGAATTCTGAACTGCGAAGATTTCGCGCGCGGACCCGCGCATGTGGAGAAACGGACGGCTGAGCTGGCGCTGCCGAAGATGCCGGCAGAATCTTTATATGTGGGAAAGCAGCATGTACCGCTGATGCGGGGAATCCGGCCAAATCATCCCACCGTAACCGACCTGGGATGAACTGGACCGATAATAATTTGCCTGCGGGGACCTTGTATAATTCTGTCACGCGAAGCGATTCGTTCAGAACGACGATCACCACGGAATCAAAATCTCCACCCTTGACCGTGCTCCAACGGTTCGGGTTGTCAGCCGCCTTCGAGTGGCTCCGAACTTGGAGCCGCTCTCCGTGAGCGAGCACATCCCATCCTGGCTGAACCTTGCACGGTGCCAACTCCCCACCAAAGATTTGCGCAACCACCCATTCTGCGAAATCGGCAAACGCCTTTCGTGAGCGTATGACGCCGAGCGCTTTTAAGCTTTCAATCCCGGCCGAAAGCTGATCGATTGCTCCAACGACTTTTGCGATTTTGTCCGTGTCGGCGGCATCCATATGAGGCGGCCACTTTCATGCTATCTCGTATTCGACCCCATCGGCACCGCCGGGTGCTTTCTTCCGCGGTTGATCGTGACGGGCACCACCGGCTCTTCCGGACACCGCGCCGCGAACTCGTCGTAGTATTTGTTGATGAACGTGCGGGTTGCCCAGGCGGTGCCGTCGGCCAGGCCGCAGATGGTGGTGCCGGGCATGATGCCCTGGGTCTTTTCCAGTTCCATCAGCAGGTCGAGATCGCGGCGGCGGCCCATGCCGTCCATGATGCGGTTGAGAATCTTGAGCATCCACGCCGAGCCCTCGCGGCACGGCGTGCACTGGCCGCAGCTCTCGTGGGAATAAAACCGCACGCAGTTGCGCAGGGCCGCGACCATATCGGTGTGCTCGTTCATGACGATCATGCCGGCCGTGCCCAGGCCCAGGCACCCGCCGCGGAAACGAACGTCGTCAAAATCGAGCTTGATGTCGAGCTGATCGGGGCCGAGCACGCCCATGGAGATGCCGCCGCAGATCGTGCCCTTGTGGGCCCCGCCCTTCATGCCGCCGGAGAGTTTGTTGATGGCGTAGTCGAGGGTGATGCCCAGCTCGTCCTCGTAGACGCCCGGCGTGTTGACGTGGCCGCTCATGCCGTAGAGCTTGGGGCCGGGAGATGATTTGGTCCCCATGGTTTTGAACCACGACGGGCCGTCGTCGCGGCCGATGATCCAGGGGACGCAGCAGAGCGTCTCGACGTTGTTGATGACCGTCGGCCGGGCGAACGCTCCGCTGATCGCCGGAAACGGCGGCTTGTTTCGCGGCCAGCCGCGTTTGCCTTCCAGGCTTTCGAGCAACCCTGTCTCTTCGCCGCAGATGTAAGCGCCGGCGCCGCGGTGCACGTAACATTCGAGCTTGTAGTTCGCGCCGAACACGCCCTGCGGGCCGAAGATTTTCTGGTCGTAGGCTTCCTTGATGGCGCGTTCGAGCACCTTGGCCTGGCGGTGATATTCGCCGCGGATGTAGATGTAGGCGATGTCGCACTGGGTCGCCTTGGCGGCGATGGCGATCCCTTCGAGCATCTGGTGCGGATCGTAATCGATCAGGTAGCGGTCCTTGAACGTGCCGGGCTCCGATTCATCGGCGTTGACGGCCAGGTAGTGCGGCCCTTTTTTTTCCTTGGGGATGAAGGACCACTTCTGCCCCGCCGAGAATCCCGCCCCGCCGCGGCCGCGCAGCCCCGAGTCGGTGACGATCTTGATGATGTCCTCGGCCTTCATGTCCATGGCGCGCTTGAGCGCCGCGTAGCCGCCGGTCGCAACGTACTCGTCGTACCAGACCGAGTGACGCTTGTCGGGATCGAGGGGGATGCGTTTGGTCAGGACGGGTTCGGGGAAAGCCATGGTGGTGCTCTTTTTAGGTCATTCAGGCGGAAAGGCAAGTGAAACGTGAAGACGTGAAACGTGATAGATGCAGGCGTTTGTCACGTTTCACGTGTCCCGTTGCCCTTGCCGATTTCATCCTTCGTCGGCAATTGCTTCTGCACAATCACCTCATCAATTGTCGTGCGTCGCAATTTCACGCCCGGCTGCTCCGGGTGCTCGGCTTCTTCGACTTTCTGGTTCCGATAAGTGACTTTCGGGCCGGCGGGGTCGGTTTGGATGGCTTTTTTGATATGGCCGACCTGGCGGCCAAGCCAGCCGAAAAGCCCTTTGCCCGGAAGCGGCTCGCTCATACTTCGACACCAAACTCTCGCCGGACTTCGTCGATCGCGTCCTGGCGGGTCGGGTGCCAGGTGTCGCCGACGAACCCGCCCTGATCGTCCAATCGATAAAGGACCCAGCTTCCCAACTGTTCCTGGATGACGAGCCGCGAGACGAGCGCCGGCGCGGGCCGGGTACCGACGCCGCGAACGGAACCCAGCGACATCGCCGCGTGCGGCAGGCAGTTGTCGCTGGCCGGGACGGGCTTGGGAAGCTGGATGGTTAGTTTATTGGGCACTTGTCATTCGTCACTTGTCACTTGTCACTTGTCATCTGCCTTCACAGTGACAAGTGACAAATGACCAGTGACGCCTCAGTTGGTTTGAGCCAAATCCGGCGGCACCGTTTGCGTCTGCGGATCATATCCATCGATGAACCGGCGGATGTCATTGATCGTGCTGTCGCTGTGGCCGAACGTCAGGATCGCATCCTTTGCTTTGCTTTTATCGTATCCGAGCACCGATTCCTGATAGGCGGCGACGAAAAAAGCCGTGCGCCGCACGCCCTGGGCACAGTGAACCAGCACCGGCTGGTTCTGTTTGTCATTCACGATCGCCAGAAATTCGCGGATGTTATCACTGCTGGGCCATCCGCCGAGCTTCACTTCGATCCGCCGGAGCTTCACTCCGCGGACATCGCACAGCTTCGATTCCTGGGCGAACTGCGGCTTGCTCGGATCTGACTGCTCCGCCGAATCAACCAAGGCGACCACGGTGCGCGGATGAACATCGTCCAATGCCGCCGCGAGCTGCGATTCCGATTTCGCCCCGTCGCGGTACAGCACGCCGGCCTGCACCGTCGCCAGGTGATAGACCCGATGGCTCAGCCAGATTGTCACAGACACCGTGCCCGCAGTCAGCAGCACGGCCAGGCCGATCAGCAGCGGAACGACTCGCCGTTTCACGATCGCTCGTTCTTCGTTCGCAGGGTTGCTCATCAGGCCGTCACTTGTCACTGGTCATTTGTCACTTGTGCGACAACCTCAGCGTCTGCAATCACAAATGACCAATGACAAGTGACCCGTGACAATAATCAGTGCTCTTCCCACGTGATGAACTCGTCCTTGTAATCGTGCGGTTCTTTGGGGAGCTGATCGATAATCTTCTGGAGCTTCTCGGGCGTCAGCTCCTCGTGGAGGATTTCATTCACCAGCGCAACCGGCGCCGTGCCGCAGGCGCCCAGGCACTCCAGCTCGATCAGCGTGAACCGTCCATCCGGCGTCGTCTCGCCCAGCTCGAGCCCGAACTTTTCTTTCAGGCTTGCGGTCAGATCATTCGACCCGCACACCTCGCACGAGAGCGACCGGCAAACCTGAATCAGGTACTTGCCCTTGGGTTTGAGCCAGTATTCCTCGTAGAAGGTGGCCGTGTCCAGCACCTCGGCCGGCGTCATCTCCAGGAACGCCGCGATCTCTTCCATCGCTTGCGCCGGAATCCAGTTGTACTCGTGCTGAATCGCGTGCAAGGCCGGCAGCAGCACCGCCCGCTTGTTCGGATAGCGCGGGAAATACTTGGCCGCCAACGACGTCTTGAGCGATTCGGTGAGGTAAGGCTCCGCGCGACGCTCGATGGTTGCGGTTCGACGATTTTCGGTGATCCAGGCCATGAGAGTTAATGCTGAATTCTGAGTGCTGAATCCTGAATAAAAGACGCGGTCATTTGCGGTCGATCGCCTGCTGCACGGCGGGCATCAGGTCGTTGAGCTCCTCGATGCGAAGCATCCGGATATCACGGATACTTGCGGAAAACCACGGCAGCCGGCGCGCCAGGTCCTGGGCGGCAAGCACACAGGTCACCGCGTTGATCTCGTCGCCGCCGAAGTAGACGCTCCCCTGCTGCCACTTGAAGCCGTGTTCCTGGAGGATTCGCCGGATCTCGGTGTAAGCGTTGTTGTATGGATCGCCATACTGCGAGCGCAGTGATTCGATATCCATGTCGAACGCGATCGCGTACATGGCCCTCCCTTGCGGCTTTGCGATGCCGGCTAACCCGAGTTGGGTCGCGGTTATCGGACGTTGTGCGACAACGGTCATCGGCAATCCTTGTTGAGAACGCCTCCAGCCTACTACCGGTCCAGTTCCGCAGCAATGATGTTGATGCTTCCCAGCACTGCGACCACGTCGCTGATCATGTGGCCTTCCATCATTTTGGGGAAGACCTGGTAGTTGATGAAGCTGTTGGGGCGGGTGCGGGCGCGCCAGGGGACGTTGCCGCAGTCGGAGACGATGTAGTAGCCCAATTCGCCGCTGGCGGATTCGATGCAGCCGTACACTTCGCCCTTGGGGGCCTCGAACCCGCGGTTGGTCATGACCAGCTCGAAATGCTGGATCAGGCCCTCGATGCTGCTGTAGACCTCGTCCTTGGGCGGGAGCACTTCCTTGCCCTCGGGGCTCACGTCAACCGGCCCCGGCGGAATGTTGTCGATGAGCTGGCGGATGATGTGCAGACTTTGTCGCACTTCCTCCAATCGCACAAGATAGCGCGCATAGACGTCGCCGGTCGTCATGACCGGGACTTTGAAATTCACGGCGGGCGTGCCCTTCCCATCCCAGTTGTCCTTGAAACAGAGATACGGCTCGTCCTTGCGGATGTCGCGCTTGACTCCCGATGCCCGGGCCATCGGCCCGCTCAGGCTCCAGGCGATCGCCTCCTCGCGCGTCAGCGTGCCGACATCCTGCGTGCGGTCGACGAAGATGCGGTTCTTGGTAAGCAGCCGCTCCACGTCGTCCGCAGCCTTGGGCATCTTGTCGTCGATGAAGCTTTTCACCATTCGCTTGAAGACATCTTCATCGGGCAGGTCCATGTTGAGCCCCCCTACCCGCGTCCAGCTCGTGTGGAAGCGCTGGCCGGACATGTACTCGACGATGTCGTAAATGACTTCGCGTTCGTTGAAGCCGTAGAGAAACGCGGTGAATGCGCCCAGGTCGAGCCCCGCCGCCCCGATGCACAGGAGGTGCGACTGAATCCGCCCCAGCTCCCCGGCGATCGTCCGCAGCGCCTTGCACCGCGGCGTCAGGTCGATCCCCATCAGCTTCTCGGTCGCCAGGTGCCAGGCCAATTCGTTGTAGATCGGCGCCGAGTAGTCCATGCGGTCGACGATGGTGACGTACTGGTTGTAGTTGAGGTGCTCGCCGAGCTTTTCGAAGCCGCTGTGCAGGTAGCCGATGTGCGGCGTGGCTTTGACGATCCGCTCACCGTCCAACTCCAGCACCAGCCTCAGCGTGGTATGCGTTGCAGGATGTTGCGGACCAAAATTGAGGGTCCAGCGGTTTTCGCCATCGGAGTTGAATTGGTCCGGCGGCAGCATGTCGTCGGTCGCCGGGGCAAGCGTGTAGGGCATCGGTCACTTCTCCATCTCGGAATCGGGAGGGGCGATTATATCGGTGCGTTGCGCGCGGTCCAGACGCGAATGATTGGCGAACTGGTGGAGTCAAGCCAATACCGATGGGATCGGCGTCCCGCACTCGGGGCGATGGAAGCCGCCACGTGTCAAAACGCTCGCCCAAACGAGGCTCATAGACGGAGACGCTGACGGGAGCAACTGTCGACAACTGGCCGAACCAGAAATGATATCGCGAATTGTGGCGGCTCATAAAAATTATGGGACCGGGCTCGAGCGGACGGGGTCCGATCCGCCTCAGCGGTTCGTTGCGCGGCCACTCATCGATGCGCGTCATGACCAGTGCGCCTTGGTTGACCTTCACCAGCCAAAAGGATCCCCATCGAGCCCACACGCAATTCGTCTCGGCGACGCCGCCCCACACGATGGCCGTCGCGAGTGGCACGGCGACGAGCAGAGCCAGTCCGCACGCAATGGTGAACAGACGACGCACTCCCAGATCTTACCCTCCACCCGGGTCTCTGTTTGAGCAATAAAATGACATTGATATGCCCGAAGCATTTGCATCCATAGCGTGCCTAATTATGATTTGATTCCTGCGTTCCACGTGGAACGTTCAAATATCTCGGAAAGGATTCCTGCATGTCGAAGCTGATGAAGACCAAATCGCGTCTTGGGCGGGGGTTGAGTAGTCTGATCTCGATGTCGGACTTGCCAGTGGAGGCGGAGATTCCCGTCGGCGCGGAGCCAGTAGGCATTCCACCGGTCGCGACGGCTGAGCCCCCTACCATCGCGTCTCCGCTGGAAATCCCGATCGACGCGGTGATTCCCAACCCGCATCAGCCTCGGCGGCAGATGAACGAGACGAGCATCGCGGAGTTGGCGGCGAGCCTCAAGTCGACCGGGCTCATTCAGCCGATCATCGTTCGTCGTTCGGGAGATCGCTACGAGCTGATCGCCGGCGAACGTCGGTGGCGGGCGGCCAAGGTCGCCAACCTTACAACCCTGCCGGCGATTATCCGCGACGTCGATGGCTTCACACAGGCGCAGATGGCCCTGGTGGAAAACATCCAGCGCGAGAACCTGAACCCGATCGACCGGGCCCAGGCGTATCGAGCCCTGATGAGCCAGCTCGGCCTGACGCAGGCGGAACTAGCCAGCCGGCTCGGCGAAGACCGCAGCAGCGTCGCCAATCACCTGCGGCTTCTGGATCTCGCCGAGCCGGTTCAGAAGCTGGTGATGGAAGGGCGGCTGAGCCTTGGCCATGCCAAGGTTCTTGCGGGCGTGCCGGACATTCTGGAGCAGGGACGTCTGGCGAATCTGGTCGCGGCTCAGGAACTTTCGGTTCGGAACCTGGAGCGCCTGGTGCAGGGTTCCGACGCCCCCGCCGGGCCGGCAAAGGCGCCCGCCCCATCGGCGCATTTGCAGGATCTGGAGAAATCTCTCAGCCGGCAGTTGGGAATGCGGGTGCAGGTCCGGGCCACCGCAAAGAAATCGAAGGGCCGGCTCATCCTGCATTATGCCTCGCTCGACCAGTTTGACGAGTTGCTGGGCCGGTTGGGAGTGAAGGCGGAGTAGGGGTGTTCCACGTGGAACAGCGAGACCGCCGAGACCGCGACCCGACAACTCCTGACGTCCAAGCTCCCGAGACGCTTGATTATGCAGGTCCGCGACCTCCCAGAGAGATGTCGGCACTGGCGCACTTCGTCGCTGCGGTCTTCTGGATTGCAGTGTCGTCTTCGTTCCGCTTGCTCTATGGATTCGGAGGCGATTTTCGGGAATGATAACTGCGGGGCGGAGTAGGGTGTTCCACGTGGAACATCCGGCGGCTTCATGCGCGCGTGAGTTCCTCGGCTCGCTCGGCAATTCTCGGGTCGGCGTCGTCGGCCATTGCAAGCTGGTAAGCGGATTCCAGATTCAGCCATAGTTCGGCCGACGTGCCAAATGCCGCCGCGAGCTGCCTTGCCGTCTCTGCGGTGATGCTCTTGCGACCGTTGATGATCTCGTTTATAGCCTGAACTGGGCGACCGATCACCGACGCCAAATTCTTCTGCGTCCAGTGCCGGGCCTCCAGCTCTTTACGAATGAAATCGCCTGGCAGGAAGACTTCAGCAGGTTTTCGAGTGGCGACCATATGGCAGATCTCCTCATGGATCACAGCCAGACAGCGGCGGATCTTGGTCAGTGATAGTCTACGACACTCAGGACAACAACGGGCCAAACTTAGCAATTTTTCGATACACGTCAGGCTTGCTGAACGGTTTCACAGGCATTTACATTCGGCAATCGGCAATCGCAAATCGGCAATCCCCAGATATTCATTGTGTCCCACCGCCCTATCCATAAAATCCCGTCATGGGCACTTCCTCTGACCAGCCGGGCAATGGGGATGCAGTGGTGGATATCGCGATCATCGGCGGGGGGCCGACCGGGTTGTTCGCGGCGTTCTACGCCGGGCTGCGGCAGATGTCGATCAAGATCCTCGACTCGCTGGAAATCCTCGGCGGGCAGCTCACCACGCTCTATCCCGAAAAATACATCTACGACGTCGGCGGGTTTCCCAAGGTGCTCTCCAAAGACCTGGCGGTGGGGCTGGTCGAGCAGGCGCTCCAGTACAACCCCGCCGTGTGTTTGGGCGAGCAGGTGCGCGAGCTCCTGTTCGATGAAGCGAGCAGGGTTTTTACGCTGGTGACGCCGGTCGCGCGGCATCAGGCGCGGTCGATCCTGATCGCGGCGGGCGTCGGGGCGTTTCAGGCCAAGACCCTGCCTCTGTCCAACGCCAAAGGCTTTGAAGGCAAGGGGCTGCATTATTTCGTGAAGGAGTTGTCGCGGTTCCAGGGCCGGCGGGTGCTGATTGTCGGCGGGGGGGACAGCGCGGTGGACTGGGCCAACATGCTGGCCCCCATCGCCGGGTGTTTGACGCTGATTCACCGCCGGGACCAGTTCCGCGCCCATGAGGACAGCGTGATCAAGATGAAGCAGACCTCCTGCTGCATCAAAACTTTCTTCGAGCTGAAAGCGATCGGCGGCAACGGCCGGCTCGAGCATGCCGTCATCTATGACAATCGTACTAAAGCCGAGGAAAAGCTCGAAATCGACGACGTGCTGGTCAACATCGGCTTCGTCAATTCATTGGGTCCCATTAAAACTTGGGGGCTGGAGCTGGAGGGAAACGCGATCAAGGTGGACGGGATGATGCAGACCAGCCGGCCGGGCATTTTCGCGGCGGGGGACATCTGCACCCTGCCGGGCAAGCTCAAGCTCATCGCCACCGGCTTCGGCGAGGCGTGCATCGCCGTCAACTACGCCAAGCACTACCTCGATCCCTCGGCCAACATCTTCCCGGGCCACAGCTCGAACATGAAGGACGAGAAGAAACCGGCGGGCGCGGCGGCGGAATAGGAACTTCTGTGCGTCGGCCATAGGATTTCTCAGTATGACGACCGAGCAGCTACGCAATTTTCATCGCGCCCAGCCATTTGTTCCCTTTGAGATCCACGTCGCCGATGGACGAAAATTCCGGGTCAATCATTCCGAGCTCTTGGCATACGCCCCAGGCGCGCGCACTTTCGCGGTCTGGTCTGACGGCGTCTACGAGGTGGTCGACCTGCTGCTGGTCGCAAGCCTCCGTCCAATGAACGGGGAAGGGCGGCGAGGCGGCCAGCGCCGACGTTGACCACGCAACGTCGCCGAGTGGGCGGAATACGACGGATATGAAGCGCGTTCCGCCTTCCATGTTGGGTGTCCTTTTTCTAGTAGCAGTTGGTCGGGCTTCAGCCTCGCCAGCCGACGCAAGCGGGACGTTCAACGTCAGGGACTTGGGAGCGCGTGGAGACGGGACGACCGCCGATACGAAGGCCATTCAGGCGGCGATCGATGCGTGCTCAGAGCACGGCGGGGGAGTCGTGCTTGTGCCAGCGGGCACTTATCTGGCAGGGCCGCTGGTGCTCAAGAGCCACGTCGAACTGCATCTGGCGACCGGGGCGACGATTCTTGGGAGCCCACATTTAATGGACTATCTGGACGGGCAGACGCCGCCGCCTTCGCGGAAATCGAAGCTGCCGATCCCGCGCGGGTCCAGTCCTGCCCGTCCGCTCTGCGTCATCGGCGCCGACGACGCGGACGACATCGCGATCACGGGAAACGGCACGATCAACGGCAACGGCGGCAGCCCGGATTACGATCGCGGCGACAACGACCCGTTCCGGCCGTTCATCCTCATCTTCCGCAATTGCCGCGATGTCCGCGTCAGCGATGTGACCCTGCGCGATTCGGGAATGTGGGTGCAGTTTTACCGCCGGTGCCGGCGCGTGCGGATCAGCGGCGTGCGCGTCTACAGCCACGCGAACCTCAACAACGATGGGCTGGACATCGATTCATCCGATGTGAACGTCTCGGATTGCGTAATCGATTCGGACGATGACGGGATCTGCCTCAAGAGCCACGACACCGAGCCGTGCCAGAACGTGACGGTGAGCAATTGCGTGGTGGCGAGCAACTGCAACGCAATCAAGTTCGGCACCGCCTCGACCGGCGGGTTCCGCGACATCACGATCCAGAACTGCTCCATTCGCCCGGCAAGCGTACACCGCCAGCGGACCTGGAAAGACACGATTTCCGGCCTTTCGCTGGAGATGGTGGACGGCGGGGTCATGGACGGGATCGCCATCTCCAACATCACGATGACCGGTGTGCAGACGCCGATCTTCATTCGTCTGGGCGCCCGTGCCCATCCGGGACACCAGGCACTGCGCAACGTCGTCATCAGCAACATCACCGCCAGAAGCGACAGCCCGATCAGCAACTCGATCACGGGAATTCCCGATGCGCAGGTGGAGAACGTCAAGCTCAGTCACATCATCCTCAACTGCCCCGGCGGCGGAACCGCCACGATGGCCAGCCGCACGATTCCGGAAAATGTTCGCGGTTATCCAGAGAACCGCATGTTCGGCCCGTCGCTCCCCGCCTACGGCTTTTACGTCCGCCACGTGCGGAACCTCACGCTCGATGACATCCAGCTTCATCTGCTGAATCCCGACGAGCGGCCGGCCCTGGTCTTCGACGACGTGCAGCAGCTTCGACTGACGGGGATCGACATGGACGCGCGAGAGGCGGATGGGGCGGCGATTACATTTGATCGGGCGAAGGATGTTCTGGTTCAGGGCTGCGGGCTCGGCGGAAATGCCAAAGCCCTGGTCCTCTCCTCAAAAGGTCCACTGAACGGGGTGGGGCTGGGAAAGAGTGATTTCGACTCGTCGGGTGCGGATCCTCATCCTTGATTTGTTCCGCGGGTGATCGGCGAGGATGGATAGGGAGTAATCATGGGTCTGAATCTCCGAGTGTCTAGCGGATCTGACGCCGTCGAAATCCAGCTCACTAATGCCGAAACGGAAGGGATTAAGACATTGCAACGGACCTTGGCGGCCGACGCGGATACTGTTTTCGGGGTAGACGATTTTGGAAAGCCCCGCGAGGTCTCTGACGAGGCTTTCCTCGATGCCGTCCAGAACCTCCTCAAGGCGGTGGAGACCAGCGGTGAGAGCGAGGGCCGGATATATTATCTGGAGGAAGTGGACTCCAACGGCCAGCGGGGTAACACATTTGTTGGTATGGGATGCATGATTAACGGCGTACCATATTCACTTCGCGTCGGCAGGGACTCATGTATTATGCGCGAAAAGATCCGGACACCGAACGGCCCGTTTACCTTTGGTGAAAGCGTAGACATCCGTTCCCGCGGATCGATCCAGACCGACCACGGCAAGGTCTTCATCCGCTGGAAGGCTGTTCGCGACCCGCTCCGATCACCTCTGCGAAATCTCGCGAAGTTTGCTGAAAAGCATCGTGGGGAGATGCTTACCAAGATACTCGGGTGACCACCGAAGGCGCTGAAGGATTATCTCACTCATTCGGTTGCTGCAACGTCTCCGATTGGTGATGAACCGGAAGGCGCCTTAAGGAATACGATGGACAGACTTGAATTGGCCGCGCCGGATACGCGGACCGATCCGCTCGAAGGGCCTGGCCGCGCCTTGAGCATAAGGAACGTGCCGAACCAGGCCAGCGACAGGATGTGCGGCTTGACTTGCAAGCCGCTTGCGACTTCTGGACTATTGTGCGCTTTCAAAGCTACAGCAGTGATATGACAAATGTCCCATTTCGCTCAAAAAGTGGGACATTTCGGGACATTTGCGACATTGGGTGTAAGGGCTCCGCGAATAGTAACTTACGGGGGCGATTTCGTGGAAATCGACCGGTACGGCCTCGCAATGCGTGACATGTGGGACATCCGTACTCAAGACGGCAGCGGCGAGGCGCTTTAAGGCGCTGGAGGGCATTTTGCGGCTTGCTAATGATGGTGCCCGACGTGGGCGTCTTCATTGCGCTGGATGGTGCAGTACATGTGATTGGGCTCGCAGCCTTCGACTTCGACCTGCACGGTGGTGTGGTTGATGGCGAAACGGCTCTGAAGCTCGGCGACGACGGCGCGGAGGACCTGCTGGCCGCTGCTGATGGTCTGCTCGGCGACGACGACGTGGCAACTGCACGCCACCACGCCGGGACCGACGGTCCAGACGTGCAGGTCGTGCACGTCCCTCACGCCTTCGACTTCTGCGATCACGCCCGCGACGGCGGCCATGTCCATCCCGGCGGGCGTCGCCTCGAGAAGGACGTTGATGCTCTCCTTGAGGATTCCCCAGGAACTCCACATGATGAGGGCGGCGATGATGAAGGAGACGATCGGATCGGCCATCGGATTGCCGGTGACGGCGACGATGATGCCGGCGACGATGACGGCGCACGCGGAGGCGGCGTCGCCAATCATGTGCAGGTAGGCGCTGCGGACGTTGAGGTCGTTCTCGGCGTGGCGGTGCAATGAGCCGGCGATGACGAGATTGACCAGCACCGCCGCCCCGGCAACGCCGATCATCAGGCCGGCGTGGACGTGCGCCGGGGGAAAGAGCAGCCGTTGGACGCCCTCGAACACGATCAGCAGGGCGATGACGACCAGTGACGCCGCGTTGATCAGCGCCGCGAAGATTCCCACGCGGTGATAGCCGAACGTTCGCGTCGCCGTCGAAGGCCGCCGGGCGCAGCAGAGCGCGTACCAGGAAAACAGCAGCGCCAGCGCATCGGCCAGATTGTGACCGGCATCAGACAGCAGGGCGACGCTGTGCCCCAACCAGCCGGCGACCGATTCGCCGATGACAAACGCCATCGTCAGCGAGACCGCCCAGCCCAGCCGCGACCCGGCCATCGCGCCCTGGTGCTGGTGCCCATTCCCATGGGAGTGAGGGTGCTGATGAGAATGTTCGTGGTTGCACTCCTGCATGAATGCTTCCGCTCAATTGTATCGGCCAAATCCGATTGGTCACCAGCCGTCGCGGGGTCGGCGGTTCGCCTGGCAGGGCAATCGCGAACTCGATTGGGAGGGCGAGGCGGGCGAGGCTCCTGCCGAGCCGAGGTTCCGGGCGCGGAAAAATGCGGCTCGGCAGGAGCCTTGCCCTCTCGCAATGACCCGCCCGCGCGTTTGCGGTTGTCCTGGGTTCGACTAGCGCTTTGTGTATCGGAAGCAGGTGACGAGGTGGTCGTCGACCAGGCCGACGGCCTGCATGAAGGCGTAGCAGATCGTCGAGCCGACGAAATTGAAGCCGCACTGGCGCAGGTCCTTGCTCATGGCATCGGACGCGGCAGTGCGGGCGGGGACGTGCGACATGGTTTTCCAGCGGTTACGAATGGGCGCGCCGTCGACGAATCTCCAGACGTAGGCGTCGAAGCTGCCGAACCCATCCTGGACCTTGAGAAACGCGCGGGCGTTCTGGACGGCCGACGCGATCTTGAGGCGGTTGCGGACGATCCCGGCATCTGCCATCAGCCTGGCGACCTTCTTTCGGTCATAACGGGCGACGCGGGCCGGGTCGAAGCGGTCGAACGCCCGGCGGTAGGCGTCGCGCTTGCGGAGGATGGTTTCCCAACTTAGGCCCGCCTGTGCGCCCTCCAGGATGAGGAACTCGAACAAACGATGTTCATCGTGCACCGGCGTTCCCCACTCCGAGTCGTGGTAAGCGATCCCAAGTTCGGTGGTGGCCCAGTCGCAACGGTGGACGTCGCTCATGCCGCGTCCGATCGTTCGACCGGGAATTGCGTGTCGATGAACGCCTCGCGAACCGCGGGGCGGGTGAGGTGCCATAGCGTCAGGATCGCGAAGATGGATCCGATCAGCCAGGCAAGCAGACCGCCAAGCTCGTCGGGGCCGCGCATGAGCACAAACTGGTGAGCGAACTGCGGGAAAAGGAACTTGCCCCAGAAAAAGATGCCCACGACGCAATAGATCAGGCTCAGGATTGCCCAAAGGATCAGGCCGTCGCGGCCCCACCACAGAAAGCGGTATGCCGCCAGGCTGCTGATGAGCAGCAACGTCGCCAGCCCCAGGCCGATGAGCGTGGACAGCAGTACCCATGTCTGGCCGGAGCCGGCCACTCTTCCCGGTTCCACAGGCCACGCGTGAATCACCCAGAAACCGAAGTTGAATGGGAGGCAACTGAGGCCGAGCGTGCCGAGAATCACCCCGAACACGGAAATGATGCGAGCGTCAACGGACCATGGATCGCGTCCACGCGGTTCGTGAGTCGCAGGCGGCAGGTAGCTCATGAGCTGCTCCGGGCAAAGATTGACGCCAGCAGCATAGCGTTTTCGCTCCGCGGGCGGAGCGGCTTTTTTCGGGGGGTCAGCCGATGAGCCGGCTCGACTTGGCCACCTCGGGATGGGCGCCGATCAAAGCATCATGATCGAGCTGGCAGACCAGGCCCTGCTCGGCGCCATCGTGCGTGCCGCGGTGAAAGTGGACGGCGACGAAGTTCGGAAGTTCAGAACGTGATTTGAGCGACTCGGCGTCGAGGACGATATTGTCAAAATAGACGCAGTTGCGGCAATTCCGCGACCAGGGAGTGCAAACGATCGTGCTGATAACAGGATATAGCCAACTGCCGCGTTTGCTAGAATCGTTTTCGATGAGGCAGGCGCTTTGAGTAACGGAAAGCTCGCTTCCCATCCCGGCGGGACGCCGCTCGGCTACATGCCGCAGCTCGACGGGCTGCGGGCGCTGGCCGTGGTGGGGATCTGGTTTGTGCATTGGGGCATCGCGCAGGAGCCCTATTTTCGTTGCGTGGAATGGGGACGGCTGGCTGTCTGGATGTTCTTCGTTCTGAGCGGATTTCTCATCACCGGCATCCTCTATAAAAGCAAAAACGACGTGGAGGCGGGGAAACGGTTGGCGACGACCGGCGCTCGGATCTTCTACGCGCGGCGGTTACTTCGCATCCTGCCCATCTACTATCTCACCATTTTCGCGACTGCCCTGATGATTCCCGACGTCCGTCGGCTGTTCTGGTGGCACCTGACTTTTACGACCGATTTCTGGGCGACGCTCAACCACCACGAATATCCCTGGGGGATCCATTTCTGGACACTGGCGGTGGAGGAGCAGTTTTATTTGACGTGGCCGTGGCTCGTGCTGCTGTTGCCGCGAAAGCGGATCGTGGGGTTCCTGCTGGCGCTGTGCGGCTGTTCGCTGGCCTATCGCGCGGTGGTGCACCTGGCGGGACTGTCGACGACGCTAGCCGTCGCGCTGCCGTTGCCGTTGCTTGGGAACGTCGACAAGTTTGGTCTGGGTGCGCTGCTGGCCACGTTCCGCGCAAACCACGATGTCCGGGGCGAGCGGCGTCTGATTCAGGTGGGCCTGTTCATCGGGCTCCCGCTGATGCTTTTCTTTGAAGTGTTGCAGGGCAGGGCGGTCCATCTTTCCAGGCCGCAGGACACGCCGGTCTACCTGGCATTCGCGTCTACGACGGGCGGTATGTTTTTCGTGTGGGTAGTGGCCCGAGCCTCGATCGGATTCGGCGGCGTCGGGAGAGTGCTGGCCCTGCGGCCAGTCATCTTCATGGGAAAAATGAGCTACAGCGTCTATCTGTTCCACATGTTCGTGCCGCCGATTTTGTGGCGCGTGACGACGAAGTTGCACATCCCGCTGCCACCGGGCGTGTGGGAGAGATTCTTTGTGTATGCAAGTGTGACGCTCGCGGCGGGAACGGCGTCGTGGTACCTGATCGAGTCACCGATCAATTCGCTCAAGCGAAGGTTCAAAGTTGCACCTCAGGAGCGAACCGCGATGCCTGCTCCTGCGCCGGTGATGACGACCTGACGTTGTCAACCAGGCGGGATTCCCCGTGACACCGGTTTTCAACCCGTGCCGACAGCATTTGTCGCAAACAAGTCGCCCATCTGGCAAACCGCCAGCACGGGCTGAAAACCCGTGTCACAGGTTACGGCTCGGCATATTCGAGCGGGTCCATCTCCGGCTCAGGGGGAGGGGCGGCTTCGGCGCTTGCCAGTGGTGCGGATTCCTGCTCGCTGGTTTCCTCCTTAAACAGCGGCTCCTGCGATACGCGTTTTCGACGGCGGGTGCCGGCGCCGCTGAATTGGACGCTGTCGGCGCCGAGAAGCGATTCGATCTGCTGTTTCAGCTCTGTCGAGGGCCGCACGAAACGCTCGCGGTCGAGGCGCAGGACGACGCGCTGATCCGGGTTGGCGGCGATTTGCACGTAGACCTCGGCGTTGCCCTTGTGGCGTTTGAGCAGCGGGTCCAACTCGCTAGTGATGGGAGGCGAGTGCCGCGTCGGATCGAGTTTCAAACCCAGTGACGTCGTCAGCCGCGCGATCGCATCCTCCACCGGGATCGCGTCGGCGACGATGATGCTGGGCGTCTCGCGACGGCGGTCGATCTTGCCACGCAGAAAAACGATCCGCTCGGGCGAGATGGCATCGGGGTATTTCTTGAGCACGTCGGCGTAGGTTTCGGCAAAGAGCACGCCGTCGATCTGGCCCTCCAGGTCTTCCAGCGTGATCATCGCCATGCTCATTCCCGCGGAGCGGCCGTTCTTGGTAACGCTCTTTTTCACGCGGTTGATCATCCCGCCAATCGTCACCTCCGTGCCCTCCGAGCAGACAAGGGCCTCCTTCGTTGAAGCAGTGGAGAAATTCTGGAGCGCCACCTGGTGCTCGGTGAGCGGATGGCTGCTGATGTAGAAGCCGAGCAACTCCTTCTCGAACTTGAGCAGCTCGGCGTCGTGAAGCTCTTCAACATCTGGCAGGGCGTCGGGGAGCGCGCGAGCGGGCCCGGCGGCAGAGGCGCCGAACATGTTGAGCTGGCCCATGCGCTTGTCCTGTTGCGACTGCTGGCCCATCTCAAAGGCCCGGTCGAGCACGGCCAGGAGCTGCGCCCGCTTGGCGCCCAGCGAAGAGAACGCGCCGCATTTGATCAGGGCATCGATCGTGCTGCGCTGGACGGTGCGGAGGTCAACGCGTTCGGCAAATTCATAAAGACGCTTGAAGGGGCCGCGTTCCTGGCGCTCTGCGATGATGGCTTCGACCGCTTTCTCGCCGACGCCGCGGACCGCCGCCAGACCAAAGCGGATGACCCCGCGGACTTTCGGCGCCGGTTTCCGCTTGCCTTTGGGCTTGTCGTTCTCGGTCACGTAGAGCGGTGTGAAGTCGTTGTCCGACAGATTCACGTCCGGCGGTAGTACATTGATCCCCTTGCTTCCGTCCGGCAGGGTGAGCCTCCGGCACTCCTCGATATACTCGACGACCTTCTCCGTCGAACCCATTTCGAAGGTGAGCAGGGCGGCCATGTACTCGATCGGGTGATACGTCTTCATGTACGCCGTCTGGTAGGCGACGATCGCGTAGCGTGTCGAATGCGATTTATTGAAGCCGTAACCGCCGAACTTGAGGATCAACTCGAAGATTTCCTCCGCCCGCTCCTTGCTCACGCCTTTCTCGACGGTGCCCTTGATGAATTCGGGCTTGAACTTGGCAATCACCTCGCCGGTCTTCTTGCTGATGGCTTTGATCAGTTTGTACGCCGCACTCAGCTCGATGCCGCCGAGCTGGTTGAAGATCTGCATCACCTGCTCTTGATAGACCATGATCCCGTAAGTCTCGGCCAGGATCGTGTCCATGATCGGGTGGACCTGCGGGACCGGCTCGCGGCCGTGCTTGCGGTTGCAGTAGAGCGGGATCAGCTCCATGGGGCCGGGGCGGTAGAGGGCGTTGGCGGCGATGAGGTCTTCAATACGGTCGGGCTGCATCTTCATGAGCAGGTCCTGCATCCCGCCGGACTCGAACTGGAAAATGCCCTTGGTTTCGCCGCGGCAGAACAGGGCGAAGACGTTTTTGTCGGCCAGGTCGATCTTCTCGATGTCGATCCGGCCCTGGGGATCGAGTGGCGGCTCGGATTGGTTGGGCGACCATTTGATCGGGCGGTGCTCGCGGGATCTGTGCTCCAGGTCGATCGCGCGGGTGAGGGTGGTGAGCGTGCGCAGACCCAGGAAGTCCATCTTCAGCAGGCCGACCTTCTCGGCAATCGGGCCTTCGAATTGGGTGAGGATATTGCCGTCACTGTCGCGATAGAGCGGGGCGAAATTTTCCAGAGGCTGGTCGGCGATGATGACCCCGGCGGCGTGGCAGCCGGCATTGCGGCACAGGCCCTCGAGCCGCTTGGCAATGTCGACCACGTTCTTGATCGTGGGGTTGGATTGGTAGAGCTCGGAGAGTTCGGGAGATTGCTTGAGGGCTTTGTCGAGCGTCATGCCGGGCGTGCCGGGGATGAGCTTGGTGAGCTTGTCGACTTCGGCCAGCGGGACACCGAGCACCCGGCCGACGTCCTTGCACGCGGCTTTGGCCGCCAGCGTGCCGAAGGTGATGATCTGGGCGACATGGCCATACTTGTTGCGGACGTACTCGATGACCTTCTGGCGGCCCTCCTGGCAGATGTCGATGTCGATATCGGGCATCTCGTTGCGGCTGGGGTCCATGAACCGCTCGAACAGCAGGTTGTAGCGCACCGGATCGACGTTGCAGAGCCCCAGCAGATAGCCGACCATCGTGCCGACGCCTGAGCCTCTGGCGCCGACGGGGATGCCGTTGTCGCGGGCGTAGTTGCAGAAGTCCCAGACGATCAGGAAGTAGGAGCAGAAGTTTTTCTTGGCGATGACGGAGAGTTCGTATTCCAGCCGCTTGCGGATGTCGGGTGAGACGTCGGTAGTTTCGTAGCGCCACTGGAGGCCCTGCTCGCAGAGTTGGCGGAGGTAGCGCTCGTCATCGGGCATTGAAGCCGGCGGGGGGTTCTGCACGGGTTGAAAACCCGTGTCACGAGGTGTGTCGTTCTGCACGGGCTGGAAGCCCGTGCCACGGGAAGCATTATCGAGCGGGCTGCCCTGTGGCACGGGCTTCCAGCCCGTGCCAAGGAGCTTTTCCTGCGGGACGCGGTAGACCGGCGCGCACTTTTTGGAGAAATCGAGCTCGAGGTTGCACATCTGGGCGATGCGGACGGTGTTGTCGATCGCCCCGTCGAAATGGCCCAGGACCTCACGCATTTCCTGCGGGCTTTTGAGGTACAGGGCGGTGGGATACTTCAGGCGTCCTTCATCCGTAATCAAGCGGCCCATGCTGATGCAGCAAAGCACGTCGTGCGCGTAATGGTCTTCCTTCTGGAGGAAGTGAACGTCGTTGGTCGCCACCAGACCGCAACCCAGACGATTCGCCAGATCAGCCAACTCCGGATTCACGATATCCTGCTCGGCGACGTGCTTCTGCACCTCGATGTAGAAGCGATCGGGGCCGAAGATTTCGAGATACGTTTCGGCGATTTTTTTTGCGGTGGCTTTGTCCCGTTTCATGAAGGCGGACGGGATTTCGCCGCCGAGGCAGGCGCTGGTGGCGATGAGGCCGGCCTTGAACTGCATCAGCGACTCCTTGTCAATCCGCGGCTTGTAGTAGAAGCCTTCGCGATAGGCCAGCGACGAGAGCTTGAGCAGGTTTTTGTAGCCCTCCCGGTTCTCGCTCAGCAGGAGCAGGTGATACGCGGCCTCTCCCGCGGTCCCGGAGCGGTCGCGGCGATCCCCCGGCGCCATGTAGGCTTCCATGCCCAGGATCGGCTTGATGCCTTCCTTTTTGCATTCATTGAAGAATTCGATGACGCCGAACATGCAGCCGTGGTCGGTGATTGCCAGGCTATCCATCCCCAGGGCCTTGGCCCGCTTGACCAGGTCCGGAATACGGCAGGCGCCGTCGAGCAGCGAATAGTGCGTGTGAACGTGGAGGTGAACGAACGAGCCTTCGGGCATGGGGGAACTGTAGCGGCTGCCGTGCGCGCAACAAGGGGTGTTGAAATCGACACAAGTGAAACGTGAAGACGTGAAACGTGACGGGTGCGTCGAAATCGCGGCTAGCTTTATAAGTGGCGTTCTGTCGTAGGGGCGTCTAACGTTACCGGTGGAGGAATCGTGAAGCGAACGATCAACTCGACGGCAATCCTTGCAGTGGTGTTGCTTCTTACCGCCTACGAAGCATCGGCGGGAATCCATGAGGTTTGGGACCAGGCGCACTTTTTCAAGCCCGAGACGATCGTGCAGGTGGATCAGATCCTCGCGGACATTCACGAGAAGTATCACAAGGACCTGATGATCGAAACGTTCGCATCGATTCCCGACGACTTCAAGACGAAATATCAGCAGGACGGGAAGGAGAAATTCTTCAAGAACTGGGCCAGCTCGGAGGGGGCGACGCTCCAACTGAACGGCCTGATCGTGCTGATCTGCGGCGATCCGCGCCATGTGCAGATCGAGCTGGGCCAGGCGACGCGACAGAAGGCTTTTACCGAGGCGGATCGCGATGAGCTTATCGGCGTTATCACCGCCGCGTTCAAGGCGAAGGACTTTGACAAGGGAATCGTCGTCGCCGCCCGGTTCGTTCGCGATCGAATGGACAAAAACCTGGCGGGCGGGGATTTGCCGACGACGCGTCCCACCTCGCAATCGAGTGAATCCAAATGAATTCGGAGATGCAAATGTTCCGCAAAATTCTTCTGCATACCTGGCTGATCGGGCCACTACTACTATTGGCCGGAGCCTCGCACGCCCTTGGGGCCAATGGGGTGCGCGACCAGGCGCATTTCTTCTCTCCGGCGGCCATTTCTCAGGCTGAGTCGATTATTGCGGAGATTGAGCAACGGCATCAGAAAGACGTGTTGGTCGAAACGTTCCCTGAAGTGCCTGCGGAATTTCAAGGACAGCCGTACGACGCCTGGGTGGAGCAGATTGCACGCAGCGAGGCGGTCGACGGGATTCTGATCGTTATCACCCGCCATCCTGGACACATTCAGGTCTGGGTGGGGAACAAGACTGAAGCTCGTCTCTTCCCCCTGTCACAGAGACAGCAGCTTGAACAGCGGATGGTCAATGCGTTCAAACAGCGGCAATTCGACCAGGGCTTGATCGATGGCCTACGTTTCATTCAGCAGCAAATGGACAGCCGTAGGCAGGGCGCAACCAGTAACGTGCCGTCGGGGGGATACTCGCCGCCGTTCCCGTCACGCCGCGGAAATACATCTTGGGGGATTGGCGGAATAGCGTGTCTCATCATCGGAATTGTGTTGCTCATCGCGCTCGTCCGTGGAATCTTCGGTCGCTCTAGTGGTGGATACTACGGCGGCGGTGGCGGCGGTTACTAT
>DATHPP010000465.1:0-5125 GCA_035483795.1 Tepidisphaeraceae bacterium | reverse complement strand
CATGCCGCCAAGCCGACAGAAGCGCAATTCATATTCTTGCTATTTAACTGAAATGCATAGTATTGCTAATTGCGCTGAACCGTGTGCCGAACGGGATTAGCAGAATGTCGCACTTTTTTGGGTGTGACAAGTGCGACATTTCGAGACAAGCGATTGAGGCGGAAGTCATCCGCGGTATTCGCAGGCTGAGGTGCAGGTTTCGTGGACGACGATCGCCGTCAGTTGCGGCAGGCCGGGCTTGAGGTTGTTCCAGATCCAGCGGGCGAGGTTCTCGGCGGTGGGGTTTTGCAGGCCATCGATTTGGTTGAGGTAGAAATGGTCGAGCCGCCGGACGATCGGCTCGGCGGCGATTTTGATGTCGCCGTAGTCGATCAGATAACCCTTCTGCGGATCGACCTCGCCCTCGACGATCACGTCAAAGCGAAACGAATGCCCGTGCAGCCGGCGGCACTTGTGCCCCGCCGGAAACGTCGGCAGGTCGTGTGCCGCCTCGAAGTGAAATTGCTTGGTGAGCCGGACTTTCATGGGCCGTCATGATCTTAGTCGGAAGGTGCATCAGGGGACAAAGGGACAGAGGGACAGAGGGTGTGTCCATCGCGTGCCCCAATTCCACTTTGTCCCTTTGTCCCTTTGTCCCTCTGTCCCTTTGTCCCTCGCTCATTCGCTGAGTACAGTTGCGGCATGCGAATTGATGAGGTCCTTGGGCAGGGTAAGCCGGGCGTTTCGTTCGAGTTTTTTCCGCCCAAGAGCGAGGCGGGATTCGCCCAGCTTTTCTCGACCATCGACGACCTGCACCCACTGCGCCCAACCTACGTTTCGGTAACCTACGGAGCGGGCGGGAGCACGCGGCAGAAAACCGTCGCGCTGGTCGAGCGCATCCAGCGCGAGCTGAAAATCCGCTCGATGGCCCACCTGACCTGCGTCGGGCACACCGCCGGGGAGTTGGCGACGATCCTGGACGACCTGTGGTCGGCGGGGATTCGCAATGTGCTGGCGCTTCGCGGCGACCCGCCCGCCGGCCAAACCCAGTTCGTCGTCACCGAGGGCGGCTTCGCCAACGCCGACCAGCTTGTCGCTTTTGCAAAATCGCGTCACGACTTCTGCATCGGCGTCGCCGGCTATCCCGAGGGTCATCCGCAGTGCCTCAACCTGACCCGCGATCTGGAGCATTTGAAGCGGAAGGTCGACAACGGCGGCAACATCGTCATCACGCAGCTCTTCTTCGACAACGCCGACTTTTATCGCTTCCGCGACGCCGCCCGCGCCGCGGGAATCGCGCCGCCGATCATCGCCGGCATCATGCCGATCCTGAATGTCGCCCAGATCAAGCGGTTCATCTCGATGTGCGGCGCCAAAATCCCGCACCCGCTGCTGCTGAAGCTGGAAAGCCTGGAGCACGATGCCGAGGCGGTGTACGCAGCCGGGGTCGAATACGCCACCCATCAATGCCAGGACTTGCTGCGCAACAACGTCGATGGGCTTCACTATTACACGCTCAACCGAAGCAAGGCGACCTTCCAGATCTGCAAAGCCCTCAACATCGATCACGCCTGAGCCTCAAATGCAACACCGAATCCTCTCCGCGGCACTCGTCAGTGCGCTGACTATTTCCTCGCTCGCAGGTTGTCATCGCGACGCCGGTTCCAGCAACTCCGTCGACATCACGCTCGACTGGAAGCCCGAGCCGGAGTTCGGCGGCTTTTATCAGGCAGAGCTTTCCGGAGCATTCAAGAACCGCGGACTGGACTTGAAGCTGAGGACCGCCGCTGCCGGCGCGCCGACCTGGCAGCTCGTGGCCGACGGCCAGACGAAATTCGCCACGACCGCCGCGGATCAGGTGCTCATCGCACGGGCCCGCGGCGCGGATGTCGTCGCGATCTTCGCGGTCTACCAGACTTTTCCGCAGGGGATCATGGCTCATCATGCCCGCGGGTTCAAAACGATCGAGGACGTTTTCAGTCACCCCGGCACGCTGGCGGCCGAAGACGACACGTGGCTGAAGTTTCTGGTGAAAAAATTCCAGCCGATCAAGGTGACGGTCACCGGCTACAGCGGCGGGGTCGGCGCGTTTCTGGCCAAGAGCGATTATTCCCAACAATGTTTCGTCACCAGCGAGCCGATTCTCGCCAAGCGCCAGGGCGGCGATCCGCAGACATTTCTGATCGCCGAGGCGGGTTATAACCCCTACACCACGGTCCTGATCACCAGCGGCCAGACGATTCGCGAAAACCCGCAGCTCATTCGCTCGATCGTCGATGCCTGTCGCGAAGGCTGGCGACAATATCTCGACGATCCATCGGCGGCCAACGCAGCCATGCAGAAGCTCAACACCGAGATGGACCCGCAGACGTTCACGGAAGCCGCCGCCGCACAGAAACCGCTCATCGAAACTGGAAAAGGCACACTGGGCACCATGCAGGCCGAACGATGGAACGAGCTGGCCCGGCAACTGGTTGATCTGAAGGTGATCGAAACCGCGCCCCCCGCCGCGCATTGCTTCGTCGATCCAGACAAACTTCCCAGTACACGTTAATCCGAACCGAAGGTTGCGCGCCGGAGACGGGCGACAACGCGCCCCCGTGCAACGCCCCGGCGCATCCGAGTCCAGCCACCCCCCTCTTGGCTGGCTCGACGCCGCTCGGGGCGCTGCACGAAAAGCGCTGGACTCTATATTCGGGAAAAGGTAGGGTTGCACAAGTCACCTAAACAGGTGATAGCCTCGGAAAGGAGAACCCGCTATGTGCCGAACGGCTTCGTCGCGTCTGGGGGACGTCAGCGCCATGTCCCGCGTCGTCCGCGCGCTGCCGCCCCCGCCGTCGGATGCCGTGGCCCAGAAAAGGAGAATGGTGGCCGAATTCTGTCACCTTCTGGGCGCCCGGTATTCCCGGCCGCTGACGCGGTCGATTCCCGGATTGTCCAACCGCCATGCCGAAACCCTCGAGCGGCTGCTGGCTGGAGACAGCGAAAAGCAGATCGCCACCCGCATGGGTGTGAGCCGCAACACAGTACACGTGTACGTCACCGCCCTGTATCGCCATTTCGACGTGAGCAGCCGCGGGGAATTGCTCGCCCGCTTCGTGCGCCAGCCTTCGCCGCAAAAGTGAAATTCCCCTGCATTCGTGGCATCACCTGTTTAGGTGATATTCGCAAGCCGCGCGGATTCCGATAGTACCTCCCATTCAGCTCTGTTCCGGTCGATTCTTCCGGGAGGCTTCGAGATGGGTGGTGCGCGGGGTCCGCGAGCCGCCGACGTTCGGGCGATGCTCCGGCTCAGTCATCTGCTGCACATGTCGGGCGACCCGGTCGCCCGCAAGCGCCATCTGCTGGCGGGATTGTGCGATCTGCTCAACGCCGAATCCGCGATGAGCATCGTCGCGCACGTCGAGCCGCCGCGCAAACGCGAAACGCTGGTATCGGTGATTCATCACGGCGTCAGCCGCGTTTCTGAAAAACAGGTCCTGGGGCGATGCCTGCGGAGCCTGGCGTTTGCGCCGCCATCGACCGATCCGCCTCCGCCGTCGGCCTGGCAGCCCATCGGAGGCTGCACCCGCGCATCACGCAGCCGGCGGCTGGTCCACTGCCTCTGGCGTCCTGCATCCGGGCCTGACGCCCGTGTCATCGCCTGCGTTTGCCTGGTCCGCTCGGCCGGGTTCGCGTTTCCGTTTCTGGCCCGCGAACGCATGCTGCTGCATCTGGCCCATATGGAGATGAACTGGATCTACCAGGCCGACCTTATGCTCGCATCCCGCGGACCGGCCTCCCTCTCGCCGCGCCAGCGACAAACCCTTCAGTATCTCCTTGCCGGGCACAGCGAGAAGGAGATTGCCGAAAAAATGCACCTCAGCCGTAACACCGTCCACCACCACGTCAAGGCGATTCACAAGCATTTTGCCGTCTCCAGCCGCAGCGAGCTGCTGGCAAAATGGGTCAGAGGATGACCGTCCGTCGCCGCCGGAGGATTCTGCCGCCTGCTTTACGATGTAAACCCATTCAATTTTGTGTCCCGGCTTGCCGATCTATCAACGGGTAACGTAGAGTGAGGCTCGGTTTTCGCTCGCGTCCTGTCCCCCGGCGGCCTCCTGCCGGGGGTTCTTTTATCGGCGCATGCGCCAGTTATCTTCAGTGCCCGGGAGCCGGCTTCTCGACCGGCTTGCCGGACTTTTTCCACTCGTCGAACCCGCCGTGGTAGTCAAACAGGTGAGTAAAGCCCATTGGGGACATGATCTTCGTTGCGCGGGCGCTGCGAACGCCGCGGGCGCAGTGGACCAGGTAGTTCTTTGATTTGTCCAGTTCGGCGACTTTCTGGCGGAACCGGGAATCGCTGATGTCGAGGTTGACACTGCCGGGGACGTGGCCCTGTTTGTATTCCTGGGCGGTGCGAACATCGAGCACGACGGTGTCTTTCTGCGACCGCATCTGGTCGAACTGCTCGATGTCGATCTGCTTGACAGGCTTGTCGGTCTTCGGTTCTTGGGCAAGGACCGGCCGATTCTGCATCGTCGCCAGAAGAAGACTGGCAATCGCCGCGGTGGTGATTCGTGACATCGGCCTCTCCTTCATGCGTTGAGATAGACCTTGTGCCGCGGCCGTCCGCGGAGGATTTCGGCTTTGCCCCAGCTCACCGTCGATTTGAATTCGGGACTGTGGATGAAGGCCTCGAATGACTCTTTGGTTTCCCATTGGCTGAGAATGAGGTAGCTTCCCCTGGCCGCGACCTCATCATACAGCTTCGATTCCATGTGCCCCGGCACGTTCTTGAGGTGCTCAAGGACGGCAAAGAACCCTTTCTCGAACTCCTGCTCTTTCCCCGGGATCACATCGTAGTGCATTCCGATAGTCGTCATGATCGCGAATGCTACCAGAGAAGGTGATGGCCCCGGAAGACAGCGCCAGTTCAAGGCGGCGCTGGCGAAGTGGACGCATAAAAAAACTTCCGGAGGGGTGGCTCCTGTCCACCTCCGGAAGTGCGCCACGGCTGTAAAGCCGTTAGATCGTATAATCCGCTGGCAGAATTCTCACTTCAAGAACACGGCTGACTATACCTGTGCCCCCCTACCATGTCAATCAAGGAAGTCGGCGTTAAATCGACCCTTCAATAATTCATAAATTGTGTTATTAACGTAAC
>DATHPP010000464.1:0-2571 GCA_035483795.1 Tepidisphaeraceae bacterium | reverse complement strand
CATGCCGCCAAGCCGACAGAAGCGCAATTCATATTCTTGCTATTTAACTGAAATGCATAGTATTGCTAATTGCGCTGAACCGTGTGCCGAACGGGATTAGCAGAATGTCGCACTTTTTTGGGTGTGACAAGTGCGACATTTGGGACATTCGGGGGCCAGGAGGCGGGCTTTGGCCGCGGCAGTCGGGCAGTGACGTCTTCCTTGATTCGCATCGCCACTCGCGTACATTCCGGCGGGCTGATGAGCGAACAAACGATCGGGATTTGCGTGCTGGGCTGCGGCGTCGTGGGGGGCGGCGTGGTGAAGATTCTGCGCGAGCAGCAGGCGATGCTGCGCCAGCGGGCCGGGGTCGATTTCCAGCTTCGCCACGTCGTTGTCCGCGATGTCCGGAAGCACGCCGAGGCGTTTCCCGGCGTGCCCTTCACCACCGACGCCGAAGCGGCCATCGATGATCCGAAGACGCAGATCGTCATTGAGCTGATGGGCGGCACGACCGCCGCCGCCTCGCTTTTTGAGCGGGCGCTGCGGCAGGGGAAGCCCGTCGTCACCGCCAACAAAAGCCTGCTGGCCACCCGCGGCCCCGAGCTGTTCGCCCTGGCCCGCAAGCACGACGCCTGCATTGCGTTCGAGGCCAGTTGCGGCGGCGGCATCCCGATCATCGACGCCATCAGCCGCGGGCTGGTCGCCAACCGCATCGACGCCATCGTCGGCATCGTCAACGGCACCTGCAACACCATTCTCACCCGCATGACCAAAAACGGCTGGGACTACGCGACCGCCCTGGCCGAGGCCCAGCGGCTCGGCTTTGCCGAAGCCGATCCGACGCTGGACGTGTCCGGCCGCGACGCGGCACAGAAGCTGGCCCTTCTGGCCGGCCTCGCGTTCAACGTGCAAATTATCGAAAGCGACATCGCTGTCGAAGGCATCCAGAACCTCCAGCCCATCGACATTCAGTTCGCCAAAGAGCTCGACTATGTCATCAAGCTATTGGCAATCGCCGAGCGGGATTCGAAAAACCGACTGGCGCTGCGGGTCCACCCAACGCTGGTCCATCGCGACGACGTGATGGCCGAGGTGAGCGGCAGCTTCAATGCCATCAGCATCTATGGCCACGCGTTGGGCCACGCGCTTTTTTATGGCCGCGGCGCCGGCCGGATGCCCACCGCCAGCGCCGTGGTGGCTGACCTGGTGAACGTTGCGATCGGCACGACGCCGATCGCTTTTAAGCACTTGAGAATCTTCCCCGACTCCGCCGCCCCCGCGAAGGTCCTCCCCCCCGCCGAGCTTCACTCGCGGTTCTACCTGCGCGTCACCGCCAAAGACCAGCCCGGCGTCATGGCCCAGATCTCCCATGCCCTGGGCAAGCACAACATCAGCCTCTCCGCCATCCTCCAGCGCGAATCGACCGATTCCAAGGTCGTCCCCATTGTCATCACCACGCACGTCTCGCAGGAGGGCGCGGTGCGCGGCGCCCTGAAGGAAATCGACCTTCTGCCAACGATCATCGCCCCGACGGTTTGCCTGAAGATCGTCGATCAGCCCAAGGAATTCGGCAGCGCGTCGACGTAGCTAAAGCGTCTTGGCTGCGCCTTCACGACAGCGGGCGTTTGGGGTACGTATTGGAAGATGAAGCAATAGCCGGGAGCCCGGACATGACGGGAGCGGCAGCTTGCGGTCGCTCGGCGGCCGACAAACTCGTGCTTCGGGTATAAAACGCTTCAAGCGGGAGAGATGTCATCATGAAATACTTTTCGTCAAGCATCGTCACGTGCGTATGTGCGGCGTTCTTCGCCGTCAACGCGATGAGCAACATGGCGCGCGCGGAAAAGATCGAGGTTGCGTTTGTCGGCGTAGCGCATATCCACACGCCGGAGTTCACCAAGATTCTCCAGGAACGATCCAGCGATGTGACCTGCAAGTACGTCTGGGATCACGATCCGGCGCGTGCGCAGAAGGTAGCCCAAAAGCTCAACGCGACGGTCGTCGATGATCTGGAGAAGATCTGGTCCGATCCACAGATCAAGGCGGTCATCATCTGCTCGGAAACCAACCGGCATAAGGACCTGATTCTGGCCGCGGCCAAGGCGCACAAACAGGTTTACGCCGAGAAGCCGCTGGGCGTGGGATCAGCCGACGCCTACGAAATGGCGCGGGCGCTCGATGACGCGGGGCTCATGTTCACGACCGGCTACTTCATGCGCGACGATCCGAAGATCATCTTCCTCAAGGAGCAGTGCGACAAAGGCAACTTCGGAACGATCACGCGGATTCGTGGAGTCAACGTCCACAACGGCGCGCTGGGAGGCTGGTTCGACAGCGACTGGCGCTGGATGGCCGACCCGTCGCAGTCGGGCGTCGGAGGGTATGGCGACCTGGGAACCCACTCACTCGACCTGCTTCTGTGGCTGATGAGCGACCCGGTCGACCGCGTGACCGCGACCGTTTCCAACGGCACCGCCCGCTATCCCAACTGCGACGAGTTCGGCGAAGGGATTCTTCTTTTCCACAATGGAACAATCGGCACCCTGGCCGCGGGGTGGGACGATGTATCGAATCCAGTCACGCTGGAAA
>DATHPP010000463.1:0-38816 GCA_035483795.1 Tepidisphaeraceae bacterium | reverse complement strand
GACTCCGAGATCGTGGCGATCGACGATCGCGGGGACGAGCACGGGCCGTTCGATCTGCTGATCGGGGCGGACGGCTCGCGGTCGCGCGTGCGCGGGGCGGCGGAGCTGGGGGCAAGCGTGCGCGAGCTAGAATGAGGGATGGATGCTGGGACTGGCGCGGGACGTCGTACTCCCGTGGCTGCCGGGCGTGCCGTGGCTGGGGAAGACGATGGTAGGCACAATGGCCGGGCTGAGGACGGGAATGTTCTCGGAGCTTGAGGTGAGGTAATGAGTGGAATTTGACCGCGGACTGCGCAAATGAGGCTGAGATAGAATCCCGCTCGGTTGCCGGCGTCTCCCCTGGTCGCGCGCGGTCGCAAGCGTGACGTGACTTTCCTTGACCTGTGCCGGGAAAGCTGTGATAAGCTAGTTGTTGGCTGACATGTTGATCCCCTTTGACCCATTCAAAGTCACTCAGGCCGCGGCGGTGCTGCTGAAGACAGAGGCGAACCGCTCGATGAGTCGGCTACGGTTGCTGAAGCTGCTCTACATCGCCGACCGCGAAGCTTTGAAGGAGCGCGCCCGGCCCATAACCGGAGACCGGCCGGTGGCGATGGACCACGGGCCCGTATTGAGCCATACATATGACTTGATCAAGGGCACTGACTTCGCCAGCCCGACTTGGGAGCGATATCTGAGGCCGGTCGGGAGCCGGGATGTCAGTGGATCGGATTCGCAGGTCCGCGGAGGACAGCGACAACATTCCGACGGGCTGCTATGAGGTTCTGCGCGAGCAGGGGCTCGTAACCTAGCCTAGCTAGTCCTACAACGCGGGTTGAACGTAACCCCTTGTGTTTTCAAGCGGTTGTTTTTTCAGTTCTCGGTCAAACTCGTGTGACCCGCGTTGTAGGACTAGCTCACGGCGTCGTGTTTCTGTCGGGGACAGAGAAAAAGAAGGTCGAGCCCTGGCCGGGTTTGGATTCGAGCCAGATCCGGCCGCCGTGGCGCTCGACGATTTTTTTGCAGATAGCCAGGCCGATTCCGGTGCCGCCGTACTCTTCGATGGTGTGCAGGCGCTGGAAGATGATGAAAATGCGCTCGAAGTATTGGGCTTCGATCCCGATGCCGTTGTCGCTCACGCTGAAGACCCACTGGCCGGCTTTTCGCTCGGCCGCGACGCGAATCCGCGGCGGTTCTTTGCCGCGGAATTTGAGGGCGTTGCCCAGGAGGTTCTGGAAGACCTGGCCGAGTTGAGTGGCGTCGCCGAGCACGGTAGGGAGCGCATCGACCATGATGTGCGCCTGCTCGGCGTCGATGGAGGCGCGAAGGTTCTCCAGCACCTTCGCCATGATCTGGTTACAGTCGGCCCGGGCGAAGGCGGCGTCCTGGGAGTTGACGCGGGAATAGGCGAGCAGGTCGTTGATCAGCGCCTGCATCCGCTGTACGCCCTGGGTGACGAACTGGAGGAACTCCTGGGCCTCGCCTTTGAGGTGCTCGCCGTGCCGGCGGATCAGGAGCCCGGCGAAGCTCTGCACGGTGCGCATCGGCTCCTGGAGATCGTGCGAAGCGACGTAGGCAAACCGCTCCAACTCGACGTTGGACCGCGACAGCTCTTCGGACTGGCTCGCCAGCACCGCTTCGGCCTTTTTCCGCGCGGTGATGTCGCGAACGATCTTGGAAGCGCCGACGATCTGGCCGGCGGCATTGCGGATGGGCGAGACGGTCAGGGAGACGTCGATCTTGCGGCCGTCTTTGGCGATTCGCACCGTCTCAAAGTGATTGACGCGCTGGCCGCGGGCGAGCTTCTGCTGAATTTCGGTCTCCTCGTGCCGGCGTTCGGGCGGGATCAGGAGCAGGATCGGCTTGCCGACGGCCTCGGCGGCGGTATAGCCGAAGATGCGCTCGGCGCCCGCGTTCCAGGTGGAGATGACGCCGTCGAGGGTCTTGGAGAGAATGGCGTCATCGGAGGATTCGACGATGGCGGCGAGCTTGGCCCGCTCGGCGGCGTACTCTGCCTGCCGCTGCGCTTCGAGGCGGTCGCGGTCCTGCTCGGCCAGAACCCGCGCCGTGTCCTCGGTGGCGATGCACATCAGGCCCTTGATCTGGCCCGACTCGTCGCGGACCGGGCTGTACGACCAGGTGAACCAGCCGTCCTCGGCAAAGCCGTTTCGCTCCAGGACGACGTGCGTGCGCTCGTTCCAGGTCGACTCGCCGCGAGACATGACGGCGTCCACCTGCGGCTTGAGCAGCGGCCAGACCTCGGACCAGACTCTGGGCGCGGATTGGCCCAGGGCGTGCGGGTGCCGTTTTCCCAGCACGGGAATGTGGGCGTCGTTGTAGAGGTTGATCAGCTCGGGGCCCCACCAAAGATGCATGGGAAACCGGCTGTTCAGACACAGCTCGACGGCAACCCGAAGCGACGCGGGCCAGGTCTCGATCGGACCCAGGGGGGTCTGCGACCAGTCCATCGCGCAGATACGCTCGGCCATTGGCCGGTCGGTATCCACAAGCGACGGCTCGGCGGCTTCACTATCGGGCAGAGGTTCGTTTGGCAATCGTGCACTCCCGGCCCGTTAGAGCCTCAGGCAAGCGGCAGAGTAAGAGTAGGATCAAGATTAGGATTAGGAAGAGGATTAAGAGCAAGATCAAGAGTAGGAGTACGAACAAGCAAGCCGGCGTGGTTTTTCCACACCAAGACCGGCGCCAGTTGAACGACTTCATCGACGCACGGGTTGAAAACCCGTGCCACGTAAAACCTGGCACCAAATCACAAGGATGATCCTTGTCACAACGTCCGCTGCGCGACGGGCTATTGATCTTTGGCCCATTGATTCCGCGGAGGATCAGGTGGAAGCAGTTAGCGTGGATCGGCCCGATTATGGTGTCGCGACGGACCCGACGCGGACCACGCTGCGGTTTGCCCGGATCATTCCCATCGCGTTTATTACCTATGGTCTTGCATATTTCGACCGGGTGAACTTCGGCTATGCCGAAGCGAGCGGGCTGAAGACGACGCTGGGGGTGACGACGAAGGTCTCGGGGTTGATCGCGGCGTCGTTCTTCATCGGCTATACGTTTTTTCAGATTCCCGGGGCGGCGTACGCGGCTCATCGCAGCGCCAAGAAGCTGATCTTCTGGGCGCTGATCCTGTGGGGACTGCTGTGTGCGGCACAGGGGCTGGCGGGGAATGCGTGGTCGCTGGGAATTGTGCGGACGCTGCTCGGCGTGGTCGAGAGCGTGGTGTTTCCCGGGATGCTGGTGTTCCTCACGCACTGGTTCACCAGGCGCGAGCGGTCGCGGGCCAATACGCTTTTGATTCTCGGGAATCCGATCACGATGGCCAGCGTGTCGGTGATCTCGGGATTCGTGATCGCGTATTTCGACCGGCATCCGGTGCACGGCCTGGCGGGTTGGCAGATGATGTTTGTGGTGGAGGGGCTGCCGTCGGTGGCGTGGGCGATCTGCTGGTGGTGGCTGGCGGACGACCGGCCATTGGATGCCCGCTGGCTCAGCGAAGCAGAAGCCGCGGCAGTGCAGCGGAAGCTCGACGGCGAGCAACACGGAATCAAGCCGATGGGCAACTACCGGGCGGCATTCGCCGACCGGCGGGTGGTGCTGATGTCACTCATGTATTTCTGCTGGAGCATCGGAACCTACGGGTTTGTGTTCTGGCTCCCCAAGACGGTGAAGGACGCTTCGGGGTTCAGCATCTCGACGACCGGCGTGCTGTGTGCGGTGCCGTACCTGCTGGCGGTGTTGACGATGATGATCGTGTCGTACTGGTCGGACCGGCTGCTGAAGCGCAAGATTTTCATCTGGCCGGCGATGGTGATTGGGGGACTGGCGTTTTTGATCGCGGGGCTGGTGGGGGCGGGGCATTTCTGGGTGGCGTTTGCGGCGTTGGCGTTCGCGGGGGCGTCGGTGTACACGCCGTGCGGGCCGCTGTGGGCGCTGATGGCGGAGATGGTGCCGCGGAACGTGGTGGGCGAGTCGATGGCCCTGGTGAATAGCGCGGGGGCAGTGGGTGGATTTGTGGGGACGTATGCGCTGGGATTTTTCAATGGCTATTTCCATTCGGCGGGGCCGGGGTTTGTGTTTCTCGCCGGCTCGCTGATCGCAGCGGGGTTGATTACGATCTTCGTCAACGCAGGGCACGCAGAGCCCGCCGGATTTCCAATAGCTGTCTCCACGTCGTCTTTGTCTGGGCGGTAAGCCTTTGATCCGCGAATGTAGATTTGGTCCACCCATACATTTTCCGTACAATGCACGCCTTGCCGCGAAGGATGTACGAGATGATTCTCCAGAATAACGAGCTGGTTGCTTTCCTGGCGACGACGCAGGCGGAAAAGAGCCGGGCTTTTTACTGCGACGTTCTGGGCCTGCGATTCGAAGAAGACGGTCCCTTTGCGCTGGTTCTTCGAGCGGCGAACACGACGTTGCGGATTCAGAAGGTGCTGGCTTTTGCGCCATTGCCGTTCACCGCGCTGGGTTGGAAGGTTGAAGACGTGAGAGGAACGGCAAAGCAGCTCCTGGGCAAAGGCGTGAAATTCGAGCGATTCGACGGAATGAAGCAGGACGATCTGGGCGTCTGGATTTCACCCAGCAGCGCCAAGATCTGCTGGTTCAAGGACCCCGATGGCAATGTTCTTTCATTGACGCAGTTCCCGTGACGACGCCTTGACCCTTCTGACTTGTCGACAAGCCTAAGATCGCCGTACGGACGTAACCATGAGCTTGAAATCCATCCGCATTCGCGGAGCAAAAGAACACAACCTGAAAAACATCGACGTGGAGATCCCGCGCGACCAACTGGTGGTTGTGACGGGGTTGTCGGGGTCGGGGAAATCGACGCTGGCGTTCGATACGGTTTACGCGGAAGGGCAGCGGAAATACGTCGAATCGCTGTCGGCGTATGCTCGGCAGTTTCTGGAGCAGCTTCAGAAGCCGGACGTGGAGGAGATCGAGGGGCTGCCGCCGACCATCGCGATCGAGCAGCGGTCGGCCAGCAGCAATCCGCGGTCGACGGTGGCGACGACGACGGAGATTTACGATTACCTGCGGGTGCTGTTTGCCCGGGCGGGGACGCCGCACTGCTGGATTTGCGGGCGGCAGATCAGCAGCCAGACACCGAGCCAGATCGTCGATGCGGTGATGAAATACCCGGCGGGGACGAAAGTGATGATTCTGTCGCCGCTGATCCGCGGGCAGAAGGGCGAGCACAAGGACACGTTTGGGGCGATTCACAAGCAGGGGTTCGTGCGGGCCCGGGTGGATGGAGAAATCGTCGAGCTGCCGAACCCGCAGGCGGCGCCGCAGTTGAAGAAGACGTTCGCGCACAACATCGAGGCGATCGTCGACCGGATCGTGCTCAAGCCGGAGATTCGCTCGCGGCTGGCGGATTCGATCGAGACGGCGCTGAAATTCGCACAGGGGCTGGTGATCGTGTCGGTCGCTTCGAGCGATGCGCCGGGTGGATGGGCCGACCAGGTCTTCAGCGAGAAGTTCGCCTGTCCGCTGCATCCGGAGGTTTCGCTACAGGAGCTGGAGCCGCGGCTGTTCAGCTTCAACTCGCCGCACGGGGCGTGCCCGGCGTGTCACGGGCTGGGGACGACCTGCAAGTTCGATCCCGAGCTGATCGTGCCGGATGAGAGTTTGTCGCTGGAGAACGGCGCGGTCGAGGCGTGGCGGAAGAACGGCAAGCGGATGAACATCTATTACAGCCGCGTGCTGCGGCAGTTCGCCCGCGATTTTGGCATCAGCTACTCGGCGCCGTTCAAGGACATTCCGAAAAAGGTTCAGCAGGCGCTGATGTGCGGGACGGATGAGAAGGGCGACCTGGGGACCGGCACCTGGTTCGAGGGCGTCTTGCCGAACTTGCAGCGACGGTTTGAGAACACGGAAAGCGAGTTCGTCAAAACGCGTTTGCATCAGTACATGTCGGAGCAGCCGTGTCCGGTGTGCCATGGGACGAGGCTGAAGAAGGAAGCCTTGTGTGTGCGGCTGCATACGACCGAAGAACGGGTTGCCAGTGACACGGCTTTTCAAGCCGTGCAGGAAAGTGCTGAAATTGAGAACGACCGTCGATCGCAGAATGGAGATCGCAGGCACGGGTTGAAAACCCGTGTCACGGGAAGCACGGAGAACGGTCAGCCCGTGCGGCTTCCTGGCTACAGCATCCACGACGTGAGCATGATGACGGTGGGGCGGGCGAAGGAGTTTTTTGAGAACCTGCATCTGAGCGAGGAGGGGCAGAAGATTGCCGAGCCGCTGGTGCGGGAGATCATCTCGCGGCTGGGGTTCATGAACGATGTGGGCCTGGGCTATCTGACGCTGGACCGCAAGACCGGCACACTGAGCGGCGGAGAAGCGCAGCGCATCCGGCTGGCAACACAGGTGGGGAGCGGGCTGGTCGGCGTGTGCTACGTGCTCGATGAGCCGACCATTGGATTGCATCAGCGCGACAACGCGCGCCTGATTCGGACGCTCAAGCGGCTCCAATCGATCGGCAACACGGTGCTGATGGTCGAGCACGATGAGGATTGCATCCGGGCCGCGGATTATCTGATCGACATCGGCCCCGGCGCCGGAGCGCATGGCGGCAATGTCGTCTGTGTCGGACCCGTGCCCGAGGTGTTCAATAATACACAGAGCACGACGATCAAGTATCTCACCGGCGAATACGCGATCCTCCCCCCGCCGTCGCGGCGGCCGATCGACCTGGAGAAGAACTGCATCGAACTCAAAGGCTGTCGCGAGAACAACCTCAAGAACATCGACGTGCGAATTCCGCTGGGCGGTCTGGTCTGCGTGACCGGCGTCAGCGGATCGGGGAAATCGACGCTGATCAACCAGACGCTGCTACCAGCCCTGAAGCGAAAACTTTATGGCTCCAAAGTGAAAGCCGGGCTGCACAAGGCTCTGAACGGCGTGACGAAGATCGACAAGGTGATCGAGATCGACCAGAGCCCGATCGGGCGGACGCCGCGGAGTAATCCGGCGACCTACACCGGGGTTTTCGACGAGATTCGGCGCGTCTTTGCCAAAACCCGCGAGGCCAAGATTCGCGGCTATGAAGCCGGGCGGTTCAGCTTCAACGTCAAGGGCGGGCGGTGTGAGTCATGCCAGGGGCAGGGAACCAAGTGCATCGAGATGCATTTTCTGCCGGACGTGTACGTCAATTGCGAAGTGTGTCATGGCAGTCGGTACAACGCCGAGACGCTGGAGATCCATTACCGGGGGAAGACGATCGCCGACGTGCTGGCGATGACGGTCGAGGAGGCGATGAACTTCTTCGAGAACTTCCCGCGCATTCACCAGATGCTCAAGGCGCTCAACGACGTCGGGCTTTCCTACATCACGCTTGGGCAGCCCAGCACGCAACTCTCGGGCGGCGAAGCCCAGCGCGTGAAGCTCGCCACCGAGCTGGGAAAGACCGCGACGAACCACACGCTTTACGTCCTGGACGAGCCGACGACGGGCCTCCACTTTGCCGACATCCACAACCTGCTGAATGTGCTCAACCGTTTGGCGGACATGGGAAACACGGTGCTGGTGATCGAGCACAACCTGGATGTGATCAAGTGCGCCGACTGGATCATCGACATGGGCCCCGCAGGCGGCGAGGGCGGAGGCCGCGCCATCGCCCAGGGAACGCCGGAGCAGATCGCGCAGACGCCAGGGAGTTATACGGGGGAATATTTGCGGCCGAAGCTGCCGAGTTTGAACGTCCAGAAGGAAGCAGGGGTCGAGCAGATGATCGCCTGAAGCTGGTGGAACAGAAGATTGTTTAGCGATATAGTGTGAAGTAGTGCCGACGATTAAAGCACATTTCGATGGGCGCGTAATTGTCCCGGACCAGCCGGTGGATCTGTTACAAGGCCAGGAGTTGGTTGTGCATTTCGAGCCGGCGCGTGCGGAGAACGGGCCGGCGAAAAATGGCGAACCAACACCGTCGGAGTTGGACTCCGCCGACGCCTGGATCGACGAGCACGCGGTAGACGATCCTTCGCTGCCGATCGACGGCGCGCGACAGCACGATCATTATCTCTACGGCACACCGAAAAGAACATGACCCTTCCGCCTGTCGTGTTTGCAGATGCCGGTTACTACATTGCGCGCCTGAGCCGACAGGATGCGGAACACCGCCGAGCGGTAGCATGGCGCAAATTCATCGACACACATCGCATACGAATCGTTACAACCGAGGCCGTACTGTGGGAGTGGTTGAACTTCTTTGCCGTCAAGGGCCGACAGGCCGCATTCGACGGCTATCGAAAGTTGCACGCTCATTCCCGAGTCTCGATCGTACCGTTTGATGCGGACCTCGTGTCGGAGGCGGTGGAAATGTACGGAAAGCGACCAGACCAGGAATGGGGTGTAACGGATTGCTTATCGTTTGTTGTAATGCAACATCGTGGTCTGGTCGCGGCACTGACGTTCGATCATCTTTTCGTCCAGGCGGGCTTTACGGCTCTATTGCTTCAAAACCCGCCCAGTGAGTGACGCTGGTACGGGAAATCCATCATGCCCAACGACATCAACATCACCGTAACCGAGCGCAACGGGCGGAAGCTGGCGAGTTCGGGGTCGAAGTGGGAGCCGCGGATGGGGTATTCGCGGGCGGTGCGGTGCGGGAACTACATTGCCGTCACCGGGACCGTCGGGATCAACGCCGACGGGACGTATCCCGATTCGCTGGAGGCACAGACGCGGCGGTCGCTGCAAATTATCTGCGCCGCCCTTCGCGCCCTGGGCGGGCAGATCGAGCACGTCGTGCGGACCCGCATCTACGTCATCGACGTGACCAAATGGGAGGAAGTGGCCAAGGTGCACGGCGAGATCTTCCGCGACGTCCGCCCCGCCACGTCGCTGGTCGGGGTGGCCAAGCTGATCGATGACGATGCGCTGATCGAGATCGAAGCGGACGCGGTGATTCCCCACGAGAACGCCGGGTAGCCTGATTCAGGCGATCACGCCTGCGGCGACGGGAGGAGCAAGCACGACGCGGTTGCGGCCGGCGTGCTTGGCCTGATAGAGGGCGGCGTCGGCCTGCTCGAGAATACTGGGGGGCGGGCAGTTCTGAAGGTCCGCGACGCCGGCGCTGCACGTCACGTTCACCGTTTTTCCTCCACAGCTCCACAGGCAGGATTCGATCTGACGGCGCACGCGCTCGGCCAGTTCGATGGCGGCCTCGGCCAGCGTGTTGGGGGCGAGGATGACGAATTCCTCGCCGCCGTACCGGCACACGACGTCTTCGCTCCGGCAGGTGTCCGAGAGGATCTGGCCCACCGACCGCAGCACTTCGTCGCCGAAGGGATGGCCAAACTGGTCGTTGACGCGCTTGAAGTGGTCCAGGTCAATCATCACGCAGGCCAGCGGCTGCTGCGCCCGCCGGGCAAGCGAAAGCTCGGTGTTCAGGCGGTTCTCGAAATACGCGCGGTTCCACAGCCCGGTAAGGCCATCGATCATCGCCTTGCGGGCCAGAAGATCGAGCAGGTATTTGGTCCGGAGCGAGGCCCGGACGCGGGCACGGAGTTCGGCGGCGTCAAAAGGCTTGGTGATGTAGTCGGTCGCCCCCAGTTCCAGGCCCTTGATCTTCTCCTCCGTCGAGGCGGAGCCGGACAGAAAGACGATCAGGATGGATTGGGTGCGCGACTCGGACTTGAGGCGGCGGCACACCTCGAAACCGTCAGGCTCAGGCATGTCGACGTCGAGCAGAATCAGGTCGGGAAGCAGTTCGGCGGCGCGGCGCAGGCCCTCGTGCCCGCCGGCGGCGTGGTGAAGCTCGATCGGTTCGGCGCTGAGGCGTGCCCGCAGCAGCGCGTGGATCGCTTCGGAATCGTCAATGGCCAGAACTTTCTGCGGCACAGACCTTCTCCCTCGATTTATCGTATCCCTCGACCGAGCGGATGAGCCGGATCAGCGATTGAACGCCCTCGACAACCGACTCGAGGGCCTCGTGCGTCTTGACGCGTTTTTCGGCGAGCGCGGCGGCGTCGGTGATCTGGGGAAATCCGTAACCCCCGCCCGCCCCCTTCAATTGATGCACGGCGCGGCGCAGCTCGTCCAGGTTCCCGCCGCTCAGGAGCCGACCCAGTTCGTCCACCCGCTCCGGCAGCTTGGCGACGAACTCGCCGAGGATCTCCTTCATGTCCAGATCGGCGGCGAAACTGCTCTGAATCAAATCCGCTGGCGCCGCTTCTGGCTGGGGTCCCATCGATTTCTTATTCAGATGCCGGCTGACGACCCCCAGCAAAAGGTTCTTGTCCACCGGTTTAGTCAGGTAGGCGGTGCAGCCTGCGGCCAGGCATTTTTCCCGGTCCTCCGCCAGGGCAAGCGCGGTGAGCGCGATGATCGGCAGCGTATGGCCGCGCCGGCGCAATTCGCTGGCCGCTCCGTAGCCGTCCAGCTCCGGCATCTGCATGTCGAGCACGACCAAATCGAAAGGTTCGCCGGCAGTGGCGGCTCCGAGGACCGCGTCCACTCCCACGCGCCCGTTTTCCGCCACCGTCACGTCCAGCCCGGCGCGGCGGAGATGCAAGGAAATGAGCCGCTGGTTGTCGGGGCCGTCCTCGACCAGCAGCACGCGGCCGCGCAGGTCCCATTTGGGAGTAGAGGCATTGTCGCCCAGGGGCTGGAACAGCGACTCGGATACGTTGTCCACCATCTCACGATCCTCGACATTGCCTGCCGGTACCGACACCGTAAACACGCTGCCGGCGCCGGGCCGGGAATCGGCGCCAATCTCGCCGCCCAGCAGCCCGACGAGCCGTTTGCTGATGGTCAGTCCCAGCCCGGTGCCGCCGAACTTGCGCGTTGTTGATTCATCGGCCTGCGAGAAGGGCCGGAACAGCCGGTCGAGTTGTTCCCTGGAAATGCCGATTCCGGTGTCGTCGATAACCAGAAACACGCGGCCGCCTCCGTCGCCCGGCGAATATCGGACCTGCAATCCCACCCTCCCCCGAGTGGTAAATTTCACCGCGTTATTGAGGACGTTGAGCAACACCTGGCGGAGCCGAAGCGGGTCCGTCTCGATATGGCGGGGGATGGGGCCATCGACGGAAAATTTGAATTCAAGGCCTTTTTCGACGGCCCTGGGGCGCAGCAGCGACACCACGTCACAGAGCAGTTGCGGCAGATCGGTCCGGACCTTTTCCACGGTCATCCGGTCCGCCTCGATTTTCGAGAGGTCGAGAATGTCGTTGATCAGATCGAGCAGATGGCGGGCGTTTCTGCGGATGATCTGAAGACTGTCCTGGCGGTCCGACAGCGTCTGGTCGGGTTCGAGCATGGTGTCGGCGTAACCGAGGATCGCCGTCATGGGCGTGCGGATCTCATGGCTCATGTTGGCCAGAAAAGCGCTTTTGGCGCGGTTGGCCTGCTCGGCGCGTTCCTTTTCCCCAACCAGGCGCTGATTGACTTGCATCAGCTCCAGCGTCCGCTCCTCGGTCATTTCTTCCAGGCGATCGCGATGGGCGCGGAGTTCGGCATCGCGGCGTTGAACCTGCTCGACCATGGCGACAGCAAATGCGCTGGCGAATAGGGCCAGCAGATCCTCGATCATCGTCTCCCGCGTCGCCAGGAGGTCGTAGAGAAGAAACGAACCGCAGGCCACGAGGATCGCCGCCCCGCACGACGACAGAGTCGTCAGCGTGAGCTTCTTTCGGATCGAAAGGTTTGCCATTCGCCGTGACAAACGATCCCTCAGTGCCGAGGAACGCGGCCAGGACCGCGTCGTTGCCGCCGCCGACCACAAGACCTGACAACCGTCAACATCGGCAGCCTGCTTGAAGTGTTTTACGACCAGCGGGCCCCCCGCCCACCGTTTTGCCGGAATGGTTCTGCCCAAAAGCGTTCTGGACGAAATCGTGCCGATGGTCGCCAGCACGATAGGTGCATGATTATCGGCGAAGGGCTGTGCGACGAACAACCGCTCGTGCCCAAGGCCTCAGAACATTTTCAACTGGTCGCGCTCGAAGCTGAATTTGCTCTGCGGCTGGTCTATCGGAATCTTGTACTGACCGCTCCAGCAGGCGGTGCAGTAATCCGAGTGCGAGTGGTTCATGCAGGAAAGCATCCCTTCCAGCGACAGGTAGGCGAGGCTGTCCACCTCCAGGAACGACCGCACCTGCTCGACCGAGCGGTTGTGGGCGATCAGCTCCTCGCTGGTGGGAAAATCGATGCCGTAAAAGCAGGGATGACGAATCGGCGGACAGGAAACGCGAAGGTGGATTTCCTTGGCGCCGGCCCGGCGGATCGCCCGCATCTTCGAGCGCGTCGTCGTCCCGCGGACGACCGAATCCTCCACGATTACGATGCGTTTGCCGTTGATCACATCGGGGATGATGTTCAGTTTCACGGAGACCGCGCGGTCGCGTTCCGCCTGCCCCGGCAGGATGAACGTCCGGCCGACGAACCGGTTGGGGACGATTCCTTCTTCCAAAACAATCCCCGATTCCTTGGCAAATCCGAGCGCGGCGCTGCGCCCGGAGTCCGGCATCGGCATGACGTAGTCCGCCTCCACCGGCGCCTCGCGCGCCAGTTGCCGGCCCAGACTTTCGCGCACCAGGTGCACGTTCTGGCCGAAGATTCTGCTCGCAGGGTTGGCGAAATAAACGTGCTCGAAGCAGCAGTGCGCCAATTCCGGGGCGGCATGGTCAAATTGCCGGCAGCTCATTCCGTGCTCGTCGATCCGGACGATCTCGCCGGGCTCGATCTCCCGCACAAACTCGCCGCCGATCGCGTCAAACGCGCAGGTCTCGCTGGCGACGCACCAATGCCCGTCGTGCGTCCTGCCGAGAACCAACGGGCGGATTCCCCACGGATCGCGCGCGGCTTCCATCCGGTTGGGAAACAGAAACAGCAGGCTGAACGCCCCCTGAAGGTGACGCAGCACGTGCGGCAGCGGATCGTGCTTGTCCACGTGCGTCGGCTTGGCCAGCAGGTGGACGATGATCTCCGTATCGGTCGTGCTCTGGAAGATGTGCCCGTGCTCTTCGTACTGCTGGCGGAGGAGTTGGGCGTTGATCAGATTTCCGTTGTGCGCGACGGCCACGGGTCCCATCAAATACTGGCGCAACAACGGCTGGGCGTTGCACAACTTGCTGGAGCCGGTCGTTGAGTAACGAACGTGACCGATCGCCGCGTGACCCGCCAGGTCCTCACGAAGCATACGGGGATTGAAGACCTGGCTCACCAGGCCCATGGCGGCGTGGCCGTGGAGCTGCACGCCGTCCGTTACAACCATCCCCGCCGATTCCTGCCCGCGGTGCTGCTGGGCAAAGAGGCCCTGATAACAGATTTGCGATGACTCCTTGGGACCCCAGATGCCGAAGAGCCCGCACTTTTCCTTCTTCTCGTATTCTTCCAGAAGCGCCGACTCGTCCGAGCGCGACGCCATTACTGACGGGCCGGACAACACTGGAAGCGACAGGGCCACTCGCGTTCTCCCTTGGGGTGGAAGCGGGTTGGGGTCCCCAACTGCGATAAATCGCGGTTGGGGCCCTACGATTGCTGCGGAAACGTTTGAATCGACCAGACCGGAATGCTGCGGCACCCGTTGCGCCGCATCAAACAGAAGCTTAGTTCACCAGCGGCGGGCGGTCAATTTCAGACCGTTGGCCGCACACTGTCGGCTAGCAAAGGTGGGGCAGGCATTCTTGCCTGCCGTCGAATCGGTGAGCGGGGACATTCTTGTCCCCCGAACCGATTCGAGTCCGCTCAGCAGGCAGACAAAAATGTCTGCCCCACCAAATGCGGTCGCTGCTTCCGAAAAATGGGCGCACCACGCACGGCCATCGCATGAGAAAACGCCGAAAACGCGAAACCGATGTCACTGATCGCTTCCTCTCCGGCGAACTGGAGGAAAGCGACGACGACGAGCAACAGGAACGGTTCGGCAGCCGCTCCCGAGACGCCGAGATGGGCAAGATCCTGCGAACGGCGCTGCTCCGCGCCGAGGAACAGTCGGATGTCGATATCCAGAGCCTGCCGCTGGGAGAAGTGATTCAGGTCTATAGCCTTTTCAGCGAAGTTGCGAGCGAAGGCCGCACCTTTTTCTGTGTCGTCCGCAAGACGCTCGCCAAGCGATCCGAATCGGCGATCGTCGTGGGAGACATCGTCCGCATCCGCGACCTGGAGCTCGTCGACGAGCAGGGCCGTCCGCAGGCGGTGATCGAGCAGGCCCAGCCGCGACAGACTGTCCTCACCCGCGCCGACAGTTTCAAAGGCATCGAGCAGCACCCGATCGTCGCCAACGCACAGCAGATGTTGATCGTCACCAGCCTGCGCGAACCAAAAGTGAAATGGGGGCTGGTCGATCGCATGATCGTCGCCGCCCAGAGCGGAAAGCTGGCGCCGATCGTCTGTCTCAACAAGGTTGATCTGGGCGAGCCGGGCGACACCGACGACGTCCTCTCGCATTACTCGACGCTCGGCATTTCAATTTTGAAGACCAGTGTTCCCATGCGCACGGGACTCGACGCCGCTTCTGAGATTCTCAAAAATAAAATCACCGTGCTGGCCGGCCATAGCGGCGTCGGCAAAAGCACGCTGATCAACGCACTGGAGCCGGCACTGGACCTCCGAACCGGAGCGATCAGCAACTACACGGGCAAAGGCCGCCACACGACCACCTCGGCCCGGCGTTATCCGCTGTCGACCGGCGGCGCCGTCATCGATACGCCGGGCGTCAAGCTCTTCGGCCTCTGGGACGTCACCCGCGACAATCTGCTCGAATTCTTCCCCGACGTCGCCGAGGACCGCGCACCCCAATGGCGCCGCGACAGCTACCAGAGAATTCTGGAATCTCTGCCCACCGACGACCGCAATGGTTAAAGTTAACCACCGACATTTGCCGGTTGCGTTGCGGCGGGTTGCGAAGTCGGCTGCGTGGCGGCCTGCTCGAGGAACTCGACGGTCGCGGTGGCGGTGGATTTCACCGTCGCGTCCGGGTCTCCCGCGGCCAACCGCGCCGCCACTTCCCGTTGGGAAGGTCCGGGGACCAGCAGCGACAGCAGCCGCGTTGTCCAGTCGGTCGATCGAGACATTTCTCCCACGATCGCGCCCTGTGCTTCGCCGCTGGCCAGCGTCGCCGCCAGGTAGCTGGCCCACCCGGCCACCGCAGGCGACGCGTTCGTCCGCATCCGCGTGATGCTCTGCGGCAGGTCCGCGACCAGCTTCTTTAGCTCCTCGGTTGCCCCCTGCCGATCGGCGGCGCTGATGTAAGCGGCCAGGACATCCAGCGCCCGCAGGCGATCGGCCGGATCGTTGGACTCCAGGGCGGCGTCGATCGCCTTCTTCCCGGTCGGCTGCGTCAGCAGAACGCCCGAGTACAGCACGCTTCGGCCAAAGGAGCTGGACAGCCCCGCCGGCCCCGGCAACACGCCGCTCGACAGCACCACCGGGTTGGTGATCACGTCACCGCTCATCCGGGTGCTGCTGGCCGGAAGCGACCGCAGCGCGTCGTACAGCTCACCGGCATCCAGCCGCACGATCTGCGAAGTTGAAACGCCGGCACGAAGGACCAGTTCGTTCACGATCTGGTCGTAGCTGACGCCGCGGAACGCGTGCTGGTTCAGCCCCAGGATTTGGGCGTCGAACCACAAATCGGGGCGCAGGAGCGCGCCCGCGCCGATCGTGATGTCGGCATCACCGGTGTTGGTGACGGTCACGCGCAGGAGAATCGGATCGCCGTAGCCGACGTTTGCCGCGACCGGCTCGACGCGCACCTCATAGAGCCTGCGCACTCCGCGGGCATCCATCGCCTCCAGGAGCGGTTTGGGAAACTTCACCAGCTCCTCGGCCAGCCCCTGCGAGGCAGGCTGGGTCGCCGGGGTGGTTTTGTCCGTGCGCAACGCCGACCACAGGATCGCCCCGATCAGGCCGACGCGGTGTTTGTCCAGAAGGCTGGTGACCGCCGGCTCGTCGACGGGCTTTGTCTGGGCTTTCTCGGCGCGGATAAGGCCCAGCTCGGCCAGCGCATCGCGGTCGGCAACTTTTGCGAGAATGGTTTCCGCCTGCTGGAGCTGGGGCGGGTCCGACTGAAGCGCCAGCCACCCGCGGAGCCGATCCAGCACGACGGGTTCGACCGGCGTTGTCGCCAGGGCGTCGATCCACTTTTTCGCCGCATCCGGCTGCTTGTCGAAATACAGCTCGAACCACGCCAGATCGGCGACCACAAAGAAGAACGATCGTTTCTGCTGCTCGCTGCCGGTTTTGAGTTTTTCGATGATCGGCTCGGGATCGAGCGGGGCCACGGCGGCCGGCTCGGTGGCCGCTGGCTGCGTCTGCGCCGCGCCGGCGTCGGGCTGCTGCGCACCTGCGGGCGGCGGCTGGGCGCCGGTGGCCGGCTGGGTCGCCGCCGGGCCGTTGAGAATCTCGTCGGCCACCGCATTCCACCGCCGGACCATCGCGCTTCGGGCCAGCTCCAGCGTCTGCTTGTAGGCGACCGGACCGGCGGAACTCTGCCCGATCGCAAGCTTCAGGAACCAGGCGTCCGGGTCCAGCGGCAGCTCGTCGAGCATCTGACCCAGCAGCGTGTCGGCGGCGGAACTGTGCCCCGCGATCATCTGCTCCGCCGCGTAATCGATCAGCAGGTTGTGAAATTCCGGCGGCCGCGTTCCGCTGCTCCGCATGATCACACCGATCGCCTGTGCGTACCACGGCAGCGACTCCTCCGACAGGCCGACGCCCGCCAGCAGGGTCGCCAGCTCCTCCAGATATACCGGCTGATTCGGATTCGACTTGAGCACGTCGAGCAGGGCGGCGACCCGCTCCTTGAGGGGAAGCTCGCGCCCGGCCAGGTCATAATAGAGCGTGGTCGCGGCGGGGAGCGGGTAGAGCGCCACCGCGCGGCGCGCCATTTCCGCCGCCTGATCGCGCGACTTCTGGATCAACAGCGACGCGCACTGCGCCGCCACGTGCGAACGCACCTCGACCGGGATGTCCTGCTTGTCCAGAAGTCCATCCAGATACTTGACCTTGGCATCGACGGTTTCGAGTTTGGCGGCGTAGAGATCGATGAGCTGCGCCTGGGCGACGCGATCCGCCGGCGCCAGCGCCCGGTACGCCCGAAGCGCCGCAATGGCGGCGTCGGTGTCGCCAAGATGCAGGACGGCCAGCACGCGGAGCCGCGGGAAGCGGGGCTCGGTGGGATTCAACCGCCCCGCCGCCTCCAGCAGCGCCGCGCTGCGTCGCCACGCCCCCGGCGGCTGTGTCGGTCCCAGCTGCTCGCTGGAAATCGCGTCCAGCCGCCAGGCCAACGCCGAGCCGCCATTGTCCGCCGGCGCATCGGCCGCCTGCAAGCCGGTCACGATTATCACCAGACACAGCCCTGCTGCGATCGAACTCACCCGCTTCTGTGACATGCTCAAGCTCCGCTTATGTGCTCTGTGGCACAGCCGCCCTCGGCTGTGTTCCGCCGAAGGCGGAAGCATTTTCGACCTTCGGTCGAACACAGCCGAGGGCGGCTGTGCCACAAACCCCTCACCGCCCCGCCAGTCCGCAGGCGACCGCGCCGACCGAAGCGATGGCGAAAACCATGACGGCGGTCGCACACAGCGCCGTGTCGAACGCTCCGCGCCCGTACAACCGCCCGCCCACGACCGCCAGGAGAATCACTTGTGCCGCCGCCGCCATCGCAACCGCGGCGCTGCGCACTGCCCAGAGGATCAGGTCCGGGCGGGCAACATCCCAGCCCAGGGTCAATTCCGCCGCCGACTGCCACGCCCAAAGTCCCCCGACCACCATCGCCCCCGCCAGAACCGCCGCCGAAATTAACACGATCGCATTCCGCATACAGACCTCCGTGTCTGTCTTATTGCTTCACGGCCACAATTCCTTAAGCATCGGCCGCTCGCTGACCAACCGCCCGACATCGGCCAGCAACTGGGCACGGGCCCGCAGCCAGTCGGAGAAGTCCAGCCGTCCGATTTTTTTGGCCGCCAGCGCCATGAACGACTGGGCCCGGGCACTGCTGGGGGCGGGCAGCAACTCGAGCAACTGCACCTTCGACATCGCTCCCTGCATCATCCACTGCCAGGCGCCGACCCGGGCAGAATAATCGAGCTGGATCGCCAGCAGGTTCAACATCTCGGTGAGGGAGAGCGGCTCGCGATACAACGCCCCCAGCGCATCATACGTTCCCCGCAGATCGTTCATTTCCAGCAGCGAATCGGCCAATAGAAGCCGGGTCGAGCGGGAGAGCGGCTGAAGCGGTCCGAGCCGCTGGCCCAGCAGCGCCCGCGCCAGCGCCGCCGATTCCTGCCATCGGCGCTGCGCGTGACGCAGGATCGCCAGGTGGTGCAGCGACTGAAGTTTCACGGCGCGGAACAGCGAGAAGCTGCGCACGGTCTGCTCGATGTTCCTCTCGGCCTCTTCGAATTGCCCCGAGGCGATCAGGAGCGGCGACTCCGCCGCCACCCGCGACCCGCGGGCACTGTTCAGGCTCAGCCACAGCCATAGCGACGCGATCCCCAGCAGCCCGATGATCCGGACCGCCTCCGGCCCGACCATCAGACATCCGACCACCGCGATCCCCAGCGCCACTTTCAGCAGCGCGGTGAGCGTCAGGTCTCTTCTCACACGGTTGATGGCGGTATCGACGGCGAGCATGACTGTATTCGATGCCTTTGCCTTTTAAGCAGCTTCGGGCGGGGCGGCGGCGAGCGGGTATCGCCCGGTGAGCTTCTCCACCTCAGGGTATCGGCGGAGCAGCTCCGCCACCGGCGCCAGCAGCGTTGCACTCTGGAACGCCGAGCGGGCCTCGGCCTCGCGGCCCAGCAGGTCGTACGCCCGCGCCGCCAGCGCGTAAGCATCGGCGACGCGATGGCCCAGCTGGTCGCGGAGGACTTCCCGCTTCTGCTCGAACAGTTCAGTCGCCTCGGCGGGATGCCCGGTCTTCACGTCGCGGTAGATTTCCACCAGCGCCAACCCCGCCGACCCCGCCAGCGGACCCCGACGAAGCTCGTTGATCGCACGGTCGGCGTCGAACAGGTGGTCTTCGCGTAACATCGCCATCGCCCGCGCCAGCCGCACCGTCGCCGCCGATCCCTCGTCAAGCGTGCCTTCCTCCAACAGTTGGTTGTGCACCGCGATCGCATCCTCGAAGCGGTGCAGCCGCGCCAGCACCGACGACAGGTACACCAGCGCCTGGGCACGAAACCCGTGCGTGCGGGCCGGCGAAGTGAGGTATTGATCGACGGCCACCGCCGCCTCCGGCCACCGCCGAAGCTGCACCAGCTCGCCGATCCGCTCGACCCGCTGCTGGTCCGAGCGAAATCGCTTCACCGTGTAAAAGGAAAACCCGAACAGCGCCCCCATCAGCACCAGCGTCGCCCCGGCCCAGATCACGCTGACCAGTTCCTGCGCCCGTGCCGTCTTGTTCCCGATCAGCAGCGTCACCAGCACGACCACGATAAACCCCGCCCCCGCCCACCAGGTCAGACTGATGCGCGGCAGCGGCCGGCTGCTGTCCAGCAGCCGCGAAGGGTCCAGAAACGGTGCCGGTGGGGGCGATTCCATCGCGGCAGATTGTAGGAGACGCTGGGGAGAATAAAAGTGACGTGCCTCCGCGCGATCGACGAGCGGGGCTGACCAAATACCAGAAACGGCGTCTGGCCACGAGCACGGTTTCCCGTGACAGGGGTTTGCAACCCGTGCCAAGCCGCATCCTGAGGCACTGCCCCATGCGATGCCGACCTTTCACCTTCCGGCCCGCCAGCACGGGTTACAAACCCGTGTCACGAGAAGGCAATCCGGTGACAACCGCCTGGTTCGGGCGTCACTTGGCCGGCAGAACAACCACTCCGAGCGCATCCACGCCGGGCGAGTCGATGTCCAGCACCACGACCGTCGGCTTGCGGGCCACCGCGTCGGCCAGCGACTTCTCCAGGGCGCCGGCCAGAATCGTCGAGCCCACTTCGCCGTGCAGCGGGATGAGGTAATAGGTCGGCTTGGCGGATGCCGAAGACGCGATGGGCGGCGCCACGGGCTCGGGAGGCACGGTCCAGTCCTGGCTGGGCCGGGTCGCCGGGCCATCCGGCGCGCGGGCGCCGTGTTCATCGGTATGGACGGTCCGTGTGACAAACGATCGGTCCAGTTGCTGGGTCTGCGAGGCATCGGCGCCGTCAGGAAAGGAAGGTGATCTGCTTATCATCCGTGGCCGTCACCTTCCCATCGAGCAGAGCACCGTCACCGCGGACGATAATATCGGCCCGTGCCGACTGAATGACGCCGGCGAGAAATCCTGCACCGCAAAGGATGGCCGCTCGGGTCAAGCGCTTCATGAAAGTTCCCTCCATCGCGTGAACGGATTCCGCCCCTCTTTGAGTTCGAGGTCCCGGCGGGGATTTGCGGAATTGCCAACCAATCCGCAGATTATCACCATAAATTCGGCCCGTCCAGAACAACTTTGTGCGGGTGCGATCGCGGTATTTGCAGGAGTCCGGCGGCGCGTTATTCGATGATCTAAAGTGGGCTGAGCCGGCGAGGAGTTGCGGCCGAATGAAGTTGCTGATCGTTGTCGTCAACTACAAAGTGACCGATCTCACCATCGATTGTCTCAAGTCGGTGGCGAAGGAGATCGGCAGCGTGCCCGGCGCCCAGGTGGCGCTGTGCGAGAATGGAACCGGGCCGGATGACGAGCGCCGCCTGCGCGAAGCAATCGACGCCAACGGCTGGCGTGCCTGGTGCAAGCTGACGGCGGTCACGCCCAATCGCGGGTTCACCGGCGGCAACAACGTGGTGCTGAAGCCGGCGCTGCAATCCGATAATCCGCCGGAATATGTGCTGCTATTGAATGCCGACACCATCGTGCTGCCGGGCGGGTTGTCCGAACTCGTGAAGTTCATGGACGGGCACCCGAACGTGGGGATCGCGGGCAGCCGGCTGGAGGCCGAGGATGGGACGCCGTACGTCTCGGCGTTTCGCGATCATACCATTACCAACGAATTTGACCGGGGATTGCGGCTGGGGGTCGTGTCGAGATTGCTCTCTGCGTGGGCGCTCTCGCCCCCCGTGCCGGCGGAAGCCTGCCCGGCCCAGTGGGTCGCCGGGGCCAGCATGATTATTCGCAGGCCGGTTTTCGACGCTATCGGGCTGCTCGACGAAGGGTACTATACCTACTTTGACGATATCGACTTCTGTATGCAGGCCCGACAGGCCGGGTGGCCGACGTGGTATGTGCCAGGTAGCCGGGTGATCCACCTGGTCGGCTGCTCGACGAAGATTTCCGACCCGGCCAAGGGGAGCATGAAACGCCGGCCGCGATACTGGTATCAGGCCCGCACCCGGTTCTTCGTGAAGAACTACGGCCCGGTCTACTCGGCAGTGGCCGACCTGGCATTCTTATCGGGCTTCGCGGTGTGGAGATTACGAAGGTTGATCCAGCGGAAACCCGACCCGGACCCGAAGCATATGCTGCTGGATACGATCCTCAACAGCGTGGTTTTCCGTGGGTTCCGGTTAAGAGATGTAGAGAACCCCGCGATGCCTAAAGAGAGTTGAGGACGTGGAACGCTTCACGTGACACGGGTTTTTAACCCGTGCTGGCGGCTCAAGATTGAGAAGGACGTGCGTGGCGACGGTTTGCGACGGTGATGAGTATTCGGCACGGGTTGAAAACCCGTGTCACGGGAATCCATGAGCACCATCCAGTCGAATGTGCCTGTTTTCGTCTTGTGCGGCGGCCTGGGCACGCGCATCCGCGAGGAGACGGAGTTCCGGCCCAAGCCGATGGTGCCGGTCGGTAACCGGCCGATCCTCTGGCACATCATGCGGACCTACGCCGGCTTTGGCTTCAAGCGCTTTGTCCTTTGCCTGGGCTACAAGGCCGAGGTGGTGAAGAGCTATTTCCTCAACTACGCCTCGATGAACAGCGACTTCACCGTTGAGCTCAAGAGCAACAATCTCACCGTCCACTCGATCGACCACGATCAGGACTGGCAGGTGACGATGGCCGACACGGGCGAACTGACCATGACCGGCGGCCGCGTCGCCCGCGCCGCCGCCAAATACCTGGGCGACGCGCAGAACTTTGCCGTCACCTATGGCGACGGGCTCACCAACGCCGACTTGGCGGATGAATATCGCTTCCACCAGCGCGAAGGCCGCATCGGCACGGTGCTGGCGATCAACCCGCCGTCGCGGTTCGGCGAGCTGCGCATCGACGGCGCCCGGTGCGTCGATTTCAACGAGAAACCCGAGTTCGTCGACCACTGGATCAACGGCGGGTTCTTCTTCTTCAACCGCAAATTCCTTCCCTACCTGTCGACCGACGAGGGCTGCGTGCTGGAGCGCGATCCGCTCGCCCACCTCACCCGCGACGGGCAACTGAGCGTCTACAAGCACGGCGGCTTCTGGGCCTGTATGGACACCCAGCGCGACCGCGAACAGCTGGAGAAACTCTGGACCACCGGCCAGGCTCCCTGGCAGAACAAACAAGTTTCAGGCAAGGAGGAGAAGCACTAATGCGCGTTTTCGTCACCGGACATCAAGGTTATATCGGTTCCCATCTTGTGGACGTCCTCAAGCAGGAGGGCCACGCCGTCACCGGCTGCGACATCGGGTTGTTCGACGGCTGCGCCTGGGACAAGGTCGTTCCCCCTGACCGCGAGCTGAAAAAAGACGTGCGGGCGATCACCCCGCGCGACCTGGAAGGCCACGACGCCGTGATGCACCTGGCCGCGATCTCCAACGACCCGATGGGCGAGCTGGACGCCGGCCTCACCTACGCCGTCAACCGTGACGCGTCCGTCCAGGTTGCGAAGCTGGCAAAGCAAGCGGGCGTCGCGCGATACCTGTTTGCCGGGAGCTGCTCCGTGTACGGCCAGGGGGCCAAGCCCGACCTGGACGAGGCCGATCCGCTCAACCCGCTGACCGCCTACGCCAAGTCGAAGATCGAAACCGAGCAGCAGGTTTCCCCGCTGGCGGATAATGCATTCTGTCCCATCTTTTTGCGCAACGCCACCGCCTACGGCTACTCCCCCATGCTGCGGATCGACCTGGTGGTGAATAACCTGCTGGGCTCGGCGATGGCCTACGGGCAGATTCGCATCCAGAGCGACGGCACGCCCTGGCGGCCGCTGGTCCACTGCCGCGACATCGCCCGCGCCTTCGTCGCCCTCGCCAAGGCGCCGCGCGAGCGCGTCTTCAACAAGGCGATCAACATCGGCGCCAACAGCGAGAACTACCGCGTCCGCGACGTCGCCGATCAGGTCAAGCGTTTGATGCCGGAGGCGCAGATCACCTATACCGGCGAAGTCGGCGCCGACCCGCGGAATTACCGCGTGAATTTCGATCTGCTCTACAAATTGCTCCCTGAATTCAGGCTCCAGTATTCGCTGGCGACCGGAATGGACGAGCTGTACAGGGCGATGGCCCGCCACAATTTCAGCTACAAGGATTTCGAGGGCGAGCAGTTCGTCCGCCTGCGGACGCTCAAGCACCGATTGGGCCGACTTCAGGCAGCGTGAAATCACCCCCTGTGACACGGGTTTTTAACCCGTGCTGGGCAGGACTTGGTCGCGGAAGATCCCCCTGTGACACGGGTTTTTAACCCGTGCTGGCCGGGTCTCGGTCGCGGAAGATCCCGGTGACACGGGTTTTTAACCCGTGCTGGCTGGGCCTTGGTCGCGGAAGATCCGGTATTGCCGACTGTTTTGTTCTGGAAACTCTCCAGCACGGGTTAAAAACCCGTGTCACGAGGAAACCAAATGATTTTCACCGAAACGCCCCTGAAGGGTCTGTATCTCATCGATCTGGAAAAAAAGGGAGACGATCGCGGATTCTTCGCTCGCGCGTTTTGCGAACAGGAATTCGGGTCGCATGGCCTTGTGACCCGGTTCGTGCAGATCAACAACTCGCTGAGCGCACAGAAAGGCACGTTACGCGGCATGCACTACCAGTTGCCGCCCAAGGGGGAGACGAAAGTCGTGCGCTGCATTCGCGGCGCGCTCTTCGACGCGGCCCTCGACCTTCGAGCGGGCTCGCCCACCTTCGGCAAAAGCGTCGGCGCCGAGTTGACCGCGGAAAACCGGCGGATGATGTACGTCCCCAAAGGTTTCGCGCACGGATTCCTGACGCTCGCACCCGACACCGAAGCGCTCTACTTCGTGGACGAGTTCTACTCCCCCGAGAACGAACGCGGCGTCCGCTGGAACGACCCGAAGTTCAACATCCAGTGGCCCGCGGAGCCGACCGTGCTGTCCGACAAGGACCGCAACCAGCGCTCTTTCGACCCCGATTGGCATTTGGCGAAATAAGTATTGTGGCACAGCCGCCTCCGCTGTGTTCGACGCTATGCACGATTCAGCGCTTCCCGTGACACGGCTTTTTAAGCCGTGCTGACGGTGTGCTGAGAAAGTATGCGGCAGCCGGTTTCTCCCGTTTCGAGTCGTCAGCACGGGTTAAAAACCCGTGTCACGTTCGAGCCATTCGGCGCTTCCCCGTGACACGGCTTTTTAAGCCGTGCTGACGATGTGCTGAGGAGATAGGCGCCCAATCACGCGGTTTTTCCCGTTTCGCGTCCTCAGCGCGGGTTAAAACCGGCTAAAACCCGTGTCACGTTCGAGCAATTGGGCGCGGGATTACGCGACGCGATATAGTTGAGTAGGTAACCGGAGAGTGTTCACGTGAGAATCCTGTTCACCGGCGCCAGCTCGTTCACCGGCTACTGGTTCGTTAAGGAACTGGCCGCGGCGGGGTATGATGTGACCGCCACGTTTCGCCAGCCGGCGCTCCAGTACACCGACGTGCGCAAGCGGCGCGTCGAGGGGCTTGCGGGCTGCTGCCGTGCGATTCACGGCGCCAGCTTCGGGACACCCGAATTTCTCGACCTGCTCAAAAGCAGCAGCTTTGATCTTCTCTGTCATCACGCCGCCGACGTGACCAACTACAAGGGCCCCGATTTCAACGCGGTCGAGGCGCTGGCGACCAACACGCGCAACATCACGTCCGTTTTGAACGCCTTTCACACGGCCGGCGGCCGCCGCGTCGTCCTGACCGGCAGCGTCTTCGAGAACGACGAGGGCGCCGGCTCGGAAGACCTGCCGGCCTTCTCGCCCTACGGCCTCTCCAAGGCACTGACGGCCCAAAGCTTCCGCTACTACGCCCGCGTCGCGGGAATCGGGCTGGGGAAATTCGTCATTCCCAATCCCTTCGGCCCGTTCGAGGAGCCGCGATTCACGGCTTACCTGGTGAAAAACTGGCACGCCGGCAAGACGCCGGCCGTCGAAACCCCGGCTTACGTGCGCGACAACATTCACGTCGCACTTCTGGCGAAGGCTTACGTCCGGTTCGTCGAGCGATCGCCGGGTCAGGGCTTTGAGAAGATGAATCCGAGCGGCTACGTCGAATCGCAAGGGGAATTCGCCCTGCGCTTCGCCCGGGAAATGCGACCGCGGCTCGGGCTGTCATGCGACGTCGAGCTGAAGGTCCAGACGCAGTTCACCGAGCCGCGAATCCGCATCAATACCGAGCCCGCCGACGCCATCGTGCCCGGCTGGAACGAGCGCGATGCCTGGGACGCCGTTGCGGAGTATTACCGCGGCATCTTTGCCAAGTGAAACGTTTGAAACAGAATGGAACGTTTTCCACGCTTTTTGAGACTCCGCACGCCGGAAAACTGCGAAAAACGTTCCATTCTGTTTCAAACGTTCCATCAACGCCGATTGCAGTCGCGGTCAAGAGCGGCCTGAGCGCCTCATGGCGCCGCGCCGCGCTCATTGAGAAGAGTTTGGGCAAATTGCATTTTTGATTGCCGCGGAAGCGGCTCCTCGCGTCCGTCTGGCCAGATCAACGTCGCTTCGACCTCCTCGCTGTTCATCGTGCCGACGGGGTTGTAGACGATCAGATCGAGGTTTTTCCGTGCGAGCTTTTGCCGCGCCCGCGCCAGGTTGCCTTCGGATTCGAGGCTGAAGCCGATGATGCGCTGGCCGGGCCGTTTGATTTTCGCGGCGGTGGCGACGATGTCGGGCGTGGCTTCGCACTCGATAGTCAGCGCGCCTTCGCGGCCAAGCTTGTCGGAGTGAACGTGGATCGGCCGATAATCGGCCACCGCCGCCGCCATGATCAGAAGATCGTGCGACGGGAATTCGCGCAGGACCGCGTCGTGCATCTGAGCGGCGGTCTCGACGTCGATCCGCCGGACCCCAGCGGGAAACGCGAATGCGACCGGCCCGAGAATCACCGTCACGCGGTGTCCGGCCGCCAGCGCCCCCGACACCAGCGCCGCGCCCATCCTGCCGCTGCTGCGGTTGCCGATGTAGCGCACCGGATCGATCGGCTCCCGCGTCGGCCCGGCGGTGATTAGAACGTCCATGGGAGGAGATTTTAGATTTGCGATGGGCAATTTGCGATCCGCGCCGTTAGGGTGATCCGCGGTCATTCTCTGGTAAGATGATCGCATGGAAATGAGCATCGCGGACCTATGGTCTTTCCATCGGCGGTCGCTGGGCGAGTGGGGCGCGATCCTCCTCATTGGCCTGCCTCTGTTCGGCCATCATTTGCCGGGGCTCCGACGATGATCCCGTCGCCAGACGTACAATCCTTGAAGCCGCGGCCCGGCCGAACAGGAGAACCAATGGCGATCGTGACCATCGAACAAGCGAAGGCAACGCTGACAGAGCTGATCCATGGCCTTGCGCCAGACGAGGAGGTCCTGATCACGGAACATAACCAGCCCGTCGCGCGGCTCGTGCCGGCGACACGGGAGGCACGGAAAAGCCGTCAATTGGGGACCTTGCAAGGCACAGTCACTTACATGGCGGCTGATTTTGATGCGCCGCTCGACGACTTCCAGGACTACATGGAATGAGGGTTCTGCTCGATACCCACACGTTGATCTGGGCGGTCAGCGATCCGACGCGGCTCGGCTCGGCAGCCGTGGCCGCGTTGAATGAGCCCACAAACGAATTACTGACCAGCGCAGGCACCATCTGGGAAATCGCGATCAAAGTCGGATTGAACAAGCTCACGTTATCGCTCCCATTTCGGCAGTGGGTGAACCAGGCAATCACTGATCTGAGTCTGTCGGTGCTGCCAATCACCGTGAATTACGCCGACGTTCAGGTCGGGCTGCCCTTTCATCATCGCGATCCTTTCGATCGGTTGCTGGTCGCGCAGGCGATCATGGAAAATGTTCCGGTCGTGACGGCGGATTCGATGTTCGATGCCTACGGGGTGAAGCGAATCTGGGACTGACCGACATTCGGGCAAAATCCGACCGTGCGCCGTTGGCTGTTCAATTTCGCTCCTGCCGCATCCCTATTGGTAAGCGTCGCGACGGCAGCGCTTTGAGTGGCTGATTGCCGGAGACCTTGTCTTTCAATCGCAAATCCCCTCACCTCGGTCCGCCGAACGAGGGCGGCAGTCCCATGCTGTCGGCGCCCAGATGCGAGATGAACTCGGGGTATCCGGGCGCGCCCATTTCGGGGATGTCCAGGCCCGCGATCTCGATTTCGGGCGAGACGCGGTTGCTGCCGAAGACTCGCTCCAGAACGATGAGCATGATCAGCCCGAGCGCCCCGGCCCAGATCACGCAGGTTGCGATGGCAATCAATTGGGCGAGCAACTGCGATGCGCCCCCGCCGTAGAACAGGCCGGCAACGGGGCCGGCGACGCCATTCAATCCTTCGCCGAAACTTCCATCCGCGAAAAGACCGGCGGCCAGCATTCCCCACAGGCCCCCCAGGCCGAAGACGCTGGTAGCGCCGACGGGGTCGTCGAGTCCTTTGCGTTCGCACAGCAATACGCCCCAGACGGCGACGACGCCGCCGATCACGCCGATGAAAAAGGCGGCCCAGGGCGAGACGAACGCGCAGCCGGCGCAGATTGAGACCAGCCCGGCGAGCAAACCGTTGCAGGTGAGGGACGGATCGGGCCGGCCGTAGAGAAACCACATGTAAAGCGCCGCCGCCAGCGCCCCCGCCGATCCGGCTAGCAACGTGTTGACCGCGATCAGCGCCGCGCGCCCGTCGGCCGCCGCGAAAGACCGCGCGGTCGTGAAACCGAACCAGCCGAAGGCAAGGACAAGCGTGCCGGCCATGAACATCGGCACGTGATGTCCGAGGATCGGCCGCGGCCGGCCGCTCTCGTCATACTTGCCGATCCGCGGGCGGACAAACCAGCTCGCCATCGCCGCCAGCGTCCCCCCCAGCAGATGGACCGTCGACGAGCCGGCGTAATCAACGGCGCCGTGGCCAAGATGCAATTTCATTCCGAGCTGCGCCAGCCACCCGGCGTTCCACACCCAGCAGCCGTAAATGGGAAACACGAGGGCGCCGACAACAAGACTGAACACGATGAAGCTTTTGAGGCTCCAGCGTTCGACCAGCGCCCCGGCGGGGATGGTGGCGGCAACGCCGGCATAACCGGCCATCAGGACGAACCACGCCAGCGCCGCCGGGTCGTTGCGGACCGCCTGGAGAAATAAGCCGCGGCCATGGAGGAACGTCCAATGCGTCGAGATCGACCGCGCCGGCCCATCCCCCATCAACGCAAAGCCCAGCGCAAAGAATGCCGCGACCACAACGCCGGTGACCAGCAAATGCATCGCCATGGTGTGGGCGGCGTTCTTGGCCCGGCACAACCCGGTCGCCACCAGCCCGAAGCCCGCCTGCATGAACAAAATGAGAAATCCAGCGAAAAGCGTCGCCTCCATAGGTCTCCGCATGTGCCGCGTTGGCTCGGGCGTGTTTTACCCGAAATTCGCCCGAAACGCGCAAAGCCGAACGGCCGGCGCGTCAAGCGCCGGCCGTTGGTTGCGGGCAAATCCGGTTCAACAACTTGATCAGACCGTGGCGGGAGTCGCCGGTTGATTGACCAGAATCGACTTGCCAGTCTTCTTGCTTCGCGACATGAAGTAGAAGGCCCCGTAGAGGCCCCAGAGCGCGGCAGCGCCCAGGGCGAAGTACGGCTCTTTCCAGCTCATGCCGGCCACCGAAAACGGGCCGATCAGGTAAAAGAGCATGCAACCGAGGTTGCACACCAACCCGAAGATCGGGATCACCATGTGCTTGAACCCGTTGAACATGTGGTGCTCGCGGAACGCCACGATTGCGACGATGCAGGTCATCATGTAGAGCATGAATGTCCCGAAGTTGCTGATCAGCGTGATGATCAGCATGCTCTGCGGGATCTTGAGCGCCGTCGCGTTGTGGAACAGGCCGAACTTGTACCAGATGTTCGCGGGAAGGCTGGTGAGGGTGGCGTCGGTCTGGGCGGCCGGCCCACAGAAATTGAACAGAACGCCGAAGATGCCGAGCACGGCGGAGATCGTCGCCAGGGTCCAGATGGCCCGGTGCGGCGTGAGGTTCTTGCCGTGCAGCATGCCGAAGTGGTTGGGAACCTCTTCGTCACGTCCCATGGCGTAGGTCACACGGGCACCGGTGCTGAGGCACGAGAGGGTGGTACCAATCAGGGCCAGGAAGACGGTAACCGCCTGGATCATCATGAACCACCAACCGGCGTTGGCGCTGCCGAAGGCCCAGGCGCCGACGAGTTGCATCATGTCGCCGATGGGAGCTGACGATGACGCCGCGTTGCCCTGCATCTGGTAGGCAGAGCTGATGAAGTAGTTGGCGGCGAAGTATTCGAAGAGGTAGCAGAAGCCGCCTTGAATCAGCAGCGAGAGGATGACCGCGCGCGGGATGTCGCGCTTGGGGTTCTTGGCCTCTTCGCCCATCGCGGTAACCGATTCAAAGCCCACCAGGATCAGAATGGCGACGCAAGCTTGAACGAACACATAGTTGAACTTGTGCGGCGCGACGACAGATCCGGGGGAAATATGGTACTGGGTAGTTGTGACGCCTTTGTCGTCGGTCAGAATGCCGCCGACGTAGGAGATTGTGAACGGGGCGGGCTCGGCCTTGGCGACGCCGGCCGGGAGCGCTGCCGGGAGCTTGCCATCCTTATCCGTTGGTATGACAACGGGATTACCGCTCGCATCCTTGATGGTGTTACCCTTGGCATCGGTGGCCCAATAGACCCAGACCGGGGCGCCGCTCGAATCGACTTTGGGAACCGTGGCGTTGGGATCCTGGATTTGCTTGGACGCATCCTTCGGATCGGGGATCGTCTTGGACGTATCCGGCATCGTGTCCTGAGTGTACTGCGTCGGTGTTCCGGTCGAATCGAGCGTCCAGGCGACATCACCCTCCTTGACGTGAATGCGATGAGTGATCGCCATCACGGAGAAGATCAGCAGAGCGGTGATCTGGACGACGTTGATTGCCGCGTTGACACCGGTAGCGCCCCCGACGCCGCGAAATGCGATGTACGATACGCCGAAGGCAAAGATGATACAGAAGATGTACATGAACAGAGGACTGGGAACGCCGGGATTGAAGTGCGTTCCGCCCCAGAAGTGGGCGTCGAGCTGGCCGAGCATGTAGCCGGCGACCAGCGCCGTCACGCCCACCATCACGCCGGGATACACCCAGTAGTAGAGGTGGCTGGCCCATCCCACCATGAACTTGGCCAGGCGGGCCCATTTGAAGGCCTGCTTCTTGGAGAGGAATGCCTGCTCGGCAAAGAAATAGGACGAGCCGGCGCCAGGATAGAGCTTGGACAGCTCCGCATACGCGACGGCCGTCGCCAGGCACAGGAAAAGTGCCAGGACGATGCCGAACCACATCGACATGCCCGCGGCGGGCGCGCCGTATTGTGCCTGGAGGGCGTAAGTCAGCCACAAGAACGCGCCCGGCGCGATCAGCGCCATGGCGTTGGACGTGAGACCGGTCAAGCCAAGCGTGGGCTTCATCGTCCCACTTGAAGTTGGTGTGTCAGCCACAGAACTCTCCTTTCGACTCGGCAAGCTCGTCTCACAACGCGCATTGGCTCCGGTGCAGAGCCGGACACGAGCCCCATGCGCAATGGGGAGCGCGAGCGGCTCTCTGCGTTTCCGTCCTGTTGTGCCTACAAGCCCTGTCCGAAAAACGGTTGAAGCGGTGGTCGTCAGGCCAAAGTCAAAAGATGTGCCAGTGTAAAGAAGTGTTCAAAATGAACACCGCCGGCTCCCATAACTGGCGAAATTTGCCGGTTTGCGACGATTTGGGGGGAGGTTGGGCAACGATGGCCGGGAATTGAACAGTGCTTAGAAAGCGCGCATGATCAAGAAAAGCTCAAGATGCGCGATGCATCGGTGAGCACCGCCGCGAAATCCAACGCAAGCGAATGCGTCCCGCTTTTCTGAGACGTGGAAATCGAGGGCGTGCCGGTAATGCTTGTATTTCGTTTCATTTCAGCCATTTAGAATCCGATCGCGCCGGTTTGACCGATCATTGTGGTCGATCGGGCGATCGGGAGTCCTCGTCAAGATGAACGTCCCAGTGGCCGCGCATGAGCTTTGCTCAGCAAACAGGCGTACAAGAGTGGCGGGAGTCGGTGGGCGGTCGGAGGTTTCGATGGAGCTGGTGTATGCGGGCCGCACGTCTGCCGGCCCGGTGCGGGCGAACAACGAAGATTGTCTGGACTTCTGGCAACCCACCTCGCCGGAGGAATGGCGTACGCGCGGAGCGATCGCCATCCTCGCGGACGGCGTCGGCGGGCACGGCAATGGCGAAGTCGCCAGCCAGCTCGCCTGCGATCATGCCCGAATGACATTCCTGGAATCGCGGCCCGCCCAGACCCCCAGCCAGCTCCTCTGGCAGATGTTCAACGCCGCCAACCTCGCCGTCTACGACGCCGGCATGCAGGCGCGGGCCGAGGGGCGGATGCTCACGACGCTGACGATCAGCGTCTACCGCAACAACGAAGTCACGATCGGCCATGTCGGGGATTGCCGGGTCTATGCGATCCAACAGGGGCGAATCCGTCGCGTCACCAGCGATCATTCCTATGCCGGCGTGCAGCTCAAACTCGGCCTCGTCACCGTCGAGGAAGCCGCCAACAGCCAATTGCGATCGGTCCTCACCCGCAGCGTCGGCCTGGATCCGATGATCCGCCTCGATTACCACACCGTCGTCGTCAACCGCGGCGACCGTCTCGTCCAATGCACCGACGGCCTCTGGTGCTTCGTCACCGAACGCGAAGTCTACGAAATCGTTTCCAAATCGACGCCCGAGGAAGCCTGCCAGCGGCTCATCGAACTGGCCGAGAAGCGCGGCGGCGACGACAACCTCACCGTCCAGGTCATCCAGATCGAAAGTGTCGAACGCCTCAGCTATTACCGGGGCGTTCCCATGTACCAGAAGGTAAACTCCAATCCCATGGGCACAGAACCTGAAGTCGGCCAGGTCCTTGACGGGCGCTACCAGATCACCGACCTGATCAGCCGCAGCGGCATGGCCTCGATCTTCAAGGGGATCGACCTGCGCGACAACCGCACCGTCGCGCTCAAGGTTCCCTTCATGCAGTTCGAGAGCGATCCCGGCTTTTACTCGCGCTTCAAGCGCGAGCAGGAGATCGGCGTCGCGCTCAAGCATCCGTACATTCTCCGCGTCGAGCCGGATGATGGGAACCGCAGCCGGCCCTATCTGGTCGAGGAGTTTCTCGAAGGCCAGACCCTGGGCCATCTGATGCGGAGCGTCCGGCCGATGCCGATGAGCGATGCCCTCAAGATCGCCAGCCGCGTGTGCGAGGCCCTGCATTACATGCACGAGCACGACGTGGTGCATCGCGATCTCAAGCCCGAGAACATCATGATCTGCAACGACGGGAGCATCCGGATCATGGACTTCGGCATCGCCAAATACGAAACCGCCCGGCGGCTGACCTTCGGCGGATTCACCCCGACGATGGGCACGCCCGACTACATGGCCCCCGAGCAGGTGCGCGGTAAACGCGGCGACCGCCGCACCGATATCTACAGCCTCGGCGCCATCCTCTATGAGATGGTGACGGGCTCTGTCCCATTCGAGGGAGCCAATCCTTTTCTGATCATGAACGCGCGGCTGAGCGGCGATCCGCCGGCCCCGCGGCAGAAGAATCCCCAGATTACGCCGCAGGTCGAGGAAATCATCCTGCATGCCATGGCCCGAAACCCGCAGGACCGTTACCAGACGGCCCTGGACATGAAAACCGATCTGGACCACCCCGACCAGGTCCATGTGACCGGCCGCGCCCAGCGCCTCGAGGCCCCGGCCATATGGAAAAGCCGCTGGCGCGGCATCCGCGTCGCCGTCTTCGCCGTCGCAATCCCGGTTCTTATCTTCCTGGCGATTTTCGTCGCCAGGCACGTGACGTGGAAGTGATCCGACGTGGAAATGATCCCCCGTGACACGGGTTTTTAACCCGTGCAGAACGGTTCTGAACATCGAATAACTTGGATTTGCCGAACTACCGTCCAGGAAAGGTTTCCAGCACGGGTTGCAAACCCGTGTCACAGGGAACCCTCCCCACGTCATCACGCCCTGCTCAGATACCCGCCGGTTTCGGTGCTGATGCGGAGCGTTTCTCCGATCTCGATGAAGCCGGGGACGCGGGTCTTCAGCCCCGTTTCCAGCTCCGCTTCCTTGAGCTGGTTGGTCGCGGTCGCGCCTTTGATGATGGGCGGCGTGTCCGTCACCTTCAGGTCCACCGTCTTGGGCATTTCATACGAGACGATTTTCCCCTCGTGGAACATCGCCGTGAGCGGCGTGTTGGGCTTGAGGTACAGAATGTCGTCGCCGAACACTTCCTTGGGGATCGAGTTCTGGTCGTAGGTTTCCATGTCCATGAGGACATGACCCTCAGCGTCGGAATACAGGTATTCCACCTGCCGGCGGTCCAGCGTCGCCGTCTCGATGTCGTCGGTGGCGCCGACGCGCTTGTCCAGAATCGTCCCCTTGGCCACGTCGCGCAGCTTGAACTGAACCTTGGCCCGAAGATTGCCCGGCGTGTTGTGGTCGGCGTTGGTCACGACGCAGAGCTTGCCGTCGATGATCACCGCCTGCCCCCTCCGAATGTCACTGGCTCGCATGAATCGGTTTCCTCAAAAGCGCAAAAGTTATGATTGCTTGCCTAACGGTTTAATAATACGGTCGCCGGCAGGAAAAGGTCGCGAAACTTAGCGTGGCAGGAAGTTCAGGTCAAATACGCTTCGACTTGGCCCGTCGAGCATCCCCCGTGGCACGGATGGCCGACGCCAAAAAACCATGCCAAACCATGCCAAACCATGCCAATTCGCGCCAACCGCGCCAAACCAAGCCAAACGATGCCAAACCGCGCCAACCGCGCCAAACCGCGCCAAACCATGCCAAAACTGATGTGCCTTCGTGGTCATGGCTGCCAACCCGCCAAAAAACCAGCCAAAACACGCCAAAACCAGCCAAAATGGAGCACCCCGAAATGGCGGATGGGCAATTCTGTCGCATAATTGCTGCCACATTGGAATGCCAGTCCGCTATCTAATTATTGCTAATTCTGGCGCTTTGTCGGTTTTCCCCAGACCGCCGCGAGGACCGTGTGTTTTGGCGACTTTCGGTTTTTTCTGTCGGCCCCGCTGAGATGCGATCGCTCCCGTCCGCAGAGATGCGCGCACGGCGAATCCGGGGCGGCGCTGGGCGCTGTGCCCCGGCGTGGGGTCCGTTCGAGCGCAGGACCCCGTTCTGAGCTGGCACGATTAAGGGATCGAGCACGCCAACACGCTCGGCGCACCTTCCTGGCAAAGCAACACCCGACGCCGGGGCAGAGCGCAGCGCCGCCCCGGATTCTCGATGCGGTGTTCCGCGGAATCTTATTGCAACGCCGCGACTGTATGGATTACGATCCATGCAAATCCGGTCGATCGGGGATCGAACGTCCAGAATCGGGGTAGTGGGTCGGTTTGAACCGCGGGAGATTCGCGAATGCGTCGACTTGCTATCGTTTTTTGCGTGCTGCTTCTGGTCGCGTTCGTGCTGGCCATGATATTCAAGCCACACACCAGCGATGACGCAAAATCGGCGTCGGATCGACCGTTAACGAACGAAGAGAAGACTCGGATCGCCGCTGAGGTAGTCGAAGGCAAGCGACCAAGAACAGACTTGGACAAGTACGGCATTGCGATCGGACAGCGACAGCAGATCGATCCTAAAACGTTTCTTGAAATGGCCGAGCGGGAGCGCACGGCAACCCGGCCAAGTCGACCCGCATCCCTGCCAGCCGGGCCCGAAAACTCAAACTGACCCACTACCAGAATCTGAGCAGCGTTGCAGGAGGGAAGGATGTCGTTCGCACGTTTGATGAACCGCCGCAAGCGCCTGCGGGCGGCGGCGAATTTCCAGGTCGAAGGTCTTGAACGCCGCGTGCTACTCTCCACCGCGATCGCGGCGTTCAACCCCCAGCAGGTTTTCCCAGCCGGCACCAACCCCCTCTCCCTGGCCGTCGCGGACGTGAATCGCGACGGTAAGCTCGACCTGATCGTCGCCAACAACACCGACGGCAACGTCGGCGTGCTGATGGGCGATGGCACCGGCTCGTTCCTCAACCAAATGACGTTCGCCTCGGGCCCCACGCCGATTGCAGTTGCCGTGGCCGACGTGAATGGCGACGGCAAACCCGACCTCATCGTCGCCAACTACGGCTCCGCCAGCGTCAGCGTCCTGCTGGGTAACGGCGACGGAACTTTCCAAGCCCCGCTCAGCTTTGCCACAGGCAATGATCCCATCGCAGTGACCACCGCGGATGTGAATGGCGACGGCAAGCCGGACATTCTCGTGGCCAACTACGGCAGCGGGACGGTAAGCGTGCTGGATGGCAACGGCGACGGCACGTTCCAGCCGCAGCAGACCTTCGCCGCGGGACCTCATCCGATCTCGATCGCCGCAGCGGACCTCAACCGCGACGGCAAGCCGGACATCGCCGTGAGCAACCACACCAGCTCGACGGTCAGCGTGCTGCTCGGCACCGGCGGCGGACCGTTCTCAGCCCCACAGACGGTCGCCGTCGGCGGACATCCCCGCAGCATCGTCGTCTCCGACATCAACACCGACGGCAAGCCGGACCTGGTCGTGGTGAACAAGACCGATGGGACCGCAAGCGTTCTGCTGGGCAATGGCGACGGGACTTTCCAGGCACAGCTCACCAGCTATGTCGGGGCCACTCCCAATGCGGTCGCGGTGGCGGACGTGAATGGAGACGGCAAGGAAGACCTAGTCGTCGGCGACGGCGGCACCGCCTATCCCGGCAACGTCGCGGTCCTTCTGGGCAACCGCGACGGCACCTTCCAGCCGGCCGTCAACTTCAACACCGGCGTCAATCCCTACGCCCTGGCGGTCGCCGACCTGAACGGCGACGGCCGCCTCGACATCGCCACCGCCAATCAGCGAAGCAACACAGTGAGCGTCCTGCTCGGCGACGTGCCGCCGACCGTCCTGTCCATCAACCGCGCCAGCCCGCCGGGGCCGATCACTAGCGACAGCAGTGTGACGTACACTGTCACGTTCAACGAGTCGGTAACGGGGGTGAATGCGAGCGATTTTTCGCTGGCGCTTAATGGAGTGACTACGACGACGCCGGTCGTGATCAGCGGCAGCGGGGCGGCCTATACGGTCACAATTAACGGCATTTCCGGCACCGGCACGCTTGGACTGAATCTAGTGGACAACGGCAGCATTCAAGACGCGGCGGGGAATCCATTGCAAGCAGGTGGGGTGCCATCGTTTTCTCATCAGCCGATCGTCGGCAATCCTTCGCGCGTCTACGCCATGGCGGTCGCGGATCTGAATGGCGACGGCAAGGCTGACCTGGTCGAGGCCACAGGCAATTCTGGGATTGTCCTTCTTGGCAACGGGAATGGAACGTTCCGGCCTGGCCAGACGTTCGCCCTTGCGAAGTATGTGAGTTCCATTGTGGTAGCTGATGTAAATGGCGACGGCAAGCCTGACCTTGTCGTCTCAAATACGTATTACCACAACAGCGTGAGCGTATTGCTGGGCAACGGTAACGGCACTTTCCAAGCTCAGAGGAGCTACGCCGTTGGAAACGCGCCGAGGTCGTTGGCAGTATCGGACGTAAACGGAGATGGGAAGGCCGATATCATTACCGCTAACAATCAGAGCAACACGGTTAGCGTGCTACTTGGGAACGGTGACGGCACCTTCCAATCCCAAACAACGTTCGCTGCTGGCGGAAGCCCCTGGTCGATCGCGGTCTCCGACGTAAACGGGGACGGGCGACCGGATATTGTGGTTGGCAACTTCAACCACACCGTGAGTGTGCTCCTCGGCAACGGCAACGGCACGTTCCAACCGCAGCAAACTGTCGAGGCCGGCGTCGGTCCGCATCCATTGGTAGTAAGCGATGTCAACGGCGACGGCAAACCCGATTTGATAGTTGCTAACACGAACAGCGACCTCACGGTGAGCGTCATGCTCGGGAATGGTGATGGGACTTTTTCGCCTCCTCAGACATTTGCCGCGGCTTCATTCCCATATGCTATCGCCGTCTCGGACCTGACGGGCGATGGCAAACCAGACCTCATCGTCGTCGACAATCTGCGTGGAACCGTGAGTGTCTTGCCCGGAAATGGAGACGGTAGCTTCCAGGCGGCGCGAACGTTTGCCACGTATCCCAACCCCGTTTCTGTTGTGGTTTCAGATTTAAATGGAGATGGCAGGCCCGATCTTGTGGTTCGCGCCGGGAGTAACGATGTCCTCCTCGGCGGTTCTGATGGTGGTTTCACTGGACCGCTTTTCACAATCGTCGCAAGCCGCGACGCCATAAGTGGTACGCCAGGCGTGGATCAAATGACGTTAACGAGGGACCCTGACCAGCAGCATATTGACTGGGTGCTGGGAACGGCCACCGCGCAACTTGCGATCAACGACCCCAACGGCCTAACCATCAACGGAAACGGCGGCAACGACATCATCACCCTCGACTACACCAATGGCAATCCGCTACCCGCCACGCTTCACCTGAACGGCACCTTCGCCATCAGCGCCCTCCAAGGGACCAATCCGCTTGCCGGCACCACACTGGAGATTGGCCGCAGCACCGTCTTCATCAGCTACAGCAGTTCCGATCCGATCGCCGCGATTCAGGGATATCTGCACAATGGCTACAACGCCGGTGCCTGGAACGGCTCTCCCACCGCGAGTACCGGCGTCATCACCTCCGCCGCGGCACAGGCCAATCCAAACCACAACACCGCCATCGGCTACGCCGACTTTGCCGACGGCCAGGGCGTGAACACGATGCCGAACACGATCGAGCTGACCTACACCCTCTACGGCGACGCGAATCTCGACCACCAGGTCAACAGCGCCGACCTCCAGATCCTGCTGGCGTTCCTCAACCGGCCCGGCGCCTGGGATCAGGGGGATTTCAACTACGACGCTCAGGTCAACAGCGCCGATCTTCAGGCGCTGCTGTTCACGTTGAACACAAGCCTGGGCAGCCAGGCGACGCCGCTGGCTGTCGCAGCGGCAGCGGCCGGGCCGGCGGCGGCAAGTGCGCCCAGCTCGGCCGGCGATCCGTCATCGCAACGGATGCCCGCGATCAACACCACGGGATCGACGACGACGCCAATCCATCACCCACATCCGGCAAAGATTTCGGCGAGAAAGCGGCGGTGAGGTAGGCGTGCGGCGCTAAACTCACTACGAAGGCAGTAATCTCACGCAGAGCCGCAGGGTCGCAGGGTCGCAAAGAAAAGACTGAAGGCTGAGCGCTCCGCAGATTTTTCTTTGCGTCTTCGCGTCTCTGCGTGAGCTTTGCGCTGCAAGCACGGGTTGTCTTCGACCCTGAGGCTGAGCCTCAAGCTCAGATCCGAAGGGAAAACCCGTGTCACAGGGACTGCCGGTTTTCCTCTTCTTCTCCCGTGTTTTCTTCGTGCTCTTCGTGCCTGCTCCGAAAATAGCTTCGTCTACGCGGCCTCCTTCTTCTGAAGTGTGACGGTGTAGCCGAGTTTCTCCAGGCGGTTGACCAGATGTCGTTTC
>DATHPP010000462.1:0-49229 GCA_035483795.1 Tepidisphaeraceae bacterium | reverse complement strand
GTTCCCAAAGGGAAAGTCCCCGCCGCGAAAAACGTGCAATAACTACGAGACAGCCGCCTGGCGACTTCAATCAGCGGAACGCATTCCTGCACCCGGTTGCCTCCCGATATCGGTCGATTGGAGTGCGGCCGACCCGGGAAGCTGAAATGGTGGAAGCTGAAAAGGTGAGGAAGCGCCAAACCGCGCCAAATCGCGCCATCCCCCAACAAAGCACCGCGCCAACGGGGTGCCGTTGGGCAGGAGCGGGGGTCCGACGGTTCTCCGACCAGTATGGATGTATCATTCTGCCCAAAACTCAAATCGCGCTACAATTTGTATCATTCTGTATCATTTACAGTGCTCCATTTTTATTGTAAATATTTTAAATAAATAGATTTACAATAATTATCATAAAGCCGGGAAATGATATGTGAACCGAGACGGGCAAAGAGGGGACGGGCAAAGAGGGACACTGCTGGTTACGATGTAATCCGTAATCACCCGAGTGGCCCGTCGTTCTGTCTCCCGCGGCGCACCGGCGGCGCCACGGGCCATCTAGCGTCATGTGCTCAAATCAATTGATCCAGCCCGCCAAACCCGAGGGCCTCGTAGGTGAAGAACGGCTCGGCGTAGGCGGTTCCGATCCGGCCGCCGAAGTAGCCGCAGAGCGTGCGGACCATCTCCGGCACCGGGCTGTTGTTGGCGATCATCTGCGACTCGTAGGCCCGCATCGCGGCGAGCTTGGTTTCCATCTGGTCGCTGATGTCCAGGCAAAAGGTGGGCTGGAAGTTCATCCGCAAGTGCGTGCAGTAATAGTAGATGATCCGCTTGGGATGCCAGGGATCGCCGGGAATGTCCGACTTGGTCAGCTTGGCGTCGAAGCGGGCGTCCTCGCCGATCTTCGTGACGGCGACGTGGTCGGGATGGGCGTCGATGGGAAACGGCAGAAACAGCCAGTTCGGCCGGTGCAGGCGGATCACCGCCGCCACCTTGTGGCGGGCTTCGATCGAATGCACGACCTGGCGGTTGGGGAACCCCAGCAGCGTTCGCTGCACGCCCAGGATTTTCGCGGCCGCCGCGGCTTCTGAGGCGCGCTTTTCCGGCGTCCCCAGCGGCGTCGGCTCGCCGTTGGTCATGTCGATCAGGTGAACCCGGTGCCCCTGCGCCGCCAGCCGGGCGATGGACCCCCCCATTCCCAGTTCCTGATCGTCCGGGTGCGGGCCGATGACAAGGATCGATGCCATGCGCACCGTTGTAGGCGCGGATTTGCGGATTTGCAAAGCCGGGGTCACCTCGCGGACGGCCCCTTGCGCCGATTGCCCGACCGGGGTTTTGACCGCACGTCTTCCGGCGGGAAAACCCCGATCCCCGGCACCGCGACTCGCATGCCGGGTGGTTCGGGATGATCGAGATTGGATGCCTCGGGAGGAGTCGGCTTCTCGAGCGGGCCTCGCGGACGTTCGGGCTTGGCGGTGTTTCGTCTTCCGCGTTTCGGCTTGGCCATGGTATCTCCGGTGATTGGACCGGAGATCGTAGCAACGCTCGCGCCGGCCGGCCACGAGACCGGTCAGGCCGCTTTTTGCCGGTCCGCAAGATCGTCATCTTCGATAGCAGCTCGCACGCACGGGCTGGAAGCCCGTGCCACAAGAAGTGTCAGGCCGCTTTGGCGGACTCCGTGGGCGGGTCGATTGCGATCGGCGCGGACGTGCGGGCGCGGTTGATGCCGTCGAGGGCCGCGACTTTGTAGCACTCGGCGAGCGTCGGGTAGTTGAAAATCGATTCGACGAAATAGTCGATCGGCATTCCCGCGGCCATGACGGTCTGGCCGATGTGGACCAGCTCTGTGGCGCCGGTGCCGATGGCGTGGACGCCCAGCAGCCGGCGGCTGGTCGGATGGAACAGGAGCTTGAGCAGGCCCTGCGGGTCGGAGATGAGCTGGCCGCGGGCAATCTCCCGGTAGCGGGCGATGCCGACGTCGTATGGGACGCCTTGCTCCGTCAGGGCCTGCTCGGTCTGGCCGACCATGCTCATTTCCGGAATCGTGTAGATGCCGTAGGGGAACAGCGTCGTCTGCGCTTCGCTTTTGGGCTGGTTGAACATGTGACACGACGCCAGGCGGCCCTGCTCCATGCTCGTGGCGGCCAGCGCCGGGAAGCCGATCACGTCGCCGGCGGCGTAAATGTGGGACACCGGCGTCTGGAAGAACTCGTTGACCTTGAGCCGGCCACGGTTGTCGGCGGTCAATCCCGCCGCCAGGAGGTTCAGCTTGTCGGTGGCGCCTTGCCGGCCGATCGAGTACATCAGGGCGTCAGCTCGCAGCGTCTTGTTGCTGGCGAGCATCGCTTCCACGTGATCGTTCACCAAATCGATCTTGGACACCGATTCGCCCAGCCGCAATCGCATGCCCATGTCGCGCATGCGGAACTGGAGGGAATCGGCCAGCTCGTTGTCGACGAACTCCAGTAATCGCGGCCGCGATTCGACCAGCGTGACGTGAACGCCCACCGCCGCCAGCATGCAGGCGTATTCGCTCCCGATCACTCCGCCGCCCACCACGATCATGCTCTTGGGCAGATTGCGAAGGTGCAGGAGTTCGTTGGAGTCGATCACCTTGTCCGCTTTGAAAGGAACGTCGGCAGGCCGGGCGGGCTCGGTACCGACGGCAATCAGCACGTGGTGCGTTTTGATTTCGATCGCCTCGGCGCCCTGCGGATCTTCGTCGCCGCAGGTGACGCGGATCGTATGGGGATCGACGAAGCTGGCGGTGCCGAAGAGCATGGCGATGTTGTTCCGCGCCATCTGGCCGCGGATGACGTCGACCTCGCTCTTGATCACGTGCTGGCAGCGGTAGAGCAGGTCGGCCATGGTGATGTGCTGCTTGACGGCGTAGCTGTCGCCGTAGAGCGCCCGCTCGCGCAGACCGGTCAGATGCAGGACCGCCTCGCGCATCGCCTTGGAGGGGATGGTGCCCGTGTGGATGCAGACACCGCCGACGCTGGTGGCGCGCTCGACAATGGCGACGCGCTTGCCCAGCTTGGCCGAATTGAGCGCGGCCTTCTGCCCGGCAGGGCCGGAACCGATCACGACCAGGTCGTAGCGCGGGTGTGACATAAAGATACGGAAGTTCTATCGGTTATCGCGGAGGCGCGGTTGACCCGTGCGGTTACCGGACATGAATCCGGTGGCCCGTTCGTTCGATAGCAGATGTAGCGGTTTTTCCACATGAGTGAACAGACCGAAGCCCAAGCCAGTCAGACCGAACCGCCAAACCCGCGCGTTCGGCGGCGAATCATTACTATTTTGATTCTGGCGATCGAGGCGGGCAGCTTCGCAGGTCTTATGGTCCTGTTGGTTGGCGGAAGGCTCATCGAGGCGCTCGAAGTCCTTCAGCTTATGGTTGCCATCGCCCTGCCGCTGGCCGTCATGTTTACTGCCGCCGCTCGGCGAAAGCGCTGGCACGAGCCGTTCGACCAGCTCGTCGAGCTGCTTCCCCGCGTCCGTGCCGGAGAGGAGCCGATCGAATCGCTCAACGAAGTCGGCGGCCGAATCGCGCCGCTGGCGGCGATCTGCCAGGACCTCGTGCGGGATTTCCGCCAGGAACAGGCCCGAATCGTCGAACTTGAGCAGGAACTGCGCCAGCGAATGGCCAAGCACGCTGAAACCCTGGAACGCCGCATTGGCGTGCTCCAGCTACAGGCGGCCCGCGACGGGCTGACGGGCCTGCACAACCGCCGCGCCCTGGACGATTTTCTCCCCGAGGCGATCCAGCGGTCCAGCGCCGCCAACGCTCCTTTGTGCGTGCTCATGATCGACATCGATCATTTCAAGCCGCTCAACGATTCGCTCGGCCACGAGGCGGGCGATCAGATGCTCAAGTCCCTCGCCCAGATCATCCGCTCGACGATCCGCGAGGGAGACGCTGCCTTCCGCAACGGCGGGGACGAGTTCGTCATCGTCCTGGAAAACGGCGACGCGCAGACGGGTCGCGCCATGGCTGAGCGGCTGGCGTCGCTGGGCGACAACCTCGGCCGCACCTTCCGCGTCGCCAACCCGCCGAAGCTCTCCATCGGAATCGCCAACCTCTCCGACCTTCGCGACGCCGACGCGCCGACCCTGCTTCGGGCCGCCGACCAGGCGCTCTACAAGGCCAAGGCCTCGCACCACGCCCAGTCCCCGCCCGCCCCGCGAAAACACTCGGCGTAGCTCAGCCAGTGGACCGTTCCCCGCGATTTGTGTGCGAGGCTCCTGCCGAGCCGCGGCTCACCGGGAGGCTCGCCTTCCCAAGGCGTAATTTCTCCGGAACCGACTACTCGTCTCACCCATCGACGCGCCCGAGGAAGAACGAGAAAATCAGCATCGCCAGCACGAATCCCGTAAGGGCGACGAAAATCCAGTCCCGTTCGATCAGAAACACGACTATTGATACCGCCACCCGTAGCACAGGCGTCGCGATCAACAGCAGAAGCCCCAGCGCGATAATCGCTTCCCCTTTGAGTTGCACGACGCCGCTCACCACCTCGCCGATGCTGTGCGGAACGAACCGTCCCGGCGTGGTGATCTGCTTGAGCTGCGAATGCGAGCTCAGATACGCCGGGTGGTGGACAAAGCTCAACACGAGTCCGACAACGACAATTGCCAGGCTGGTGATCACGCCCGCGCGAAGCAGCGTGCTGATCACCAATTCCACCTTGCGAACGTGGTCGGGGCCGGCATCGGGCAGAGATTGCGAGGTCATCCGCGCACCCCCCGCCAAAGCATTTGCGCCGAAATCCACAGCAGCACGATGACGAAGGCAATGCGGATCGAGCGGTTGCGGAGGCGTGGCAGGAGCAATGCCCCACCGGTCGCGCCGATGAGGACACCCGCCGCGACCGGTGCGGCGATCAGCGGAGCGATTTCTCCGCGGACGAAATACACACCCGCGCTGGCGGCGGCGGTCACACCGATCATGAAATTGCTCGTCGCCGTCGAAACCTTGATCGGCAACCGCATCGCCAGGTCCATCGACGTCACCTTCAGGGCCCCCGACCCGATCCCCAAGAGCCCGCTCACGCACCCGGCGACGTACATCAGAACCAGGCCCAGGGTTGTGTGGGTCACCCGATAATCGATCTGCTGCCGCATCACCTGGTCGTAATAGCTCCCGTGCAGGCGCAATTTGTCGGCCAGCCGGTCCGGCGGGACGGGCGCGCCGATCTCGTGCCGGTTGCGGAACATCTCCAGCGCCGAGTAACCCATCATGATCCCGAAGACGATGAACAGCCATCTCGGGTCGATCAGACCCGCCAGAAACGCCCCGGTGATGGCGCCGGTGGTCGTGCCGATTTCGAGGAACATGGCAACGCGAAGATTGGTCATGTGCTCGCGCACGTAAGCGGCGGCGGCGCCGCTCGAAGTGGCGATGACCGAGACGATCGACGCGCCGACCGCCAGGCGAATGTTGATCCCCATCAGCAGCGTGAGCGCCGGCACGACGATGATCCCGCCGCCCAATCCCAGCAGCGCTCCGACCAGCCCGGCGACCAGCGAAATGCCGAATGTCAGCAGGACGAACCCAAGCGGGGTCAAGTGGTGCAGCATGCGGCGGCGACTGTAGCCGAATCTCATACCGTGTCGATGGGCTAGGTCATTCTCTGCTCTGGCGCCACTTCGTTGACTGAACGTTTTGAACAAAACTGAACGTTTTTCAGCGCCAAAAGCGCAAAAAACGTTCAGTTTTGTTCAAAACGTTCAGTCAACGGTTCATTGTTCGCTAATCAAATCCGATCGCGGTCGAAATGGAGTTGAAAAAGCGGCGCCTATCATTCCGAGTTTCGAACCCGACAACTCTTTACTGGAAAGGAGCAATCGCATGAGCACGACGATGGAAGTCGGAAAGAAGCTGGTCGATCTGTGCAACAAGGGCAAGGCGATGGAGGCGGTCAACACGCTTTACAGCCCCAACATCGTGAGCATCGAGGCTCACGCCATGCCGCAGATGCCGCAGCGGCAGGAAGGCATTGCCGCCATTCGCAAGAAGACCGAGTGGTGGGAAGCTAATCACGAAGTTCACAGCGGCGCGGCCGAAGGCCCCTGGCCGCACGGCGACCGCTTCATCGTCCGATTCAAGTTCGACGTGACCGCCAAGTCCGGGCCCATGGCCGGAAAACGCATGCAGATGGATGAAACCGGGTTGTATACCGTCAAAGACGGCAAGGTGGTGCAGGAAGAGTTCTTCTATCACATGGGATGAGGACTGCGGGATCACTCGGCGGCCAGCGCCATCGTGTACGCCGGGTCCTCCGGTGCCGGTGGCGCGGTGGCATGCCAGAAGCGCATCGCCAGCGCGATGACGGCAAAGAGGACGGCGACAATGGCGGCGACACAAGCAGGCCAGCCGCCCACGGCCCACGCGAGGGCCGGGGCGGCGGCGCCTGCGGTGCCGCCGGCGTAGTAGAACGAGCTGTACAGCCCCGCAGCCGAGGCGCGGGACTGGCCGGCGACGTGCCCCAGATAGCTCGCCGCCGCCGACTGGCACACGAAAATCCCCGTACTGCACAGCGACAGCCCGATGATCACCGCCGTCAAAGAATGAATCAGCGTGAGCATCACGCCCACTCCCGCCGCGACCGTCGCGATGATCAGCGCCCGGCGATGGCCCAGCCGATCGATCCATCGGCCACACACGGGCGTCACCACCACCCCCACCAGGTACACCGCAAACAGGGACCCCAGCGCCGCCGTCCCCAGTCCAAAGGGCGGAGCGGCAAGGTAAAAAGTCACGTACGTGAAAGTCCCCACCAGGGCAAAGAGCATCCCGCTGCCGATCAGGAACGTCGCCACCATGACCGGCCGGCGAAATTGCCGCCCCATCTCGCGCAGGCTCGCGCCCAGTTGCACTTTCGTGTGACGGCGCTTTGAATGCGGCAGCCAGCGCCACACGGCGATCGCGCCGATTCCGTTCAGACCTCCCAGGACGACGAACGCCGCGTTCCAGTTGAAGTGCGCCGCGATCTGCCCCGAGAGAAATCGCCCAGTCACTCCGCCCAGCACGTTGCCGGCAACATAGGCAGCCATCACCGCCGCGGCGCCGCCTGCGGCCCATTCCTCGCTCACGTAGGCCATCGTCACCGAGATGGTTCCCGGCATGATCAGCCCCTGCACGAACCGCCAGCCGATCAGCGCGTGCAATCCCGGCGAGGTCGCCGACAGCAGTATCGGCAGCGTCAAAAACAAGACTGAACCGACCATCACTTCCCTTCGACCCACCCGCTCGGCCAGCAATCCGGCAAACGGCGCGCCCAGGGCAATCCCGATCGTCGTCGCGCTCACCGTCAGGCTCACCTCGAACTTGGACGCGTGGAATATGCGGGCAAACAGCGGCAGCAGCGCCTGCGTCATGTAGACGTCAAGAAACACGCAGAAGCCAATCAGCGCGACCATCAGCACGCGCAGGTCGAACGTGGAAACCCGTTGTCCGAGCGGAGCGGGCGCGCTGCTTTCGAGTGTCTGCGAGTTCACCTTCATCCAATCTTCAGCTTCGATGCCGCAGGATTGTAGTGCCGCGCGCTGCGCCCGCGCAGCACGTCTTGCGCATCGTCGCAACGGGCAGGTGATTTCTGGAAGAAATCTGACGCCGCTCGAAACTGAAATGGTGGCAGTTGCACACCGGATGGGCTTGAGCCTGAAGTGACTTGACCCAAGCCCAACGAAAGGTTTCCACCCGCAACAAAGGAGGCCGACGTGTTCGGTCGAAAGTTTTTCAAAAGCCGCAAAGCCCTGATTCTATCGGCGATGCAGAGGCATTCTCCCATGATCGAGACGCTCGAAGACCGGCGGCTGTTGTCGGCCACGCCGCACCACGCACACGCCGTCCACCACGCAGTCAAGCACGCCCAGAGCGCCAAGGCTGCGTCGCTGGCCGCGTCAGCGGTCCAGGCAAGCAAGTTGACTTCGACCAACTCTTCAAGTTCTTCATCGTCCTCCAGCACAACGTCATCTGAATCGCACGGCGTCTTGGTCGACACCATTCCGTTCAGCCAGACCCCAACGGCGGTGCAAACCGCACTCGATAATCTCACGTCATCCGACAGTCTTGCCGCTCCGACTTCGTCGCAAACCGTTTACCTTGGCAACTCGGACGGCACCGAAACTTTCAGTCTCGTCTACACGTCCTCAGGCACCGTGACACGCCTCACCGTCGATCAGAATGGCAGGAGCGTGACCGCGCCGACCCAGAGCACGACGACCTGGGCCACGCTCAGCGGCACCGGCGCAGGAAGCGATGCCGCGGCGGCGGCCGAGATCACCAAGATCGCTACCGCCCTCAGCCTGACGGCGCCAACCTCGACGACCACGGTCAACGTCAGCACCGCATCCAACGGCGCCGTCAGCTACAGCATCCGACTGAGCAACTCGTCCAGTTCCTCCAACTCGTCTTCGAGCAGCAGCTTGCCTGACGCTGATGGCGATGGCCAAACCACGATCAGCGTCGACTCAAACGGCAATCCCGTCGGTCACCAGGAGCTGCCTTTCAGTGTTCTGCCGACCCCGATCCAGAACGGCATCAACGCGCATCTGCCGTCCGGCGCGTCGGCGCTCAGCTCGACGTCAACCCAGACCGTCGACGTGCTGACCGCCAACGGAAAGACGTTCTATTCCACCACCTTCACCGTCGGCGGCACAATGACGACGGTAACGGTGGATTCGACGGGCGTGTTGGCCACGCTCCCGACCACGACGACGACCACCTACAGCGCGCTGGAGACCAATGACGCCGCCGCCGCGATGGAACTCCAGACCCTGGCGACCGACAACGGCGCCGGCACGATCGGCGGATCGCAGGTCGTCACCGTTTACAATGAAGGCAACGGCACGACGATCTACAGCGTAAGCCTCACCGCGACCAGCAGCATCGGCAGCAACACGATCACGCTGACCCTCTCCGTCGACCAGGCTGGCAACCCGACCGTTCCCCCGAGCGAAGGCCGTGGTGGCGACTGCGCCGCTGGCGGTGGAAGCAGCGACGGCGAAACCGACGCCTCGGGCGACTTCGGCCGACGCGGAACCTGGATGTAACGGTCCACCGACGCGGATTGTGGTTGATCGCAGCGAGCGCGGAGGTTTCAATTTCTCGATGCGAGTTGCCTCGATCCTGGTTGGATTGCTGTTGACGCCTGCGGCCCGCGCGGGACTTGCGGGCTGGGATTTCCGCCGGCCGGAGGACCTGAAGGGATGGGCCGCCACGCATGACCTCTCGGAGCTGACGCACTCGGCTGAGGGGATGGGGCTGCGGATCAGCGGGCCCGATCCGTACACGGTCGGGCCGCGACGGGATTACCCGCCGGGCGTGCCGCTGCGAATGATCGTGCGACTGCGCTCGGAGCAGAGCGGGACGGCGCGGATTTATTATTTCACGCGGCGGGCCAGCGAAGCCCAATGCGTTCGTTCGGACATGAAGGGCGGGGACTGGACCGAATTGCGCGTTCATCTGCCGCCACTGGGTTCAGGGTATCGCATTCGGCCGAACCTGCCTGGGTCGAGCGGCCTGTGCGTGGTTCAATCGATCCGATTTGAGGAAGCCCGGCCGATCCCGGAGCCGAAATGGCCCAGGCCGGTGGCGATGGAACTCAAGTCGGGCGCGCCGCACATCGAGAGCGGCAATTTGCTTTTGTCGCACGCCGGATCCTGGCAGGAAGATTTCGTCCTCACGGTTGAGGGGAAATCGATGGCGATCGGCTGGAACCGGCAACTCATCGGCTGGCTGGATGCGGACAAGCCGGCATGGATCAAAGTGGATGCCGCGGCCCGGCTCGATCGGCAGGAGAACAAGATCGTCGAGACGACGACGGTCCGGGATTCGGGCGGGGCACAATGGACGATTCGACGGTCGTACGCCCCCGCCGCGGGATCCGGCGCGATCGACGTCGATACGTCGATCGTAGTGGATCGCGATCGAAAGGTGATTTTTCTTCCCATGCTCGGGCTGTTCCCCGGCGTCAATTCATTCGGCGCTGCCAAGACTCAGGCGCTGTTCCCCGGGCTGGAATATCTCGACAATGAGCCAAGCAGCAGCGAAGCGGACGTGATCGGCCCGGCGTCGCATCGCCAGGTGCCGGATTCGCTGAAAATCACCTTTCCCATGATGAGCGTCGTGGCCGACGGGCGCTACGTGGGACTGATCTGGAAACAGGAACCTGAGTTTGCCGCGATGTTCGATTCGCCGGACCGGCTGTTCGATTCCGGCGGGCACGCCATGGGCGTGATCTTTCCCGGGTCCGACGGCGCGAACCGGATTGAGGGAAGCCTGCTGCCGGAAGAGGCACGGACGCTCAAAGCCAACGAGCCGCTCGTGCTTCATGCGACGATCATCGGCGGATTGGCCGGCGACGCGACCGCGGCCGTCCGGCAGTACGTCACGCTGCGCGGATTGCCTCCCGCCCCTCACAAGATGGGGACACAATCATTCTCCTCGATGATGGCGGCCGGTTGGCTCGACTCGCAGGTGCGCGGGGGAAACGAGTACCGCCACGCAATTCCCGGGAAATTCGCGCCGCACCCCGCCGCCGACGCGGCGATGTTTCAGGACTGGCTCGCCCGGCGCGTCGCCGATCCAAAGACGAAGCAGCGCCTCACCGACGCCGCGCGCGAGGCGCTGGCACACGTGGACGCGTCGGATTATGACTCGGCGACTGTCTCGCATATCGGCCATCCTGTTCAATCGCTTCTGTACGGCCACGTGGAAGAGAACGCCCGCCGGGCCGAGCAGCGCGGGCTGGCACTCCTGGCACGTTTCCAGGCGGACGGATCGGTGCGATATCATCCGCCTGAAAACGGTCTGGATCTGGGTAAGACCAATCCGACCCCGGAGGCCAACGGACTGGCGGCCCCGCTGGTGACCCAGATGCTGCAAGACGCCTCGGTGAGCGGCAACCGCGAGTTGATTGCACAGGGAGTGCGGCTCCTGCGGGCGATGGACAAATTCTCCGGCACCGTGCCGCGCGGGGCGCAGACCTGGGAGGTGCCGCTGCATACGCCCGATATTCTGGCCTCGGCGTACCTGGTTCGCGCGTACCTGCTCGGATTCGAGCTGACCGGGGAGCAGCATTTTCTCGAGCAGGCCAAATACTGGGCGTGGACCGGCGTACCGTTCGTTTACCTCACCGCCCCCGCCGAGCCCGTCGGACCCTTTGCCAGCGTTCCCGTGTTCGGCGCGACGCAGTGGCGGGCGCCCGTGTGGATGGGATTGCCCGTGCAATGGTGCGCGCTGGTGTATGCCGATGCGATCTACCGGCTGGCGCCGCGCGACCCCGCCGGGCCTTGGACTCAGATTGCCGATGGGATCGTCATCTCCGGTATTCAGCAGACCTGGCCGGCGGGATCGGACCCGCAACGCCAAGGATTGCTCCCGGATTCGTTTTCGCTGCGCAGCCAGCAGCGTCATGATCCGGCGATCAATCCGGGCACGCTGATGGCCGCCGCGGCGCGCCTCTACGGCGGACTGCCGCTCTACGACTTCCATCGCTTTGCTAAAAGCGGCCTGCTGGTGCACGCTCCGGGAAGCATTACCGAATTGTCAGATGAGGCCACGGCCACCGAATTCACCGTGCAGAGCGGGTGGGATCGCCCATATTACATTCTCGTGGCCGGGCTTCGAAGCAAGCCGCGGGTGTCTATCAACGACGTGCAGATCGCGTTGCGCGAACCCAATGAATATGTCGAGCCGGCCGGCCGGTTGGTATTGCAATTCAGCGGCAAAGGCCGCATCGCCATTCAAGCCGAGTGAAACGACAGTTCAACGCACGTCCTTGCCGGCGCATAATTCAAGATGATCCAGTCTCTCGGATTCTCTATCGAGAAACCGGCTGTCGATCGGATGCCCCACACTCACACCCAGATAGCGGAGGTTCGGATGCGAAGGATCATACAGAGAAAACTGATCGGGACGGCGTGCGTCGCCGCGGTCGGCGTGGCCGGCGCCCTGGCTCTTGCCCAGGAGAGGCTCGGCCCGCAACAGCCGTGGTCCAAGTACAGGGTACACGACATGACGCGTCCCGCGCCACCGGTCGTGACGCCCGGAACGCCCAGCACACCGGATCAGCCGGGCAAACCCCCTTCAGACGCGACCGTGCTCTTCGACGGCAAGAACCTGGACAACTGGACCAACGGCCGCCGCGGCGGTGGGCCGATGACCTGGAAAATAGAAGACGGCGTCATGGTTTCCGGCAAAGGCAACATCTACAGCAAGCAGGAGTTCGGCGACGCCCAGATTCACGTCGAATGGGCCGAGCCGACGCCCCCCGAAGGCAAGAGCCAGGAGCGCGGGAACAGCGGCGTGTTCCTCATGGGTCGCTTCGAGATGCAGGTCTTGGACAACTATGGCAATCCCACGTATCCCGACGGGCAGTGCGGCGGCATCTACGGGCAATATCCGCCGCAGGTCAACGCCTGCCTTCCGCCAGGTCAGTGGCAAACCTATGACTTCATCTTCCACCGCCCGCGATACAAGGACGGGAAGCTGGTCGAGCCGGCGTACGTCACCACGTTCCAGAACGGCGTGCTTCTTCAGGACCATCAGCGCATCGAAGGCCCGACCGGCCACATGATCGTCGCCCACTACCCTGATTCCATGCCCGAGAAGGGCCCGCTCGGTCTCCAAGACCACAAGAACCCCATACGCTTCCGCAACGTCTGGGTGAGGCCGCTCGAGAAGCTGGAGATTCAACAGCACACCGGCCAAGTTGCGTCGGGCGACTAGCTAACGGGAGGTTACTGGGGGTCCGCGGCCGAACTCGTGCCGCTGTTGCACAATTGGTCATTGTCGGCTTGGCACAAGAAATGTCGGAATGGCAGGGATGGGAAACCATGGTCGCTGAAGCGACCACGCCAGGTTCGGGCTCATGAATGGCGGCGACGGAGCAGGAGCAGCGACGCCGGCACGAGCAGCGCCAGGGCGGCGGGCTCCGGGACCGGGGCTGCGGCGCTGCCGGCCAGGCTCTGGAGCGTCACGATGCTTTCTGCCGGCAGCGTCAACGACAAAGAATTGCTGCTCACCGTCAGGTTGGGAAGCACGGCCCACGGCTGTGTGGCCGTCGTGAGATACTCCGCGAAGCTCGAATAGGTCGTCCCCGGAATCGCGATACTCGTCGGCGTGTCATAGGCCGAGGTGTTGATCAACTCAATCGTCAATGAGTTATCCGGCTCAACGAACGCGTCCACGCTGACGCCGCTGGGATTGTCCGGCGTGGCCGCCACCCGTACCGCGCCGGGACGGATGAACTTCATGTAGTGTTTGGCCGCGTTGTACTTCAGAGAGCTCGTGTCCAGGCTTCCGGTGAGCGTCGTCGTCGACGTGGTGGTGTGGTCCCCGTCATCCAACTGGAAATAGAGGTAGGCGCTTTCGTTGCCATAGGTCAGGGCTTCGTGCATGTTGAGCGCGACGTCGATTGCCCCGTCGGGCCGGCCGAATGTGTCGGTATGGATCCAGGCTGGATTCTCGCCGGAATACTCGGTCTGCCATGATTCCTTTCCATTGGCGGAGATCTGGTTCGCGTAGTCGGCCCAGTTGGCCTCGTCGGCCGGCGCCGGTGCTTCGCCGGAAAAGCCGTGGATGCCGTAGAAGCTGACATAATTGGAGGCGGCGGGATCGGCTTTGATCGCGTTGATGTAGCCCATCGTCTGTTGCGTGACAAATCCCCCGTCCACCCCCACGTCCTCGGGACCGAAGATTTTGGTTGTGATGCCATCCTTGGCGAACTCGGCGCCGACGGCGTCGATGGCGGCGACATACTGGGCGTCGGAATAAACCGTGCTGGGATACGGCTCGGCAAAGCGCGGCTCGTTCTGGATGCTGACGCCGTACAGCGGTACGCCGTACGCCTGCTGGAATCCCTTTACATAGGCCGCCATGTATCGGGCGAATTGCGTGAGATTGGCCGGCGTCTGGATGAGGTTTCCCCCGTTGTCCTGGCTGTCGTTGCTCTTCAGCCACGGCGCCGGGCTGAAGATCGATCCGATTATCTTCATCTGCCCGTTGGTCGCTTTGTAGGCCTGCGCCGCGAACTGGCCCCAGTTGGTCTGCGGGTAGTTGCCCTGAAAGTTGAAGAGGTTGGTGTTGGCCTGCAAATCCGGCCCGAGGGTCACCTGGTTGGGGATGATGTCCGCGGTCAGATCGATCCGCAGCGCCGACGCCCCCAGGTCCTGCGTGAACACCTGGAGATACAACGGGTTCCAGACCGGGCTGTCCGACGCCACGCCGGTCCCCAGCCCCTGGATTGTCTGAAAGCGCGTGGCCTGGTCGACGGTGATGCTGACCGGTTGCGTCGTCTGCGCCCGCGCAGCCGAAACGGCCAGGAGCAACGCAACCAGCGCGATGCGCAGATTCACAATGGACGGCAACATGGCTTCTCCACTGGATCGACAGCAAAATGAGGTGTCGAGTCACGCCTTGGTAACTGATGATGTGGAACGGGGCAATGGAAATTCGGCCTGCGAAACGCAAAATCCGCCGGTCCCTCCGCGCGACACGGCGCTCCGATCAGGCCGGTCTGGCGGTGAAGAAATTTTGATCTACGGTTATTTTCGTATTGCCTCGCCCCCGCGATTCAGCTAGAATCCATTCAGTGATGGTTGTGAGTCGTAGCCGACCGTGAACGTCCTGCCAGAAGGAGCACACCATGAGACGCACAACAGTTTTGCGACGGGCAACAATTTTCGCGGCATTGGCACTGACGCTCGTATTGGGCTTTGGGCCCCGCACATTCGGGGCGTCCCTGGCACGCCAGCAACTGGCTCAGCGGCTGCCGGAACTGAAATTTCAGGGGGTTACGCTCAACGATGCCATCGATTTTCTTCGCGACGTCACCGGCGCCAACATCACGGTGAACTGGAAAGCCCTGGAAGCCGGGGGAGTCACCCGCGACAGCATGGTGAACCTCCATCTTTCCGGAATTTCGCTTCGCAAGGCGCTGGACCTGGTGCTCAACGAAGCTGCGGGCGGCGACTCGATCACCTATTTCGTTGACGATGGCGTCATCGAAATCACCACCCGAGACATCGCCGATCATCAGATGGTGACGCGCGTCTATGACGTGCAGGATCTGCTGATGGAAGTTCCCGACTTTACCAACGCCCCGCAATTCGCCCTCGACGCCAGCCAAAACCAGGGCGGCGGTGGCGGGGGCAGCGGACAGCTCGGCCAAGGCGGTGGTAGTGGCGGCATAAGCGTTACCAATACCCTCTTTTCCGGGGGCGGGCAGAGCTTGACCCAGAATCGCAACCTCGGGAAAACCAAGGCACAGCGAGCACAAGACCTCGTCGATCTGATCGAAGCCGTCATCAATCCGGACATCTGGAAAGACAATGGCGGCACCGCCTCGATCCGCTATTTCAACGGCATGCTCGTCGTCACCGCCCCCCGCTCTGTTCAGGAAGCAATCGGCGGCGCGTACGACTAATCAAGGGAACCCCGAACGAATCCTCCTATGCCAAGTGGGCCGACCCATTGAGTCGGCCTGCTTTTTTGCATGGAAAGAAAAGCCGCCATTACTGTCTCGCCGCCCGGGTGGACGTTCCGTTCTATTCAGTAACGGCTTTCGGCAAGATGGGCGTGATCATCAGGACCAGCGAGCGCGATTTCACGGCGGATTGAGTCGAAGGCCCCAATTCGCGCGGCGACGCACCGCTTCGGCCGGTCTCCGACTTTTCCGGGCTCGCCAGCAGCAATTGACTGCCGACGGGCACGCTGGTCGTGGTTCTAAATTCGGTCACCGCGAATTGCGGGGACTGGATTTCGAGGTCGGAGCCGGCTGGCCGGCCCTTCCATGATGTGCGCTCAAAGCCCAGCAGCTCCCGGATCACGCGATGCACAACGACTTTTACTTGTTTTCCATCGGCGGATGGATTTGCGGTCAGCTCGAGAGAGATGGTGGTCGCCGCGGTGTCGTCCACGGGATCAAAATGGATTCCGCCAGCTGGCGGGCGTGAGACAGAGTAGCCGGCGATGTATTGGTGAGAGTTGTCGCTCATTTGGATGGATGTCGACTGTCCCGGAGTGCACAGGACATATGGCCGCGAAATCATTTCGGCATCGCCCCATGCTTCCAGCTTCGCGCCCGGCGGGATGGAATTGCTGATCACGATCGCTTGCGAGGCCGGGATATTCTGTTGGTTTGCCAGTCCTTCGATCGTTACGGAGTCGGCGGTGAGAGAAATGATCTTGAGGAGGACTTGAATTCCCCTCCGCTGACGCAGTTGCTGAAGCAGGCCGATGATCTGCCGGTGGTTCTCCTTGGTCTGGGTGACGATGAGTTGGCCTTCCAGTTCGCGCAAGGCCCCCACATTTCCGCCGCGTTCTTTCCAGGAGGTCGTTGTCGACGGTGTCCATGATGAGCCGCAGAATTGAGTCGACGACCTCCTGGCGGCTCGGCCGGCTGGTTGGTTGCGAGGCACTGGTCGCAGCGCCGGACTTGGACGGCGACCTTCCGGCAAGAAGATCGCGGATGTCGTAGACCCGAACCACCACGTTCTTGGACAGATCGTCGGCGGTCGAGATGGTGATCACGCCTTCATCGATCGTATAGCCAAGCCTGGTTTGGCCGCCTCCAACGCTGTCGAGGATGACGTTCAGCGCTTTGGAGAACTTGATGTTTCGCAGGCTGGCGCTGACCGGCGTGTTGCGGTCGATGCCGGCGCCCTCAAGGCTCTTCCAGTTGACGAAAATATTGGCCCCGGAAACGCCGCGCAAAGAGTCGATCACGTCGCCCAGCCGGGCGGATTCAAACTGAACCGTTGGGAGGGTGCGGTCCAGCTTTGCGATTGCTTCGATGCCCGCCATATCATTTTCCTTTTCGCTGCCGTTGATCGATGAGCTCACGAAGCAGGCTCATCTCGTCCGGCGTAAGCGGCGTTTCGTTCACGAAATGGGCCAGCATCGGTCCCAGTGCTCCCCCGAACACGCGATCGAGGAATGAGCGGCTTTCGTTGCGAACGCATTCCTCCCGGCTGACTTTGGGAAAGTATCGATACCGCTTGCCTTCGGGCTCGAAGCCCAACACCCCTTTACGCATAAGCCGGTTCAACAGCGTTTTGACCGTCCGCGGGTTCCAGTTTCTTCTGGCCAGGACGCGCTCGACCACCTCGTTGGCGGTGAGCCGCGAGGTCTCCCACAGCACCTGCATCACGTCCCACTCGGCGTCTGAAATGGCGGGGGGTTTGGGCACAGCTCATTCGATTACAGGCGTAATCTATTACAACTGTAATCACATGTCAAGCCAACGACCGGCAGGCGGAGGCGGAATGGAGGCAGATTCGCGGCGGTCCCCGGGGATGTCCCCGCTTACTCAAAAAAGGGGACAAGCGGCAAGCGGAAAACATGACCAGTAACTCAGCCGGAGGGCACTTACAGGCTTCGAGAGTGTGACAGGCTGCGGATCAAGGCCCGGGGCGAGCGTGGGCTGCGCCGGCGTGGCGGCGGCACGCCGAGGCCTTTATCATGCCGACCATGACCGATCCCCGAATTGCGAAGCTGGCGGACGTGCTGGTCAATTATTCCTGCGCGATCCAACCGGGCGAGAACATCTTGATTGAGGCGATCGACGTGCCGCACGAATTCACCGTCGCGCTGGTGCAGTCGGCATCCGCCTCGAAGGGCAAGCCGCTGGCGATGCTCAAGAGCAACCAGATCAACCGCGCCCTGATGCTGGCCGGCTCCGAAGAACAATGGAATGCGATCGCAGACGTCGAGCGGAGACAGATGGAGAAGATGCAGTGCTACATCGGAGCGCGGGGAAATCCCAACATTTCTGAATTAGCGGACGTGCCCGCCGGGAAGCAGAAGATTTACGAGCAGACCGTCTGGAAGCGCGTCCACCATGACGTGAGGATCAAAAAGACGCGCTGGGTGGTGCTGCGCTGGCCGAGCCCTTCGATGGCGCAGATGGCGGAGATGAGCACCGAAGCGTTCGAAGATTTCTTCTTCGACGTCTGCACGCTCGATTATGCCAAGATGAGCCGGGCGATGGAGCCGCTCCGGGACCTGATGCAGCGGACCGATCGCGTGCGGCTCAAAGGGCCGCGCGACACCGACCTGACCTTCAGCATCAAAGGCATTCCCGCGATTCCCTGCGATGGGCATCGCAACATCCCCGATGGCGAAGTGTTCACCGCGCCGGTCCGCGAGAGCATCAACGGCGTGATCCACTTCAACGCCCCGACGATCTATCGCGGCGTCACCCACAACGACATCCGCCTGACCTTCCGCAACGGCAAAGTCGTCGAGGCAACCAGCACCGCAACCGACAAGCTCAACGAAGTCCTCGACGCCGACCCTGGCGCGCGATACGTCGGCGAGTTCGCGATCGGATTCAACCCCTACTGCACCCGGCCGATGAAAGACATCCTGTTTGACGAGAAAATCGCCGGCAGTATCCACCTGACGCCCGGCGCCTGTTGCGACGAAGCTTCCAACGGCAACAAGAGCGACATTCACTGGGATATGGTGCTGATCCAGACCCCCGAATACGGCGGGGGTGAGCTGCGATTTGACGATCGATTGATCCGCCAGAACGGGCGTTTTGTGATCGAGCAGCTACAGGGTTTGAACCCGGAGAACCTGAAGTAACATCGGAACCCTATAATGGAGCAGTCGACAGGAGCAGCCGTGCCGTCTGAGAGTGTGAACCAAGCCGTCCCGCAGGCACCGATCGCCAAGCGTGAGAATCGCCTCGCGGTGGCGGGGTTGATCGCCTCGAACATGGGCTTCGTCGTGCCGTTTGCCGGGGGAATCGTGGGAGTCATTCTCGGAATTGTGGGCCTGATCAAGACGCGCGACTATCGCGTCGGCGGGCGCGGGATGTCGATCGCGGCAATCATCGTCGGCATCCTCAGCATCGCGACATCTGCCGCCGTGCTGTGGTCGGTCTACGTGAACAGCAAAGCGATCGACGCTTCGGAGCAGTCACGGGTGTGGCCGAGCGCGATTCGGCTTTCACGTGGCACGGGTTTGCAACCCGTGGACGACAGAGTCGTTGAACCCAAGCCGGTCTTGGTGTGGGAAAACCAACTTGCCTTGCCGAAGTCCTCCGAAGACAAATACCGCCTACCCACCCAAGCGTCTCAGCAAGGCTTGGAGCTCAGGAAGCCTGCTTCGCGGCACGCAACGGATATGCCCGTCCATCTTTGATATCTCAAGTGGTAAATTGCCACTGAGAAGGCGTCTGGGATCCCTGTGCTCTACCCACTCTTTGCCTTGATAAAAAAATATCCACGAGCTTTCGGTTTCGATGGTGTGGGCTTTCACGATTACCACAGGTCCAACTCTGCTCGCGATTCTCTTATCGAGGTATTCAACTACCAATGCCTCAGCTTCTATGTATTGCATGTCAGATTTTCCTTGCCTCGGTAGCAATGATTCTCTGTGGAAGCCGGGAGTCGTTCGCGCTATGAGGCTTGGTTTTCCCACACCAATGCCTTTTTGTGTCTTTCTTCCCCCTCGTCCACGGCTTAAAAAGCCGTGCCACATAGGAAGAGGATGCAGCGGAGCAGTCACGGCAGGTCGTAGCACGCCGCCTCGTGGTCGTTGCGAACCAGCAACCGATGCCCGCTGAGCGCGGGATTGTTCCACGTCTTGCCTGAGATGGCCGGGAACCGAGCCAGTTCCCGATAAGCCGTCGGGTTTGCCTCGACCAGCGCCACCTCGCCCGATTCGGCCTGGATCAGCAGCAGATCGTCGACCCCCAGGAGCTGCCCGAAGCCGTACGAATCCCCCCGCCACATCCGCTTGCCGGTCTCCAAATTGAGACAGGTGAGGATCCCGTCATCGAGCCCGTAGACGAAATTCTGGTGTACGACCACGTTCGACATCTTGGGCTTGAGCGAGCGACTCTCCCACAGCGTCCGCACTGACTGCTTGCCATCGGGAGCACTGCTCACCTGAAGCACCAGAGTTCCCAGGCCATAGCCAGCTGAGATCAGCACGCGATCGTGATCGAGCGGGACGGTTTGGGGCACCTTGGGCATTCCGCCCGACCAGGCGAAGCGCCACAGAGGCTGGCCATCGGCCAGTGCATAACCGGCGGCGCTCTGGCTGTTGATGGTCACGACCTGCTGGACTCCTCCCAATGTCGCCAGCATGGGCGAGGCATATCCGGGCGTTTCGCCGCCCGCTTTCCACGCGGAAGCGCCGTCCTGCTTGTGCAACGCCAGAAGCGCCGGTCCTCCTTCGCCGCCGGTGACGATCACCAGTTCGTCGGTGACCAACGGCGAGCAGGTCTTGCCGTACGTCAGGTTGTGCGACGACGTCTCCTCAAGAACATCGTGCGACCAGATGACCCTGCCGGTTGCGCCGTCGAGGCAATCGAGGATTCCCGTGGCGCCCGTGGCGTAGACGCGGCCGCCGGTGATCGTCGGGGTCGCCCGCGGCCCGTCGCCCCCCTGCCACTCGGTGAATCGCGCGTTTGGATTGGAATGCAGCCAGCATACTTTTCCGGTCGCGGTCTCGTAGCAGACGATCACCTCGGTCGAGCCGCGCTGCTCTTGAGTGACGGCAAACGGTCCGACGATCGCAAACGATCCCCACCCCAGGCCGATTGGCTGGCGCCAGAGCTTTCGCGGCGGGGTGCTCCAGTCGCGCGACAACCCAACGCCGGTGATCGCATTCTGTCGGCCCGGCCCCAGAAATTCCGGAAAATCCATCGGTGCTGTGTTTGCCAAGTCAACGTGTATGGCCGAACCCGGCGTGACCGCCGGAAGCTCCACCGTGTTTTCCCCGGCCCGCGGCGTCCATTTCCACACCAGCCGCGGCACGCCAACGCCGCTCACCGTTCCGTCCACCCGCGTCGTGAGCTTGAGAAAAATCACACCGGCCACAGCGACTCCGGCAACGACAATCAGTCCGCCAAGTCGAGTACGACGTGACAAATCTGAGAATGCCGCGAACCACACGATCATGAGCAGGCTCACCAGAAGGACGATGAACGCCGTCAGATAGGCTGCTTTGTACGATTCGAGCAAGAGCCGGTCTTGAGCCACCGTGATCGCGGCAATTGCCACCGCCGTCACCGCCACGGGAAAAATCCAGCGATTGCGTTTCATGCCGCTCCATCCGTCTTTGGCTCCGTGGCCCGGCGGGGAAGAGTGATTTTGAATGTGGTGCCCTGCCCCGGCTTGCTGTCGACGGCGATCGTGCCGCCGTGCATTTTCACGAACGCCTTGACGACCGAGAGTCCGAGGCCAATGCCTTTGCGCCCATACTCGAATTGGCCCGAAGAGTGGCGCGAGACATCGAAGCCGGTGAAGAATGGCTCAAACAGCCGATCGGTGGCGGCCGGATCGATGCCGGAGCCCGTGTCGCTGACTTGAATTTCGATGTTTTCGCCCGCGGGCCTGCCACGGAGTGAAATCGATCCACCGTCCGGCGTGAACTTGATTGCGTTGAGCAGAAGGTGGTTGATGCCGTCGCGAATGCGGTCGGGCTCGACTTCCGCCGTGCCGATGTCGGGCGCCACGTCGAGGACAAGCTGCTGGCGCCGCAGGGCGACGAACGGGCGTACGTCGTCCGCCGCCTGCTTGAGCAGGGCCGTGATATCAGTCGGCTTACGTTCCAGCGTCGTCTCAAACTTGCCGGCAAAAAGCATTGTCACGATCTGATCGACCAACCGCCCCAGCCGCTGGCCGGCCTGCTCGATGCGGGCAAGCAGCGGCCGCGTCTTTTCGTCCCCCGCATCGACCGCCAGATGACTGACGCCCAGAAGAATCGTGAGCGGCGTGCGAAGCTCGTGGCTGGCCACCTGAATGAACGCCTGCTTCAGCTCATTCGAGCGTTTCAGCTCGGCGTTGGCTTTCTCCAGGTCCTGGTTCTGCTGCTTGAGAAGCGTGAGCAGCTGGTTTCGCTCGACGATCAGGTCGTAGCGATCGGCGGCCTCGTCGATGATCGTTTCCAGCTCATCAGGGTCCCATGGCTTGGTGATGTAGCGGTAGACGTTTCCCTGGTTGATCGCATCGATGACGGCGCGGATGTCGGCGTAGCCGGTGAACAGCAGGCGGATCGCCTCCGGAAAATCGCCGCGGACTTTTCGCAGGAAATCGACGCCGGTCGTTTCCGGCATCCGCTGGTCGGACATGACGACGTGGACTTCCTCCTGCGCCATCAGGTCCATGGCCTGGCGGGCGCTGGTCGCCCCCAGCACGCGATATTTCATGCGCAGCAGGTCCTGAACACTTTTGACGACATCCGGCTCGTCGTCGACGACCAGCAACGTGTGGCGGGCCTTCATGGCATGCTCCCGCATCTATTGTGTCGCGCCGCCGTGGATCCGCCAATCCCGCCGCAAGGTAATTTCGCATGGGCTCGAGCTGCCCGACCTGGTGCCATGCAACGTTTGAAACGTTTTGAAACGATTTTCGCGATTTGCGATTCTCGAGCCGGAAAACGTTCACTTTTGTTCCACACGTTCGGACGAATCACCGCCGAGGTGCCATCTTAGACCCTCAGCTCAGAGCGGAGAAAGGACGCACAGAACGCTTGAGCCGGTGACACAGGTTCGAATCGCGAAAAACGTTTTAAAACGTTTCAAACGTTGCACGTCGTGCTTCGCCCGCGAACCGGCGTGGCACTTTTGGCCACTTTTGGCAACAAAAAATGGCACAGCGCCAACGTGCCATTTGTCGGATTATTGCGAACACTCGCCGGGCTTGCCCACACCGCCGGGCCGGCGGGCGCCGGGCGGTCGTGCGGCGCTGTTGCGGCGTCGCAGCCCGTGCCACACGGGAAATCCCTCCGGCGGCTCGCCGCTCTTTCCCATCCCGCCGGGCTTGCCGTGCGAGGTTGGTGTGAGTGCGCGAGCCAACGGTCGGTGTATTGTTTCGCCGCGACTCGAAGAAGAGCGTTTTGCGCGCCTGGCCAGATGAAAAGGCGCTCCTCTTCGAGTCGCGGCGAAACGCACGACTTGAATGTGACGAGCCGTCAACGGGTCAGACTGTAAATGTGGCCGGTGCGAATCCGAGTCTGCGACGGAACACTGCAAAACAAGGTGTTTTCTCGATCAGAACTAAAGGTGTCAGAACTAAAGGTGACGCGAACGTTCGCGTCACCTTTAGTTCTGTCACCTTTAGTTCTGTCACCTTTAGTTCTGTCCACCTTTAGTTCTGTCAGATTCACCCGCGCGTGACCGGCAGCGTGATCGAGAAGGTCGCGCCGCCGTCGGGATTGTTCGCAGCCGATACTTTGCCGCTGTGACGTTCGATGATGGAGCGACAGATCGAGAGGCCCATTCCCAGGCCGTCCCGCTTGCTGGTGATGAAGGGATCGAAAATGGAATCGAGCTTTTCCGGCGCGATTCCCGTGCCACTGTCCTGCACTTCGACCAGCACGTTCGATTTGTCGTTCGACTTCGTGCGCACGATCAGCCGCCGCCCGTCGTCGAGTCCGGGGGCACTCATGGCGGCAAAGGCGTTGAGCATCAGGTTCAGCATGACCTGCTGAAGTTGAATGCTGTCGGCCTTGACCGGCAAGACGCCGGGCGACAGGTCGAGATGGACGGCGACGCTGTGCCGCTCGGCGTCGCTGTGGACGATGCGCTCGACGGTGCGGATCACCTGGTTGAGATCGACTTTGGAGAAGCCCGGCGTGTCGCGCTTGAGCATGTCGCGCATCCCTTGAATCATTTCGCCGGCGCGCCGGCTGATGTCGTCGATGTCGGAGAGCGTGCCGCGCACCTCCTGAAGGTCGGGCTGGGGTGCGTCGAGCAACTGCGCTCCGAAGGCGGAGTTGGCGCGGATCGCGTTGAGCGGCTGCTTTAATTCGTGCGTCAGGGTTGCGGTGACCTCGCCAAGGGTGGCAACGCGTGAGACGTGCTCGAGTTGTGCGCGCTTCTGCTGCGCATCGGTTTCCGCGCGCCGGCGGGCGACCTCGGCGACGCGCCGCCGCCGGAGTTGGGCAAACAACGCGAAGATCCAAACCGCCTGTGCCGCGATCACCGCGACGGCGGTCAACACGTGCCACCGGTACAGTTCCCACACGGTGGGCTCACGGAACTTCACAACACTCCCCGGCGGCAGCCGGCTTTCGCTGATCCGCCAGCGCGTCAGCTCGCGCCAGTCGTACAACGTCTCGCGAGCCCGGACAAACAGCGGAGGAAAATCCGACGCCGGCTCGCCGCGCAGGATTCGCGCCGCCTCGCGCGCCGACTCCACGCCCTCCAACTCCCCCTGGTACAACCGCCCCCCCACAATTCCCAGCCCCACCTCGTTCTGGTACATCCCGTTGATCGGCGCCCGCGAAACCGCGTGCAGACGCACCAGCGCGTCGTCCTCGTTGTACGTCACCCCCGACGCGTCCCGCATCAACAGCCCCAGGAGAACAAACGAGTGCGGTGGCAGCTTCGACACCAAATCCAGCATCTGCTCGAACGACAGGTCGTTCACCCAGGTAAACTTCACCCGTCCCGTGAACGGCTCGAATGCCTGCTGGAATGTCTTGGTCCAATACCGCTCCAGCGTCGACGCCCCGAAAATCACCACGACATTGTTCGTCTCCGGATCGAGCTGGAGAATGTCTTCCACCAGCCCCTTCAAATCGAAGTTCTCCCCCACGAACGTCGCGTTCTTCGCAAGCGCATCGGCCGGCAGTGTCCGCTTGTCCATTCCGGTATAAATCACCGGCGTCCGGGGGAACAGCCTGTCCCGGAATTTCGCCACGAACCTCCCCGCCGGCGCCCCGATCGGCACCACCACGTCCGGCTGCCACGCCGAAATCCGCTTCACCATAAAGTCGGCAAACGCCTCCTCCATGTCCGGCTGGGCATACCGGGCCATGTCCAGCGACACCTCATCCAGGTCAACCGCCGTCCCCAACTCCTGCTTGATCCTCGACTCAAATGCCGTGGAATGCGTTGTGAACGGCGGCGCGCTGCTCCCGAACGAGTGCACCATCAGCACGTGCCACGGTCGCCCCCCCTCCGCGCCGTACGCGTCTGTCGTCGCCCAGAACAAAAACAGCGGGCAGAACAAGACCGGCAAGGTACGGGCCAGGCTCGTGACGTACGCCCAGGCAACAGACATTATTGTCCAGCGCCTCCGCGGATTTCGGTCGAAGCAGGAGACGCCCAGAAACGCGCTCCGCGGAGGCGCTTCCGGGGCCGTCGGCCGGATGACAGTCGGCCCGCTGACAGGGTTGATTTCGAGTGCGATCGTACCTGAGCGTCGTTCGCAATACCAGATGATTGATGGATTGTTGCGGTTATCAAACGGAACGCGGCGCCCGGTAGCCGCGTAGTTCCTTCCGTCCGGCCAAATGCCGAGTTCCTCGTTATCCGGGCTACTGGATCGCCAGCGTCCGCCGGAAGTAATCCTGCTTCATGGCCCGTTTGGCGAGGGTGAGGGTCTCCTCGGTGATGGAGTTGGCTCGCTTTGTGCCTTCGCGGAGAACATCCAGGACATCGTTGGGACGGGCTTCGTACTGTTTGCGGCGGGTTCGAATCGGATCGATCAACGCATTGAGAATCTCGACCAGCCGCCTTTTGATCGCAACATCGCCCACTTTTCCCTGACGATATGCCTCCTGCTGCTGGCTGACCCATTCCTTATCGGGGTTGAAGGTTTCGTGAAAGGCCCAGAGCGGATTCTTTGTCGGATCGGTTTCGCCGGGATCGGTGGCGCGGATGCGCTTGGGATCGGTGTACATGCCCATGACTTTTTTCTGGACGGTGTCGGCGTCATCGGAGAGGAAGATGGCGTTGTTGAGGGATTTGCTCATCTTAAGCAATTCGCCGCTTGGGCCTGGCGCGCCAGTGCCGACGAGCCGGCGCACCCGGCCGAGCTTGGGCTCGATGATCGGGAACAGGCCGCCGGCTTTGAGGTAGTCTATGTCCTCGGTCTGCGGATTGACGCCGCAATACATCTGATTGAACCGGCGGGCGATCTCCCGCGTCATTTCCAGGTGCGGCAACTGATCCTCCCCCACCGGCACCATGACCGGCCGGAACGCCAGGATGTCCGCGACCTGTCCGACCGCATACAGCGGAAAGCCGAACGGGTAATTCTCGCCCAGCTCCTTGTCGCGAATCTCGTCCTTGAGTGTCGGATTTCGCATCACGCGGTTGAAGGGAACCAGCATCGAGAAGAAAAACGTCAGCTCGTCGATCGCCGGGACTTCGCTCTGGATGAACATCGTCGCCTTGTTCGGATCGATTCCCGCGGCCAGGTAATCGGTGGCGATGTCGATCACGCTCTGGCGGATTTCGTCCGGCTTGTCTGCGCGGGTCGTGAAAGCGTGCTTGTTGGCGATCAGGAAATAGCAGTCGTAATCGTTTTGCAGCGCCAGCCGGTTCTCCACGCTGCCGACGTAGTGGCCCAGGTGGAGCTTTCCGGTCGGCGTGTCGCCGGTCAGGATTCGGGGTTTGGCGCTCGAGATCATGGCGGGAAATGTAACCGCTTCGTTGGTCAGTTGTCAGTGGTACGAGGTCAGTTGTTTGCATCGCGGCTTGCGAAATGATCGGCAAACCGCTCTCTTTTGACGCTGAACGAGCTTCAGGGGCAACGCACGACGTGCGGTCAAGAGTTCTTCGCGTATAATCGACTCCGATGACTCATCACGATCTGCTGCGCAAGCTCGACGATCAGCCGTTCCGGCCATTCCGAATCCGGCTGGTCAACAGCACGACGTATGACGTCCTCGACCCCGGCATGATCATCGTCGGCGACAGTAGCGCCGTAATCGCAACCCAAAACATCCGCGACGAAAAGGGACATCGCGTCACGACCGACTGGCGCACCGTCGCGATCGCCCACATACTCGAGTTCAGCGACCTGGCGTCGTCCAACGGGTCGAAGCGGAAAAAGTGAGCTTCGGCGACCATGCGCCTTTCGACTGGGGCCAGAAAGACCAGAAAGACATGGTCGCTGAGCGACTGCGCCAATTCTTGCAGCAACTGTGGCTCACTGCTACATTTCGCACGGGGTCAAGGATTCCTGAATCAGGAGCCGAAATGCGCTGGACCGTGGTCCTGGGACTTGCCGCGGCGATGATCGCCGCCAGCGGGTGCAAGAAGCAGCAAGAAGATTCCAACGTCATCCTGATTGGTCACGTGGCGTCCATAACCGGCGACACCGCCACCTTCGGCACCAGCGCCGACAAGGGGATCAAGCTCGCGTTGGATGAAATCAACAAGGCCGGGCCGGTGCTGGGCAAATCCGTCGACGTCAAAACCGAGGACGATCGTTCGGTGAATGAGGAAGCGCGCACGGCCTGCGAGAAGCTGATCAGCCGCGATCATGTTTGCTCGATTCTGGGTGAGATCGCCTCGAGCCGCTCGATCGCCATGGCCCCAGCCTGCCAGGATGCCAGGATTCCGATGCTCTCCCCCGGCAGCACCAATCCCAAGGTCACGCAGATGGGTGACTACATCTTCCGCGCCTGCTTCATCGATCAGTATCAGGGCGCGGCGATGGCCCATTTCGTCGTCGACACCCTCAAGGCAAAGAAGTATGCGGTCCTTTATGCCGCCAACAGTGATTACAGCGTCGGCCTGAAGGACTTCTTCAACGAAGCGGCAACGAAGCTCGGCGCCGAGCCCACCCAGCAACTCAGCTACACGGAAAAAAGCGACGTCGATTTCAGCAGCCAGCTGACGAAGATTCGCGACACCAACCCGGAAGCGATTATCGTCACCGGCTACTACAGCGAGGCTGGTCAGATCGCCAAGCAGGCCCGGCAGCTCGGGATCAAGGTGCCGCTGGTGGGCGGCGACGGATGGGACAGCGACGAGCTGCTCAAGATCGGCGGAGACGCGCTCAACGGCTGCTATTTCGCCAACCACTACGCCCCGGATGAAGACCGGCCGGCGGTGAAGGAATTCGTCGCTGCCTTCAAGGCCAAATACAACGGGGAAGTTCCCGACGCGATGGCCATTCTCGGCTACGATGCGATGAAGCTGATGGTCGATGCCATCAAGCGGGCCGGGAGCACCGAGGGGCCCAAGATTCGCGACGCGCTGACCGCCACCAAGGATTTCCCGGGCGCGGCGGGAAACATCACCATCGACAAGGACCGCAACGCCAAGAAACCAATCGTGATTGTCGGAATCGACAACAGCAAGCTCCACTTCGTCGCCTCGGTAAACCCGCAATAGGCTTTTCAGAGCCAACCGTCAGCTTTGCATGCAGAATGTCACGCAATTCATTCAGCAACTGATCAACGGCTTGTCGCTGGGTTCGATTTACGCGCTGATCGCCGTGGGATACACGATGGTGTACGGCGTTCTCCAGCTCATCAATTTCGCGCACGGCGACGTGTTCATGATCGGGGCGATGGTGGGGCTTTACGCGGCGACGGGCGGCGTGCCGCCGGCTCTGCCCTGGTGGCTGCACGTAGTCATCATCGGAGGATTCATCGCAACCTTTGCGGTGCAGTGGTTCCGCGGGCGCCGGCCGGCTGCGACGTTCCAGCGCATTCTGCCGCTGATGGCGATTTACGTCATTTCGATTCCGGTGCTGTTTGCCGCGTCGTTCATCTCCCGCCGGCTTTCACTTCCCGCCTGGTCCGCGACGATTTTTGTAATGGGCTTCACGATCGCCACTTGCGGGACGCTGGGATACCTGATCGAACGTCTGGCGTATCGACCGCTGCGCGATCGGCCGCGAATCAACTCCCTGATCACCGCAATCGGCATCTCACTACTGCTCGAATATGGCGGGCAGAACCCGCGCGTTTTTGGTCCGACGCCGCAGGCTTATCCCAATCAGGTCATTCCGCTTTTGAACGGCGCGCTGGTGAACGCGCACGGAATCGTGATTCTCAAAATCGACGTGCTCGTCCTGGCATTGACGATCCTGATCATGGTTGGCTTGAGCTTCGTCGTGCTCAAAACCCGCACGGGCCTGGGACTGCGGGCCGTCTCTTATCGCTTCGACACCGCCGCCCTGATGGGCGTGAACATCAATTCGATTGTAAGCTTTACCTTCGTCCTTGGCTCGTGCCTGGCGGCGGTGGCGGGAATTCTCTGGGGCGTCAAATACACGCGCGTCGATCCGCTGATGGGCTTGATGCCGGGATTCAAGGCGTTCATCGCGGCAGTCTTTGGCGGCATTGGCAACATCACCGGGGCCGTGCTCGGCGCCGTCGTTCTGGGATTAATCGAGGTGATGGTCGTCGGCTACCTGCCGGGGGGAAGTCAATACAAGGACGGCGTCGCGTTCGTCATTCTGATCGCGATTCTTCTGGTCAAACCTTCCGGGCTGCTGGGCAAGAATGTCGTGGAGAAAGTCTAACATTCTCAACTACTTTGCCGGGCAGGACACACCGCCATGGCGCGCGGTGCTGCTGGCAAACGTGCCGGTCGCGGCGATTCTGCTGGCCATGATCCCGATCGGACGCGTGTTGGAGGACAATCTCGATCCCTACTACCTGCGCGTGGTGATGCTGATCGGTTTCAACATCATCCTTGCCGTCAGTCTTCAGTTGATCAACGGATTCAGCGGGCAGTTTTCCCTCGGACATGCGGGATTCATGGCGGTCGGAGCGTATCTGGCCGGCTTCCCCGCGCTTCAATACTCCAAAGACTTCAACGACCCGAGCACGACGCTGATTTTTTTCATCAGCCTGCTGATCGCAGTTGGCCTGGGCGCAGCCGTCCTCTGGATGTTTTTTCTGGGAATGCGGCGGACGCGTCATGTCCATCGAAGCCTGCCGGGGATCCTGCTGATGGTGCTGTTGGTGTGGATCGTCACTGATTTCGCGGTGGCCTCAAAATATCAGCACCCGCCCTTCTGGGCATTCTGGTCGCTGCTGGCCGATTCGCTCCAGGGCTTGTTCGGTTCGATGATGAATCTGCTCGGGCCCATGGCCGCGAGCATCTCGGCAGCGATGCCGGGCGCGGTTCGGCGGCCGCTCTGCTTCATCGTTCTTCTCTATGGCGCCGGTTGCTGCGCCTCGGCCGTCGGGTTCATCGTGGGGCTGCCAGCGCTGCGTCTTCGCGGCGATTACCTGGCGATTGCGACCCTGGGCTTTGGCGAGATCATCCGCATCGCCATCCAGAACTCCAGGCCGCTCGGCGGGGCGCTGGGGCTGACCTCGATCCCCAAGTACACCGACTTCACGTGGCTGTACGTCGTCGTGATCATCACCATCGTCGCGATCTGGCGGATCGCCTACTCCTCCAAGGGGCGGGCGATCATGGCGGTGCGCGAGGACGAGATCGCCGCCAGCTCGATTGGTGTGAACACCACGACCTTCAAAGTGATGGCGTTTACGATCGGCGCATTTTTCGCGGGGATCGCGGGGGCGCTCTTTTCGCTGCACGAGCAGTCGATCTCGCCCTATCAGTTCGGCGTCGTCAAATCGATCGAGCCGGTGGTCATGGTCACGCTCGGCGGGCTGGGCAGCATCAGCGGCGCGATTCTGGCGGCGATCGTGCTCACGCTGCTGCCGGAAGTCCTTCGCGACATCAGCCCCCAAGACCGCATGGTGATCTATTCACTTTTGCTGGTGGTGATGATGATCCTGCGCCCGCAGGGGCTGCTGGGCGGGCGCGAGCTGTGGCCCCGGCGGCGCGGGCCGCTCCGCAGCCCGGCGCCGGCATGCAGCGAACGGGCGGTGCCGGTATGAACGATGGCGGCTCCCTGGCATCCGCGACGGACGTCCTGCGCGTCGAGCACATCACCCGCCGGTTCGGCGGGCTCCTGGCCGTGGGTGACTTTTCGCTCGATCTCCACAAGGGCGATCTTCAGGGCCTGATCGGTCCCAACGGAGCCGGCAAAACCACCGCCTTCAACGTCATCACCGGCGTCTACGCCCCAACCAGCGGGCAGATTCACCTGGGCAACAAACGGATCGACGGTCTGCAACCGGCCGTGATCAATCGGGCCGGGATCGCCCGGACGTTCCAGAACATCCGGCTCTTCCAGAACCTCTCGGTGCTGGACAACGTCGCGGTCGCCTTCGACCGCTCGCCCCGCGGCCTGTGGCACACCATCCTTCACAGCCCGCAGTCTGAGCGCAGACGCAAGCAGGTGGAGCAGCAGTCGATGGACTTGCTCGCGACGCTGGGATTGGATGACAAGGCGGGCTTCATCGCCAAAAACCTCCCCTACGGAGATCAGCGCCGACTGGAAATCGCCCGGGCCCTGGCCACGCAGCCAACGATGCTGCTGCTCGACGAGCCCGCCGCGGGCATGAATCCACAGGAGAAGGTCGAGCTGATGGAGTTGATTCGGTTTATCCGGCAGCAATTCCGCCTGGGAATCCTTCTCATCGAGCACGATATGAAACTGGTCATGTCGATCTGCGAAAAGATCACGGTGCTCGATCACGGCGAAACGATCGCCCTTGGCACCGCCCAGGAAATCCAGTGCAACCCCGACGTCATCGAGGCGTACCTCGGGGAGCCGGTGCATTGAAGGGGAGTACGCTTGCTTGTGACACGGGTTTTTAACCCGTGCCAGTGATGTTCGGAGTTGGATGATCGTTCGTTGCCGCGTGCGGCTAGCACGGGTTGAAAACCCGTGTCACATGAATGCTCCTTTCGATCGAAAAACTCGAAGTTCGCTACGGCGCGATCTGTGCGCTTCAGGGCGTGAGCCTCCAGATCGAGCGCGGCGAGATTGTCACGCTCATCGGTTCCAACGGCGCCGGCAAGACCACGCTTCTGCGGACCATCAGCGGCCTGCTTCAACCCGTGGCTGGATCGATCGTCTGGGGGCCGGGTGAATCCTCCCATGGCGGGGCCGAGCTTGGCCTGCTCGCCCCGCATGAAATCGTGCAACTGGGGATCAGCCACGTCCCCGAGGGCAGACAGATCTTCGCCACCCTGAGCGTCCGCGAGAACCTTCTGCTGGGCGCCTATCAGCGGGGTTCCCATCAGGAGATCGCACAAGACATGGATCGGTGTTATTCGCTGTTTCCGGTCCTGCGTGAACGCCAAGGCCAGAGGTCGGGCACTCTCAGCGGCGGGGAACAGCAGATGCTGGCCATTGGCCGGGCGCTGATGGCCCGGCCCAAGCTCCTGCTTCTGGACGAGCCGTCGCTCGGACTCGCCCCGCTGATCGTCCGCAAGATTTTCGAGATCATCCGCGAGATCAACGCCAACGGCACGACGATCTTTCTGGTCGAGCAAAATGCCCACATGGCGCTCTCCGTCGCTCACCGCGGCTACGTCCTGCAGACCGGCCGCGTCATCATGAGCGACCACGCGTCGAACCTGCTCCAGGATCCGGAGGTCAAGAAGGCCTACCTTGGGGGATGACCCGGCGTGAACCACCCGGACCACCGGCCGTAAATCTATTGATGGGCGAAGGGCCCGACGAGCCGGCGAAACTCGATTATGCGGGGCCGAAGACGGCCGCGTTTCCCACCGGCTGGCGGGGTTGTGTAGGGGCTGTGGCGATCATGCTGGCGGTGGCCGGCTTGCTGGTCGCCATGGTGTTCGCCTTCTCTTTCCTGGTTCGACTCACACGGGGATGACGCCGTGAGCCTTCGGGTTCAGGCCGATGGGTTCCTGCGCCGATAAAGCAAGGGATTGCTGCCATACGGCGGGAAGTTATGGGCCGAGCACTTACCTGTTTGTTGGTTCTTTGTGCGCTGGTGGGCTGCGCCGTCGCGGGTTTGCCGTTCCAGCGGGCCGCAGTACCCACGGCTGATCCCACCCCCGCTGCCGCAATCATCCCCCCTGCCGATACCATTGAACCCTCGACCCTGACGGCAAGCTTCAGTGACGTTCGCGGCCATGCCGGCTACTGGCGAATCGCCCGCGGCCGCGACGGCGTCTGGTGGTTTCTCAGCCCGCGGAACAATACCGAATTCCTCAACGGCGTCACAACCGTCCAACCCGCGCTGCGTTCCTGCGACTTGCTGGGAACCGGGTATCTCTCCGGCGACTGGGACAGGCAAACCGACACCGCGAGTCTGTCTAACTGGGCGCAGAAGACCGCCGGTCGGGTCATGGCCTGCGGGTTCAAGAACCTTGGCGCGTGGTGCAACACGGCTCTGCACCAATGCCATGTTCCGATGACTCGCGACCTGAACGTCTCGCGCTGGGTGCCCGAGGACGTTCCGCTGCTCGGCTCGCTCTGGCAAAAGGCCGCCGAGCGGGCGATCCGCGAGCAGGTCGTGCCGCTTCGCGAGAATCATGAGTTGATTGGGTACTACATCGACAATGAGCTGAACTGGGATGCGATGCCTGACGCCGCGGAATCGTATTTTCGCATCACAACTTCGCTGATCCGCAAATACGATCCAAATCACCTGATTCTGGGATGCCGGTATCGCGGCTGGGTGCCGGCGGAAGTTCCGCGAGCCGCGCGCAACTACACCGACGCGCAGTCGCTCAATTACTACGCCGCCGACGGTTTGCTCGATTCCAAGATATTCTCGACGATCACCCAGCAATCGCGGCAGCCGCTCATCATCAGCGAATACTCGTTCCATGCCCTGGATGGCCGCAGCGGGAATGCCAACCGCTCGCATTTCCCCGGCCAGGTCCGCAGCCAGGCGGCGCGGGCGGCGGGCTACCGGCTGATGACCCAGCGGCTGGCCCAAGTGCCTTACGTGATCGGCGCCGACTGGTTCCAGTGGATGGACGAGCCCCCCGCCGGCCGCGTCGGCGACGGTGAAGACGCCAACGTCGGCGTCGTCGATACGCACGATCAGCCCTACCAGCAGCTCGTCGAAGCCGTTCGCCAGACGACCCCCCTGCTCAACACACTTCATGCCGGCAGCCGTTCCAACCGCAACCAGCTCGTATGGCGCACGCCCCCGCAGGGCGCGCATTCCCCCACCGCCCTTGCCGACACCACCCAGGAACTGCTTTCAAACTAAGGACTCCTGTTCGCTCAGAACCGTGTTCTCGCGAACTGTTGAGTCAATTAGGCCATCGTACAGTCTCGTCCAACTGTGGAGTTGAAGCTATGATTACTAACAAGGAACGTATATGACGCAAGCCGTGGACCAGGTTCGACATCATCGTGAGCAATGGTTGGATCGGCTGCGGCACCTGGCGGACCAGGTGACGAAATGGAGCGAGGCGCAGGGATGGACAGTGGAACGCGCGAGGAAGGAAATAAATGAGGAGGGACTCGGCAGGTACGATGCGCCGAGTTTGACCATTCACGTACCCGGCGGGGAAATCCTCCTCCAGCCCGTCGCCCTTCGAGTCATAGGTGGCGAGGGCCGGGTCGATCTGCGAGCTCGCCCGACGCTCGCCCGCGTGAAGCTTCTCCCCACGAAGAATGGCTGGGGGATAATGACGGATTCGAACGTTCCACTCCGTCAGCCCTGGGACGCAAATACGTTTGTACAACTGGTCCGGGACCTCATCAGCTAAGGATGAAGCGTTCCGCCGCCTACGACCGTCTTGAGCGCGTGTCCGATGAACTGGAGTCGGCCCGCTTCGCCCTTTCTGTCATTGTGAGGGATTGGCATCGACACCTGGCTTCGGCGATCAAAAGAAAGGGCCAGTTGCTTTCGCTCGGTGACCTTCAACGCTGCCTGGACAACCTTGAGCCGACTTACATTGTGCGCCTCTTCGCCACATTCGAGGGCATTCTTCGCGATTATTGGGCCGGGGCGATGCGCCGAAAGTCCGAGCCAACGATGACACGGCTCATGGACCGCGTTGCCGCGCGGCGGCGAATGGATGCCGCGACGCTGGCAAATGCGCATGAGATCCGGGAATTTCGCAACCAGATCGTGCATGAGAACGTGGACGTACTGGTGTTCGATTTCGGGCAATGCGGAAAGCGGCTCGGGAATTACCTCAGTTGGCTACCCTTGGAGTGGTAGAGTTCGACCCTAACACATTCCTGCCTTGGTCGGAGATGCGGCGGAGAACTCAACAAATCGCCTGCCGGCCAGTTTTCGGCTAAGATCGTGGTGGATGCCGCGAATTGGGATACTTGTCGTCGCTTACAACGCGGAGTCGACCCTTCAGAAGGTCCTCCAGCGCATCCCCGCCGACGTCTATTCCAAGATCGAGGAAATATTTGTTTTCGACGATGCCAGCTCCGACCGCACCTACGAGACCGGCCGCTCCCTGATGCAGAGGCCGCGGGGAGAAAAACTCAAAATCTTCCGCAACCCGGTTAACCTGATGTACGGGGGGAATCAGCGCAAAGGCTACCAGTACGCCATCGGCCGTGGGCTCGACATCGTCGTGCTGCTTCACGGCGACGGACAATACGCGCCGGAGGTCATGCAGGAGCTGCTAACGCCGCTGGAAACCGGCCAGGCCGACATGGTCTTGGGTTCGCGAATGATGATTCGCGGCGCCGCCCTTCGCGGAAACATGCCCATGTACAAGTACGTCGGCAACAAGATTCTCACCTGGATGGAAAACCGCCTCGCCGGGCTGAGGCTCAGCGAATTCCACTCCGGATATCGGGCCTACTCGGTTGCCGCACTGCGGCAAATCCCGCTGGATTCCATGACCTGGAACTGGCATTTCGATACGCAGATCATCCTCGAATTTCTCCGTAAGGGCCTGAGGATCAAGGAAGTGCCGATCCCCACCTACTACGGCGATGAAATTTGCCACGTCAACGGAATCCCCTACGCATGGAATTGCGTGCGCGAAACGCTTAAATACGCGGCCACAGAACGATTCAGACGCCCCGCGGACGAGAGCGCCTTTGCCGGACTTTCACAAGCCGCGGGCCGGGACGAACCTGATGCCGCACTATCGCTTGCACCGCGACCCCCGCAGTAGCCACCAGCAGATCTGCGCCCTGGTGCAATCCCTCAAGCTCGGCCCCATCCTCGACGTCGGCGCCGCCCAGGGTATGCTCGGGCAGATGCTCCAGGGGAGCGGGCTGGCCATCGATGCGGTCGAAGCCAATCCCGAGTGGGCCAACGCCGCCCGCCCCTTTTATCGCAACACCTGGGCAAGCATTGTCGAAGACGCACCGCTGCCGGACAAGGAATATAAACTGGTCGTCTGCGCCGATGTGCTCGAGCACACTCCCGACCCGCTGAGCGTTCTCATGCGATTGCGCGAAGCGGCGATGCCAGATGCGACCTTCATTATTTCGCTGCCCAACGTGGCACACCTGGCCGTGCGGATGATGCTGCTGCTGGGATATTTTCCCAAAATGGAACGCGGCATTCTCGATCGAACCCACCTTCAGTTTTTCACGAAGGACACCGCGGTCGATCTGCTGAAACAGGCGGGCCTGCAACTCGAACGCATCCGTGCCACCGGCATCCCACTCGACGAAGTCTGGAAAACCGGCGAAGGCAACCTCCTGTTCCGCGCCATGCAGAAGACCCAGCACTTCGCACTCGACGTCGCCCCGCGGTTGTTTGGAATGCAGTGGGTGATGGTCGCAAGGCCAAACGGTTCGGTATGAGGATCAGGCCGCCCGATGCGATTGGATTACAAATCCGCTGTTTCGCTCCTACGCTCACAAGAAACGTCCGTCGCGGCGCTTCTTAGCATGAGCGCCGTAGCGGTAGGTCTGGCGATCCAGATACAGGACGGGGAATACACACCGGTTGCGCTCGGTCTGTTGACGATCGCGCTGCTCTTGACCGGAATGGCCGTTTGCGCACGCAGGCTGGGGTTTTTGCCGGATCGTTGGTTCCTGCCCTTGCTCGTAAGCTGCATCCTGGTTGAATTTGGCGAGCTGTTTATCACCTGGCCCGGAGTGGATTTGCCGCGTCTGGGCGGGTGGCAGTTGGCGCCGTTCTTCGCGGGATTGCTGGTCGCGTTGGGTTGCGTTTTCGTCGGCTGGATCAGGCGCCTACCCCCTCTCCCTCTGGGAGAGGGCGGGGGTGAGGGGAAGTGCGATGTGGCACAGCCGCCCTCGGCTGTGTTCCGCCGGAAGGCGGAAATGCATTTCGACCTTCGGTCGAACACAGCCGAGGGCGGCTGTGCCACAAGTTCCTCTCCGACAGGGAGAAGGGGAAAAGCGGCGGGAGCCTCGCCCTCCCTCACACAAACATGGTTTCCCTTTCTCGTTGCAACCCACCTGCTGCTCTCGATCTGGATGATCCGCTCTTCGCCCAACCCGCACATCGATGTGTGGGTATTTCAGCAAGACGCGTCAGATGCGCTTCTTCACGGACGCAATCCCTACTCGATCACGTTCCCCGACATTTATCACAGCACGTTTCCCGGCCATCAGCAGGTGTACGGGAACGGGCTGGTCGTGAACGACCGGCTCCAGTTTGGCTTTCCCTATCCGCCGGTAAGTCTGCTGCTGGCGAGCCTCGGATATGCGATCGCCCACGACCATCGCTACGCCCAGGCTTGCGCGATGGCGGTATCGGGCCTGCTGATCGGCTACAGTCGTCCTGGAGTGGTTTCCAAACTGGCGGCGGCGCTGCTGCTGTTCACGCCGCGGATTTTTTTCGTGCTGGGGCGGGCATGGACGGAACCGTTCACAATCATGCTGCTGGCCGCAACGGTCTTCCTCGCGTGCCGTCGCTCCCGGTTCCTGCCGATCGCACTGGGTCTTCTCCTGGCGACGAAGCAGTATATGGTGCTGGCGCTGCCGATCTCATTTTTCCTGCTTCCGCCCGGCTGGAAATGGCGCGACGGGTTCAATCTGCTGTGGCAATCCGCACTGGTGGCCTGCGCCGTGACCTTGCCGCTGGCGCTCCTGGATTTTCACGCCTTCGGGAAATCAACGGTTACAGTTCAGGAGTTGGCGCCGTTCCGCTGGGACGCGCTCAGTTACCTGGTCTGGTATGGATTCCGCGGGCACCTGGTGACCGAGCCATTCACGGCGTTGTTCTGGTCCACGCTGGCCGCCGTCGTCACACTGGCCCTGTCTCTCTGGCGCGCGCCACGCACCCCCGCCGGCTTCGCCTTGTCCCTCGGCTTCATCCTCCTTGCCTTCTTCGCCTTCAATAAGCAGGCATTCTGCAATTACTATTTCTTCGTGATCGGCGCGATGTGCTGCGCCGTCGGCGCGCTGGAGCTGCCGGCCCTGGCAGATCGATCAGCCGACGCGGCGGCGACATAACGGCCCCTTACTCAACGTCAGATTTGCGCCAGAATGTCGCGCCACGCCCCGACAATGTCCTGTTCCTCGCGCTGCGGCGTGTAGGTGCTCGACACAAACTGCGAAGCGGCGCGCACCATCTCTCCGAGAACCACGTCCTCCTTATCCAGGCGGGCGATCGTCTGCTCGACGGCAGCGGTAAATCCGATTACATCCTGTTGCTCGACGACGATGGCATGCCGGTCGTCAAAATATTCCCGGCCTCCGCGGCCGTCGTACCCAACGGTCAGGCACCCGCAGGCCATCGCTTCCAGCGGCGGCATGGGACAGCCCTCCTGCGTGCTAAAGCTCAGAAAAACCATCGAGTCGCGGAGAGCTTGCGCCGTCTCAGCTTCGCTCTTTCCCTGGATGACGGCAAACTCAAAACCCCGTAGATTGGCGCGGCCCCGCAGCAGGTTCAGAACCTGGGCGGCGTCGTGGCTGCTCTTTCGTGGCATGAGGGCAATCAGGCGGCTCTTGCGCCCGTCGGTCGGCAAATGAAAGACCGAGGGATCGATCGAATTGTGGATCCGAAACACGCGATGGGCCGGAAAAGCGAATTCGAGGTATTGCCGGCTGTCTTCGGAGACCACGATCGATCCGACGCAGTCGGGCATACCGTAGGGACTGACCTGATGCGCGATGCTCTGGCCGCGAAACGTCTGATAGGCGTTCTGATTGAAAACCACCTTGGGTGTGTCCGGCGCTTGCCCCACGAATTGCCAGATGAAAAGTTCGGGAATCAGCAGTACCTCCGATCGCTTGGGAGGCCATGCGTCCGGCGGATATGTGACCGCGGTCTGGTTCGCAAACCACGTGCAGCGAAAGCCCACCTCGTGGTGCAGGATCACCGCCGGGATACCGTTGGCGTTGAGAACGTCGACATGACGATACATCTTTCGCACGCCGCCCGACGGCTTGGGATTTGAAGGGCAAACGACGACGACTCGGCGGGAAGAAACTGACATTATTCGATCGATCGATCATAACGGCCTGAGAGATTCGCGGTCAAAGCAGGCGCGGCGGTGATTCGGTCCGGCCCTGCCGATAAGATTCATCCCATGTCGGCGCAGAACCGCTCCCAAACAAATCAAAAGGCGCTCGAACATCTCGTGGCGGGCCGGATCGCGCAGGCCGAGGCGCTGGCGCGGCAGGTCCTGGCCGAAGCGCCCGACGATGCCCCGGCGCTCCACTGCCTGGGAATGATCGCGCAGAAGTTCGGACGGCATCCCGAGGCGGCACAGTTGATTGCACGCGCCATCGAAGCCAATCCGCGAATCGCGGATTACCATTACAACCTGTCGGTTTCCCTTGGGAACATGGGTCGGGCGGATCGCGCCATTTCCGAGCTGCGGCAGGCGCTGCGGCTGCGGCCCGAGCTGGCGCCGGCCCACCTCAACCTGGGGGTCCTGCTGTTGGACCAGGGAAAGACCGCCGAGGCCGAGCAATGCTTCCGTGCCGCGGCGCATCTTCAGCCTGGCAATCCTGGTCCTCATCTCAACCTCGGTAAAGTCCTCCGCGCGCAGGACCAGCTCGACCGCGCCGAAGCCGAATTCCGCGAGGCGATTTCACTGTCCCCCGATCTTTCAGTGGCTTGGAACATGCTGGGAAGCTGCCTCCGCGAGGCCGGCCGGATCGGGGAGGCGATCGACGCGTTTCGGCGGGCGGTGCAGCTCAACGGCCAATACCGCGAGGCGCACAGCAATCTTTGTTATGCGATGCATTTTGATCCGCAAACCACGCCGCTGCACGTGCTTGATGAGCATCGCCAGTGGGCGGCCAAGTTTGCCGATCCGCAGGGGCCGCTTTCGCGGCCGCACCTCAATGACCGCACGCCCGACCGGCGATTGCGGATTGCCTATCTCTCGCCCAATCTCCGCACCCACGTCGTCGGCTTCTTCATGGAGCCGATCCTCAAGCACCATGACTGGGAGCACTTCGACGTTGTCTGCTACAGCGACGCTCCGAGGGAAGATGATTTCTCGGCGAAACTCAAAGGCCATGTTCCGACCTGGCGGCAAACGGGCCGGCTGAGCGACGAGGCGCTGGCCAAGCTCGTCCGCGAGGACGGCATCGATATCCTGATCGACCTGAACCTGCACATGCGCGGCTGCCGGCTGCGGGTCTTCGCCCAGAAGCCGGCGCCGCTCCAGATCACCCACCTCGCGTACTGCGGCACCAGCGGGTTGAGGCAGATGGATGGGTGTATCTGCGATCCGCACATGATGGGTCCCGGCTGCGAGCGGTTTTTTACCGAGAAGCTGTTGCCGCTTGGCGAGTGTTACTGGTGTTATCGTCCGCCGCCCGATGCGCCCGAGGTCGGACGGCCGCCGGTCGAGAAAAACGGCTTTCTCACCTTCGGTTCGTTCAACACGCTGGCGAAGGTGAATGACGCCGTGGCTGAACTCTGGGGCAGGTTGCTCGAGCGCGTTCCGGGGAGCCGGTTGGCACTGCATGTACCGGGCGGCCAGGCCAATCCATCAGTCATCCGCCGGCTCGTCTCGCGCGGAATCCCCGGCGACCGATTGCTGCTCTTTCCCCGCCTGCCGCTGCGCGAGTATCTGAGCCTCTACAACCAAATCGATATCACCCTGGACCCGTTCCCCTACGGCGGCGGCACGACGACCTTCGATGCCCTCTGGATGGGAGTGCCGGTGGTAACGCTGGAAGGAAAAATGCCGCTGGGCCGTGCCGGCGCGAGCATCCTGCGCAACCTTCCGCTGGCGGACTTGATCGCGACCTCGCTCGAAGCCTACCTCGACCGCGCCGCGGACCTCGCCAAGGCGCCCGCGACGCTGGCTGAATTTCGCACGACCCTCCGCGACCGGCTGGCCGCTTCGCCCCTGTTGGACGCCCGGCGTTACGTCCGCAATCTGGAATCCGCCTACCGCCAGGCGTGGCATTCCTGGTGCGCAAAGGCTTAGCTAAATGCTTTCCGATTCGCTCTCGATTAGAATCCCGCGCCGCCATCCAAGGGAGAAATATGAAGCCACTGCTTCTTTCGGCGTGCCTGTCGATCGTTATCGCAATGCCGCTTGGTGCACATGGGCAGTCGTTAAAGGCGAACGACACGCTCTACGGGTTCACACCCGCGAGCTCGAAGACGCAGCGGGATTGGGAGGAGAAATTCCGGGCGCTTCCTGATCCGAAGGTGCTGCGCGAGACGATGCGGCGGCTCAGCGCCCGGCCACACCACGTGGGCTCGTCTTACGACAAGGACAACGCCGAGTGGCTGCTGGCCCGGTTCAAATTGTGGGGACTGGACGCGCATATCGAGCAATATGACGTTCTGTTTCCGACTCCAAAGGAGCGCTTGGTCGAGCTGATCGAACCGACGCACTTCGCGGCCAGGCTTCAGGAGCCCCCGGTCGCGGGCGATCCGACTTCGGATCAGCAATCGGAGCAGCTTCCTTCTTACAACGCCTACTCCATCGACGGCGACGTCACCGCCCCGCTGGTGTACGTCAACTTTGGGGTCCCAAAGGATTACGAGACGCTCGACCGCCTGGGGATTTCCGTGAAGGGGGCGATTGTGATCGCCCGGTACGGCGGCTCGTGGCGCGGGATCAAGCCCAAGGTCGCCGCCGAGCACGGGGCGGTCGGGTGCATCATCTATTCCGATCCTCACGAAGACGGCTATTTCGAGAGCGACGTTTTCCCCCGCGGCGCGATGCGGAACGACAACGGAGTTCAGCGCGGAAGCGTCGCCGACATGCCCCTGTACCCGGGCGACCCACTGACGCCCGGTGTCGCCGCCAAAGGCGATGTCAAGCGGCTGGCGATCAAGGATTGCCCGACGATCACGAAGATCCCCGTCCTTCCCATTTCCTATGGCGATGCCAGGCCCCTGCTGGCGGCCCTTGCGGGGCCCATCGCACCGGAAGATTTTCGCGGCGGCCTGCCGATCACCTACCACGTCGGGCCCGGCCCGGCAAAGGTTCACCTCAAAGTTGCCGCCAACTGGGACATCAAACCCATTTACGATGTGATCGCGAAAATCCCAGGCGCCGAGTCCCCCGATCAATGGATCATCCGCGGCAACCACCACGACGCCTGGGTCAACGGCGCCGCGGACCCCATTTCGGGCCAGATCACCCAGCTCGAAGAAGCCCGCGCCATGGGCGAATTGCTCAAGCAGGGATGGAAGCCCAAACGAACGATCATCTTCTGCGCCTGGGACGGCGAAGAGCCGGGCCTGCTCGGATCGACCGAGTGGTGCGAGGACCATGCCGATGAGTTGATCGCCCACGCGGCGCTCTACGTCAATTCCGACACCAACGACCGCGGGTTCCTCAGCGCTGAAGGCTCGCATTCCCTCGAGAAGTTCGTGAATTCGGTGGCGCGCGACATCATCGATCCGGAAAAAAACATCTCCGTCGCCAAACGCCTGAAGGCACGGCTTCTGACGACGGCCCGGACGCAGGACATGAAGGAGGTTCGCACCCGCGCCGATCTCCGCATCGGCCCATTGGGCTCCGGCAGCGACTACACGGCGTTCATCGATCACCTGGGAATTGCGTCTCTGAACCTCGCATACACCGGCGAAGACCGCGGCGGCGTCTACCACTCTGTCTACGACGATTTCTACTGGTACACGCATTTCTCTGATACGGATTTCGTTTACGGCCGGGCCATGGCCCAGACCGCCGGCACCATGCTCATGCGCTTTGCCGACGCCGACGTGCTGCCCTACGACTTTGTCGATTGCGCCGACACGATGCACAAGTACGCCGACGAGGTGAAGAAGCTGTTATCCGACCGTCAGCAGGAAATCCGCGAGCAGAACGAGGCGATCGAGCAGGGCCTGTTCGACGCGGCATCCGATCCCCGGCGTCCGACCCTGCCGCCGCCCCGGGAAGACGTCCCGCCCTTCCTGAATTTCGCGCCGCTTGATAATGCGCTGACCGCGCTGGACAAAAGCGCCGCCCGGTATTCCACTGCGATCAAATCATTTACAACTAAACCTGCTCCGCCGGATGGGCGGATGCTGGAATCGGTCAACGCGCAGCTGATCCAGACGGAGCGGCGGCTGACCAGCGCCGATGGCCTGCCCCGCCGGCCTTGGTTCAAGAACCTGATCTATGCGCCGGGCTTTTATACCGGCTATGGCGCCAAGACCCTGCCGGGCATCCGGGAAGGAATCGAGCAGAAACACTACGAAGAAGCGGAGAAGGAGATCGAGCGCGTGGCGCGTGCTCTGGCCGGTTATGCTGTTGCGATTGATGCCGTCGCTGTCGAGCTCGAGAAGAAATAGGCTGTCGCTGCGCAATTCTCGCGAAACCGCAAGCGGCCGGCGGACGGGTGTGTTTACGTTGCGGGGGACCGGTCGACCCGACGGGGAAACATCCGACGCAGGCCCCTGAGTCGTCGCAGCACAATCTCGCGGGCGAACAGCGCCAGGTAAGTGCTGTTGGCGATCAGGTATCGTTTCCACAATCGCCCCGGCTCCTGTATGACCCGGAAGAGCCACTCGAGCCCGCGCTTCTGCATCCAGGGCGGGGCCATTTTTTTCACGCCGGCATGAAAATCGAAGGCGGCGCCCACGCAGAGCTGCACGGCGCGGATATCGTGGCGATGGCGATGGGCGAAAATCTCCTGTTTGGGCGAGCCGATGCCGAGGAAGACAATCCCAGCGCCGCTGTCATTGATCCGCCCGACGGTTTCCTCGTGCTCCTCGTCGGTGAGCGGGCGGAACGGGGGCGACTCAGCGCCGGCGATCGACAAATTCGGGAACCAGCCCAGAAGTCGCTCCCTGAGCCGGGCGAGAACGTCTTCCGTCCCGCCGTAAAGGTAGATAGGAATGCCCTTTTGTGCCGCCGCCGCACAGAGACGGCGCATCAACTCCGGTCCGTAAACGCGGTCGGTCAGGCCGGCGCCGTGAAAATAGTTGAGGGCCCATCGGACCGGCTGCCCGTCGGGGGCGACGATGTCAAAATCGTCCAGCATCGCCCGCAGGTCCTGGCGACGGGCGACTTCAGTGAGCAGGTGAACCGGCATGAAGTCGAGCAGGCCCGGCTGGCCCGATGCAGCCGCCTCCATCACCCTCGCCACCACCTCGTCATAGCAGGTCGAGCTGACCTGAACGCCGAATACGCTGTATCGAACGGGGTTGCTGATCTGGGTTCCACCCATGGCCTACTTGGCCCCTTTCCTCAGGAGCACCGCGGGAATGGTGGCAAAAATGATCTGCAAATCCTTCCACAAGCTGCGCCGCCCGATGTACGCCATATCCATGCGGACCCATTCGTCGAAGGCGACGCGGCTGCGGCCTTTGATCTGCCAGATGCAGGTGAGGCCCGGCGTGACGTTCATGCGATGCCGTTGCCAGGGAAGGCACTCTTCTGATTCCGTGCAGGGCAAGGGCCGCGGACCGACCAGCGACATGTCGCCTTTGATGACGTTGTAGAGTTGCGGCAGCTCGTCGATGCTGGTCTTGCGAAGAAACCGGCCGATCTTCGTCAGCCGCGGGTCGTTCTCCAGCTTGAAAGCCGGGCCGTCCTGTTCGTTGAGTGCCTCGAGTTCCTTCCGTCTGGCTTCCGCCCCATTAATCATGGTGCGAAATTTGTACATCATGAAAGGCCTGCCCCCCAGACCAGACCGCTTCTGCCGGAAGATGACCGGACCGCAAGAAGTCACCTTGATGGCGATGGCAGCGACTATCAGGATGGGGCTAAGCACCATCAGGCCGATAATCGCTCCGATGATATCGATGACCCGCTTCCACCAAGGCATCGGGTACGCGAGCAGTTCCGTCATGGAGCCGGCGGGAAGGCCGGGCTCGCTCAGCTCCGAGTTGAATCCAGCCTGGACGAAACCGTCCAGGGTTTCCGATTCGATGTCTTTGTCTTTGTCCCGAAGATCGGCCACCGCGGCGGATAGCGGTGAAAATGCGCCATCGCCGTTGAAACGATGACCGTTGGCTCTGCCATGCCCCCCGTTGTGTCCGTTGTGCTCGGAGAAAGACGCCGCCGGATAGGTGTAGACCACGGCCAGAGGCCTGGGCGCGTGGTGACCGGCGGCATCGCAGACACCGTCGGCGAAAACTCTGGCGCCCGACGGAGGCGTTCCGGTCAGGACGGCGCAGAGATAATTGTCCGAGAACCAGCCGACTTCGTCGGTGAGGCGAGCCCGCTTGAGCAGGACCTCGGCCAGAAGCCGCGTGGTCCTCTCGGTCGGTCCCGATTTGACTCGGAACAGCACAAGCGAGAAGCCCCGTCCTCCCCGGTCAGCGCGTGCGATCTCGCGGCGTAGCACGCGTTCCATCTGGGCGCCGTTGCCAAGAACATCCGAACTGCTGGATTGCCCCGGCGTGCGCTCTGCGAAAGCCGGTGCAAACGTCCCGCCAAGCATAATCCTTCCCTGCCCTTCCACCGGGCGCAAAGTTCCGCGTCGCCGGTCGGCGCCCGCGGACAACTTTGGGTCTTCGTGGTCCCCTTAAAGCGACTCCCCTAACATGTCTTTATCCCACTATGCCCAATGAATCCGGTTGAACACCGCCGCCTCCCACCCAACCGAGAGAAGCGCCGGGATCATCAGGCCGCCCATAGTTTGACACTAGTTCGCCAAAATCTCAACTGCTATCACATGAATCTGAAATGACAACTTAATCCAATAGTAACACTTCGAGGGGCATTCTGCTCAAGAATCAGTTCACCATTTACCGCAAATTACCCAAACTGTCAATATTTATGGGTCGAACAGAAATGGGGTGCTGTGCTTTAGTTAAGATGGGTAAAAATTTGGGAGATTTGGCTTTTGCGAAAAACTTTAACCGGCCGTTCCCCGCGACTTGAGGGCTTCCTCGTATACGCCCTTGAGCGGCTCGGACAAAATGTTCAGTCCCCCATTGTTTTCCAGCGTGATCGTGTAGAGACGCCCCGGTTCAAACGGACGCCATACGCCCTCCCCCTGGGCGACGCGCACGCCCATGGACGTCCGGTAATCGGCATCCTCGGCCAGGCGCCAGAAACCTGCCCACAGCTGCCGCTCAAACTCATCGACGGTCTTGTCCGGCTTGCGGTAGACAACCGGCACGGCGCCGGGCGGGTCGATCGGAGAACCACTTCCGGGTGATTGGGCGTCCCCATACACCCGCGTAAACAGCGCGATGCTGTGGCCGCGGAGCGCGTCGTTGTCGGCGACGAACTGACCGTCGAATTTGATGACCATCGCATCCAGGTGAATCATTTTCCCGACCAGCGTGAAGCGACGGGCCGGTAACGCGCTGCCATCGCCGGCGTACTCGACGAACACGATCGACGTGTGCAACTGGCCGGCGATCGTCCGCTGATCGGTCACCAGCACGTCGGCCACCCGGCGTTCGGACGTGAGCCGCTGCACGATCTGCTTTAGTTCCTCGGTGCGCTCGCGTTCGCGGCGCAGATCGTTCGCCAGCGAATGGCTGGACCGATAATCTGTCGTCAGGATGGCGACAACGGAGACGATGGCAATCAGAAAGATGATCTTGAGGACGCTGCGCAACATGCCGATTTTGCCGCCTGAACGGCATTGGTTTTATCGGCACGGCCAAGCAGGAGCTTGTCTTCTTTGTGGCATCCTTGTGGCACAGCCGCCCTCGGCTGTGTTCGACCGAAGGTCGAAGGTAGATCGTCGAAGAATTTTCCGCCTTTAACGGAAGACACAGCCGAGGGCGGCTGTGCCACAAGATTTTCGCCGTTTAACTGGGTGTCACCAGTTGAATCGTTTCCTTGTCGTTGTCCGGATCGAGCCGGCGAAACTTGGCGCCATCGCCGCCGTACAGGTCGGGATTATCCAGCTCCTTAGCGATCAGCGCCTCGACGTCCTCGCTGCTCTTGACGTTCTTCATCGGCTCGAAGTCTGATTTCACCATCCGCACCAGCATCCCCTCCGGCGTCGGTGTAAGCCGCAGCGCCGGATACACCTTCTGATCGGTCGTGCCTGTAGACAGGCGCTGCTGGAGAAACTCCAGGGTCATGAACTGCTGCCGCCGAACCTGCGTGAGCCAGGCCTTGAACAGTTGCGGCGGACCCTGCGGCTGCCACTTGTCGTCCTGCTTCTTGAGCTTCACGTCTTCCAACACGTAGGTGTGCTGGTCGAACGGAAACAGCGCGATCACTTCCTTTTCATCCTCCGAGATCGAAGCCCAGTAGCCACTGAGCCTGGGATCAACCTGCGACTTCCCGGGATCGCCCAGGGGGAACGGCAGACAGCCGACCATTGCAGATAAGCCGAGGATCGCCAACCATCGCCCAACGGAACCGAAAATCTGTTTTCTCATGGGTTCTCCGATTTGCAGTCTACCCCACTCAACGATGGAGCCGACGATCCTCGAACGCAGCCAACTATTTTACAACGTCAATCTTGATCGTGTGCTTCACGGGGATCACCGACACGGTCACCGCCTGCTGAAGATCCTTATCGGCCTGGATTCCCTCGGCGGCGGCGCGTTCGAGCGGGTCTTTGGCCGCCGGCGCCCATCGGTCGACACCAGGTATTTCGTTGATCGTCTGCTTGACCAGCGGCGTCTCGAGCTCCTGTTTGCGGCGGATCTCGTCCTCCACTCTCTGGAAGGGCCTGGAGAACGGGTTGGTCGGGAATTCCGCCGCCAGGTTGATGCCTTCCTCCAACCGGCTCCCCTCGAATTGTCTGGTCGAGTCGCCCCAGGTCACGTTCACTTTTCCGCTCCCCCCGCCCTTCACGACCAGCATGAGGCGATTGAGGTCCTGATTGAACGGGAGAAACTCCAGCACGCCACGTGTGGAGTCGGTCTTGCTCGGGTTGCCGTAGAAGCAGAAGGGGTATCGCGAGCTTTCGACTTCAACCTCGCCGTTCTGAATGGAAAGCACTTTGTGGCCTTCGGTGGCTTGGGCCATGTTCGAGGACAGGTCGACGGTGATCGTTCCGATCTCGCCCTTGCAGCCCAGCCCCTTGAGAAACGCGTAAGCCATCACGAGGTGGCCGTTGTTATCGGGATGGACTCCGTCGGGACCGGCGACATGGTAATCCTTGCCGTACTTTTCCTCGGCTTTCTCCATCACATCGTGCATGGGCTCAAACACGTCTGCAAACGCGACTTCTTCCGTCTGCGCGACTTCCCTGGCGATGTCGCGGAGGGCGGCCAGGGTCTTGTTGTACATCTCGGCCTGCTCGCGGTTGTGATTGTGGAACGTCTGTACGTCGACGCAGCCCGGCGAGCCGACGACGATGAAACGCACGCCCGCCTGCTTCATCTGCTCGACGATCTTCGTTTGCGCCTCGCGATAGTGCTGCGACTTGGCCTCGTTCATCGGGCTGTAGCCGCCGTCATTCATGCCGAAACAGGTCGTCGCGGCGGTGGGTTTGAAGCGAAGCGTGTCGTTTTGCATTCGCCGCTCGAAACCCCACGACGTTTCGCCGCTCCACCCGAACTGCGTCTGCTTCAGCTCCGCCGCCGGCTGGCACATCACCAGGTAATCTTCGATGTAAACCGAATACTTGCGCTGCTCGGTGATCGAGTCGCCAATCACAGCGACGTAATCACCCTTCTCAAGCTTCCCGGCGGCGAATTCGACGCCCGCGGCAACGACAAGGAGGAACAGGACAGACACGATCCGAATGTGTTTCATGGATTCTCCCTGAAGGTTGGCGGCAGAGCTTAACCGATGACGTGCGCCCGCTTCAACGTGCCTGCTACGCCGCCGGTAGCTACCATCGTTCCCGATGGACCCTCGGTCGGACCCAATCCAGCCTGCCAGCCAAGTTCATCCCGACGTGCAGACGGTGCAGGAACTGGCACAGGCATATCAGGCCATGTGCCGCGAGCTGGGCAAGGCCATCGTGGGGCAGGCCGACGTCATCGAGCAGGTGCTGACGGCGATGTTCTGCCGCGGGCATTGCCTGCTGGTCGGCGTGCCGGGGCTGGCCAAAACATTGCTCGTCAAGACGCTCAGCGACGTGCTCCACCTCAGCTTCCGTCGCATCCAGTTCACGCCCGATCTGATGCCCTCCGACATCACCGGCACCGAGGTGATCGAGGAAGACCGCACGACCGGCAAACGCGTCTTCCGCTTCGTCAAGGGTCCGATCTTCGGCAACATGATCCTCGCCGATGAGATCAACCGAACCCCGCCCAAAACACAGGCGGCATTGCTGGAAGCAATGCAGGAACATCGCGTCACCAGCGGCGAGCAGACCTATGACCTTCCCGAGCCGTTCTTTGTGCTGGCGACACAGAACCCGATCGAGCAGGAAGGAACCTACCCGCTTCCCGAAGCCCAGCTCGACCGGTTTATGTTCATGACCGTTGTGCGGTATCCAACCCCCGAGGAAGAGCTGCGGGTAAT
>DATHPP010000461.1:0-14832 GCA_035483795.1 Tepidisphaeraceae bacterium | reverse complement strand
CTCGACCGCCGACGACGAACACAACGTCGCCCAGGCCGCCTCTTCCCAAAGTGGCGCCCAGCTCTGGGCGGAAAACTGCTCGCGATGTCACAACATCCGCCCCCCGCAAAGCTACAACGACGCCCAGTGGCAGGCCGTGGTCATGCACATGCGCCTCCGCGCCAACCTCACCGGCCCCGAGCAACGTAAGATCACCGAGTTTCTCCAGGCCAGCCACTAAGCGCGGGCGTGGTTGCTTCAGCTATACTTGGGCCCTATGGACATCAACCTCCTGGCGCTGGGACTGGGGAATTCACGGCTGGGGATCGGGGCCTTCGCGGCTGGGACGCTGGGAACGGTCGTGCGCATCCCGCACGGGCAGCGCGGCGATTGGGTGAAGCAGATCGGCGACCAATGGGCGCAGATCGGCCAGCGGGAAGGGGCCGCGGTGGCGGCGGCCAGCGTCAATCCTTTTCTCGACGAGCCGCTCGAACAGGCGGTCGCCCAAGCGACAGGCCGCAAGACGTTGTGGGTGGGAAAAGACATCGAGCTGCCGATCAAGGTGAAGACGGAGCAGCCGGAGCAGACCGGCGTCGACCGCGTGCTCAACGTCGCCGCGGCCTACGAACAGATGGGCAAGGCCTGCGTCGTCGTCGACGCCGGCACCGCAATCACCGTCGATTGCTGCAACGACCAGGGCGAGTTTCTGGGCGGCGCGATTTCGCCCGGGGTTGCGATGCAGCTCGACGCCCTCAAGGAGCGGACGGCCAAACTGCCGCGGGTGGAATTCGTCATACCGACCGGACCCTTCGGCCGCTCGACTTCCCAGGCGATCCTCCAGGGCATCTATCACGGCATCCGCGGAATGGTCAAGGAGCTGACCGAGCAGTACGCCACCGAGCTGGGTCAGTGGCCCGACATCATCGCCACCGGTGGAGACGCCCAGACGCTCTTCGGCGGCTGGGAACTCATTCACGCCGTCGCCCTGGACCTGGAAATGTATGGAATCGCATTAGCTTACGCCGAGGATGAAATCGGGCGCGGGAGCACCTGAAGCTGGCCGTCATGGCGGTCGCGGCTTGCGCCTCTTCGCAGGTTCGTCTACAGCCGCTCCAGCGTTTTTTCAAACGACCTCACGCCCGTGCTGGCCCCGAGCGCGGTGCAGCAATCGGCGGCGGCACGGTTGGCAAAACGGCCCATCTGCTCCAGGCCCATGCCCCGGATCATGCCGGTCAGCAGGCCGCCGAACCAGGTATCGCCGGCCCCGGTCGTGTCGACCAGATTGATCGGGTAAGCAGGAACGGTGACGGCGCGGCCACCGTCGTCGAGATAGCAACCCTGGGCGTCGAGCTTGATTCCGATCAGCCCCTGCTTCATGTGCCGACGGAACGCCGCGACCATTCGAGCGGGCTCTGTCTCTCCCGTGAGCACCGCCGCCTCCGTCCGGCTGGGGGCGAAGATGTCCAGGTGCGGGAGGATCGGCTCGAGCTGCTCCCACGAGCCGGTCGGATTCACGGTATCCAATGCGATTTTCGTCGTCGGCGCGGCCTTGCGCATCTCGGGCAAAAGCTCGGGGAGATCGGGCGTCAGGCGGGGAAGCAGGCCGTAATACCCGATCAGGACCACCGAGCATCGGGAAAACATGGGAATGCATTGGCGGAGCAGGTCGGCGTCGAGCAGCGCCGTGACGCCGGGCACGTGGAAGAAGCATCGTTCCCCGCCGGGCTCGACGGCGACGATCGTGCCGCTGGTCTGCGATGCGTCGTTGACGAAAACCGCCGAGGTATCCAACCCCGCCTGTTTCATCCGTTCGACGACCGCGTTTCCCAGCACGTCGCGCCCCACCAACCCCGCCGCCGCGACCTTCAACCCGAGTTTCGCCATCGCGATCCCGGAGTTGCAGACGTTGCCGCCGGTCGTCAACGTCATCGAGTTGGCCGTCACCAGCCCGCCGGGGAGAGGCGGCCGGCGCAAGTCCATCGGCTCGGCGATCACATCCGCGACGATCAATCCGAAGACGGCGGCGTCCATGGAAATGCGTTGCTGATTGCTGATTGCTGATTGCTGATTAGCGCCCGTCTTTCAATCAGCAATCAGCATTCAGCATTCAGCAATTCCTTCACACCTTGCTCGGTTCGTTCTCGATCTCGATGTGGCTGAATTCGTCGAGGTTCAGGGTGGTCAGTTCGCCATCGTCTTTGCGCAGCGTCAGGCGGTCGAGCCAGAGCTTGTCGCCGCGGGAATGAGCGTACCAGCTTCCGGTTTGTTTCTGGTCGTAGGAGACAACGGTGCCGCGGACATCGCTGGTCCAGGTGTAATCGCGCGCCGGGATCTGCTGTGTTACCTTCACCCTCGCGCCCGGCTTAAGCTTGCTCCGCAGAGACTCTTCCATGGGCCAGAAGGTAAGGCCGCCTCTGGCAAACGTCAAAGGCGGTCAGCCGTCACTGAATCGACGGCTCCCCGGCCGGGGTTTCGGAAATCTTGATCACCCGCGCCGGCACGCCCACGACGGTGGCGCGATCGGGCACGTCCCGGATCACGGTTGCGCCCGCGCCGACGATTGCCGAACGGCCGATGGTGATGCACTGAATGATGTTGGATCCCAAGCCGATCCACGCCTCGGCCCCGACGCGAACACGGCCGCCGAGGATCGCCCCCGGGCAAACATGGACGCCGTCGCCGATCTCGCATTCGTGGTCGACCACGCAGCTGGTGTTGAGAATCACCGAATTGCCGACGACGGCATGAGCGCAGACACAAGCGTTGGCCGCGATCACGACATTCTCGCCGAGAGTCGCGGATGGCGCGACGCTCCCCCGCGGGTGAATCGCGTTGACCAGTTGAAACCGGTTCTCCTTCAAGACCTGGGCGTATTTCTGCCGAACTCGGCAGTCTCCAATCGCCACCACGGCGCCCTGAATTTTCTGTTGCCGCACCTTGGGAAGGACGTTGGCCGGACCAAATACCGGCAGCCCCTCCACCTTCTGCCCCGCCAAGGCCGGCGTGGCGTCGACGAATCCGGCGACTTCGTGCTGCCCGGCGGCGCGGAGAATGTCCAGCACCACCCGCCCATGACCTCCCGCGCCGACGATGATCATTCTCATAGCTTCGACCTGCCCGTTCGACGCACCGCGCGCCGTTGCGCGTCCGGACCATCTTATCGACTCGATGCGGAACTGTACTCACCGCCGCGGATGAAACTTCTCGTGCATCGCCTTGAGGCGTGTGTGATCCACGTGGGTGTAAATCTGAGTCGTATTGATATCACTGTGGCCGAGCAGCTCCTGGACGACGCGGAGGTCGGCGCCGCCGCCCAGCAGATGGCTGGCAAAGCAGTGCCGCAGCGTGTGCGGCGAAACCGATTTGAGCAAGCCGCTGCCCCGGCCGTACTTTTCCACCAGCATCCAGAGGCCGATCCGCTCCATCGGCTTGCCGGTTCGCGAGAGGAACAGCCGTTCACCGTGTTGGCGGTCGAACCTGGGGCGGTCCTCGCGCACGTATCGTGAGATCGCCTCCCCCGCCGCCCGCCCGAGCGGCACGATCCGCTCCTTGCTTCCCTTACCCAGCACGCGCACGCATCCGACGTCCAAATTCACGTCCCGCAGCTTCAGCTCGCACAGTTCGCTGGCCCGCAGGCCGCTGGCGTAGAGCAGCTCGAGGATCGCGACATCGCGCGAAAACAGGGCCGACTTGGAATTCGGCGCCGCGATGAGCTGATTCACCTGCGCCCGGCTCAGTACCTTGGGCAGCGGCTGCTCCGGTTTGGGCCGCTCGAGCTGCTGAAGGACATGCGCACGGTCATGCCCGATCGAAGCCAGGAATCGGAGGAACGCGCGGATTGCCGCCAGCCGTCGCGAAACCGTTCGGGTGGATTGCCCGCGTCGGGTCTGGTCTTGAAGGTAGAACCGGAAATCGTCCGTGTCGGCAGTGAGATAATTCTTCTGCCGATCGGAAAGATGGCGGTCCAGGTCCTGCAAATCGCGGCGGTAGGCGTGCAGCGTGTTGTCGGCCAGCCCGCGCTCCGACGCCAAGTGAAGCAGAAACGCCCGAAGCTCAGGCGGCTCGTTGCCGCGGCCGGTTGGCGGAGACTTGGGCGGCGCGGCCGTGGAAGCTGACCGGGATGAGCGGCGTAGGGACATCAACATCATCCGTGCCGTGCGACGCATTGTGCCGGCGTTCCCGCCGCTCGGCCAAAAGCTCGGCATACATCGGGCAACTGGAGTATTGGCCGAAGCAGTAGGCGAACGCGTGGCCCAACTGGTCGAGACTGAAATGAGTGGCGCAACGTGCGTCCGTGCGGTTCAGGAACGGGCAATGGGTTGCTTGTTCCGTCATAGGGAAATCCCTCTCCTTCTGACAATTCTGTTATCGGCAATCCCCATCGCCGGGCGTGAACCGCCACAAAAGTTCACCGCCGGGGCGCGGAGAAAAGGCAGAAGAACGCCACAGATGAACACGGATTAACACAGACAAGAAGGATGGCATCGATGGCACGCATTCTTGTGAGACGGGTTTTAACCCGTGCTGGCGCCGAGGGAATCTTGAAAGACCCTGCCTGGAACGGGGCGCCGCGTGGAATGGAGCCTCGCACGGGTTGGAAACCGGTTGGAAACCCGTGTCACGTGTGATCCATCTGTGTCCATCGGTGTTCATCTGTGGCGATTTCCCTACGATCTCCGCGTCTCTGCGGCGAAACCTCATTTACGGGCCAGCACGCTGGAGACATATCGTCCGTCCCGCTCGACGGCGTCGCGCGCGATCACTATCTCAAAGCCGTCGAAGGCGTTTGCCAACTCCCCGCTTTGCAGGAGGTGCGCCGGATTTCGCGGCGGGCGGCCCGTCTCCAGCGTCTTGCCGTGGAAGGTTTCATAGACAATGTAGCCCCCCGCCGCCACGGCTTCCCGCAGCGCGCCAAAGAGCGGTCGGTGCAAGTAACGAAAAACCACGACCAGATCAAATTGCCCTGGCCGAAGAGTTGCGCCCGTCTCCAGGTCCGATCGTTCGGTCGTGATGTTCACGCCGTTGCGCCGGGCCAGATCGCGCGCCCGGTCCAGCGCATCAGGAAGGATGTCAACGGCAAGGACATCCCACCCGGCCAGGGCGAGGTAAACCGCATCGCGCCCGCTCCCGCAGGCAAGATCCAGCGCCCGACGATCGCGCCTCGGCGCACCAGTCCGCTCCAGCGCCTCGACCAGAAATGGATTGGGCTGCCAGAGGCGGACTTGCCTGTGTCCGGTCTCAGTTAATTGTAATGGGTCGAGCGGAACGATCTCGACATGATGGCCACGCCGCCGGAGCCACTCGGCCGCATGGTGCGCCCGCTGTGGATCCGAATCCGCCACCCGGAGAGCGGCATCCTTCGGCGGAAGCTCGTGCGCCCGGCCTGGCAACTGCTCCCAGGGAAAATTGGCGGCGCCGGGCCAATGCCCGCGCAGGAATTCCGCTTCCGACCGCAGATCGATCAACGCAGGGTTGCCACAAGGAATTTCCGCCACGCCGCCATCATCCGCTACCACGGATGACCGTCAAACTATTTCAGGATCCGGTCGACCGTAAGCTTCTGGATCGCTGGAACCGGACCGGCGGGTTATACTTCCCGTCCGGAAGGTGGAAATGCCGGCAATTGATGGGAGACAATCGATGTGGCAACGCCCGTCGCAAATGCTCGTACCGGCACTGTTGGCAATTTTCCTGACCCCGAATCTGGGCGCCGCCGCTCCCGATGACGCGTCCAACTGGCCTTGCGTGTTCAACGACAAGGGCGGCACGCGCTACTCGACCGTTGATCAGATCAACCGCGACAATGTCGCTCAACTGAAAGTCGCCTGGCGGTATAAGACCGGAGACAGCCGTTCCGGCGGCACGATCGAGTGCACGCCGCTCGTCATCGACGGGGTGATGTACGTCACCACCGTCACCACCAGAGTCGTCGCCCTCAAGGCCGACACCGGCGAGCAAATCTGGCGCTACGACCCCCACGTCGGCTCAGCCGATCACAACCTGGTCATCGCAAACGGCGTCAATCGCGGCGTGGCATTCTGGTCGGACGGGCAGCAACGCCGCATCCTGGTAGGAACCACGGACGGCCGCCTGATCTCGCTCGACGCCGCCTCAGGAAAACCTGATCCCGCCTTCGGGACCGGCGGCACGGTCGATCTGCGCAGCGGGCTCGATCGCGAAGTGGCAAAGCTTCCCTACGGCCCCACATCCGCGCCGATCGTCTTCGAGGACCTGGTCATCCTCGGCTTCGCCAATGGCGAAGCTTCCCCCGCCTCGCCCGGCGACAACCGCGCCTTCGACGTCCGCAGTGGAAAGGAAGTCTGGCGCTTCCACGCGATCCCCCGCGAGGGCGAATACGCCGCGGAAACCTGGCCCCAGGGCGCCTGGCGGCTTCGTGGCGGCGCCAACGCCTGGGGCGGGCTCACCCTCGACGCCAAAGCCGGCGTCCTCTTCAGCGCCACCGGCTCGGCTACCAGCGACTTCTACGGTGCCGACCGCCCCGGCGACAACCTCTTCTCCAACTGCGTCCTCGCCCAGGACGCCCACACCGGCAAACGACTCTGGCATTTCCAGACGGTGCATCACGATCTATGGGACCACGACAATCCCTGCCCGCCGGTGCTCGTCACCGTCAACCACGACGGCAAGCAGGTTGACGCCGTCGCCCAGGTCACCAAAACCGGCTACTGCTTCGTGCTCGACCGCGCAACCGGCAAGCCACTCTTCGGCGTCACCGAAGTCCCCGCGCCACCCTCGACCTTGCCGGGCGAGCACGCCTCGCCGACGCAGCCGGTCCCGGTGAAGCCACCCGCCCTCTCAAAACAGGAATTCACGGATGATGACGCCACCAACATCTCACCCGAAGCGCACGAATACGTGATGAAAATCCTCAAGCACCACCCGCACGGCGCGGCCAACCTGGCGCCCACCACGCAGGGCACGATCGAATTCCCGGGCTATCACGGCGGCGCCACCTGGGCCGGCGCCTCGTTCGATCTGACGACCGGATTTCTCTACGTCAACACCAACAACGTCCCCTTCTTCTGCCGCGTCAAGCCCGACGCCCGCCATGGATTCGTCTTTACGAATTACGACTACTTCAACGACCCCGACGGCTATCCCGCCGTCAAACCGCCGTGGGGGCTGCTCATCTGCGCCGATCTCAATCGCGGTGAAATCCTCTGGCAGGTGCCGCTGGGCGAATATCCGCAGCTCAAAGCCAAAGGCATTCCGCAAACCGGCACGGAAAACTTCGGCGGCACCATCGTCACCGCCGGCGGCCTCGTCTTCATCGGCGGCTCCAAGGACGAAATGTTCCACGCCTTCGACAAATCCACCGGCAAGCTCCTCTGGGAATTCAAACTCGACGCTGGCGGCTACGCCACGCCATGCACCTACGCCGTCAACGGCAAACAATACGTCGTCATCGCCGCCGGCGGGGGTGGGAAACAGCGCACCCGCAGTGGAGATCAGTTCGTCGCGTTCACGCTTCCGTGAGGAAGATGTTTTCACCGTGAAGGAAAGGATGGAGCGGGAAGAATAGTGGCGCACCCGCGTTGCTTTTGCATCATCCGCGCCGTGGCGTCCGGGTTCGAGTCAGGATTCGCCGTGGCTTGCCCTTCGCGACCACCACACCGAATTTCTTCGCCCCACTGGCGACGGTATGATGACAGCGCATGCATGTTGTGATCTTTGAAGGTTCCCGCTGGGGGGCGTTTGCGCCGTTGTCGCTGAGCCGGCCGGTCTTCGCCCTGGCGACCGGCGCCAGCAGCCTGCTGGAGAAGCAGATTCGTCATCTCAAGCCGACGCGGCTGACGCTGTGGGTGCGGCCCGAGATGGAGGCCTTTTGCCGCGATCGCATCCTCCCGCACCTGAAAGTCCCGACGCGGATCAACCAGCCGCTCGATGACGATCCGGCGCTTCTGTTCAACGCACGGACCGTCCACTTTGGCGACTTTGAATGGCTTTCGGAGGAGGCGGTCGCCATCGACGAAGGCGAAATCGTTCGGCTGGCGCACGTCCGGCGGCCGGGCCTGAGTCCCAAGGACGTGATCGACCGATCGCCGCGCTGGATTCAACTGCTTGAGCTGCCCCACACCACGCCGCGGGCGCGCCTCGTCGATTCGCTCTGGGACCTGATCCACTGGAACGACGAGTCGCTGATGGAGGATTACATCGACCTGTATGGCCAGGCGTCGGCGACCAAACCCGCCGGGCCTTATCACATGGTCCGCGAGGAAGACGTGTGGCTCGCCCCCGACGTGAAGCTCGGGCCCGGCTGCGTGCTCGATGCCTCGCGCGGGCCGGTCATGATTGGGCGCGGGGCGTCGATCGGGGCCAATGCCGTGCTCGTCGGCCCCTGTCACATCGGCGCAGCGGCGCGCATCCGGCCGCTCACGCAGATTCGCGAAGGGACGTCGATCGGCAACCTGTGCGCGGTCGGCGGCGAAGTCTCGCACACGGTCATGCTCGGCTACTCCAACAAGGCCCACGAAGGCTTCGTCGGCCACAGCTACATCGGTAAATGGGTGAACCTCGGCAGCGGCACCACCACCAGCAACCTGAAAAACACCTACGGCGAAATCCGCGCCCGCATCGGCAGCCGCGAAATCCCCACCGGCCGCCAGTTCCTCGGCTCGGTCATCGGGGACCACAGCAAAACCGCCATCCTCAGCCGGCTCTCCGCGGGCGCTTACCTCGGCTTCTACAGCATGCTCGACGGCATCGGAACCTCCTGCCGCTACATTCCCAGCTTCACCTTCCAGACCGGCGATGGCCCGGAAAAATACCGCATGGACAAAGCCATCGAGGTGACCCGGCGCGTCTTTTCCCGGCGCGACCGCGAGTTCAACGATGTCGACGAGCAGATCATGTACTACGTCGAGCGCATCGCCCCCGAAATCGAAAACGACGCGCGGATGAAGTAGATGTTGACGGGATGGGTGCCCGGCTGGTGTCCAAGATGTCCTTCTGCCCAAGAGTGCCCGAACCCTTCACGCAAGCCAAACCTTGATCTTTGATCCTAACCCCGTAAAATCCGCCAGTTGTAATCGCTTGGGGAATGGTGTAACGGTAGCACAGCAGACTCTGGATCTGCTTGTCTAGGTTCGAATCCTAGTTCCCCAGTTCCGGCCTTTGGACCCTGAAGATCCGGCAACAAGGCCGTGGTTTCGCCGTTGACGCAAGTCATTGGACCGGCTTCATTGCGTAGACGTTCACGCTCGCGGCGAAGTTCGACGTCCTCGAGCTTCGAGTCGGGGGCGTTCTCTTTCGCGCTTGCGATCATTGCCGGGGTCATGTCGATGCCGACTCTTACATCGGAATTTGGACGTCTTGCGTCGGCCTGTTGGCACGGATGAGCCGCCAGAGCGGCACCGCCGCTGTGGCGCCGAGAACGGGGCCCGCCAGATAAACCCACTGGCCACGAAAATTCCCGCTGACGACCGCAGGTGCCAGCGAACGCGCCGGGTTCATGGACGCGCCGCAGATGGGTCCGGCAAAGAGCGCTTCCAGGGCGATGACGCCGCCCACCGCGATGGCCGCCATGGTCCCCACTTCCCGGGGACCGGTGGAGACACAGAGGATGACGAACATGAGCAGGCCAGTGAGGAGCGTCTCGAGTCCGAACGATTGCCACGCCGGGCCGGCGGGCACGGTGGCGCCGAGCGAGGCGCGGTTGCCGAACAACGCCAGCAGCGTGACACTTGCCAGAAAAGCGCCGCACACCTGGCTCAGGACGTACGGAAGGACGGCGCGCCCGGGCAACCTGCCGGCCAGGTAAAAGCCGAGCGTGACGGCGGGATTCAGGTGAGCGCCGGATACGTCGCCCACGGCGTAGATCATCGCCATCACGATCAGGCCAAACGTGAGCGAAACGCCGACGTGCGTGACGCCGCCACCGCTGACGGCGTCGATGACGATCGCGCCCGTGCCGGCAAAGACCAGCCCGAACGTCCCAAGTAATTCGGCGGCGTACTTCCTCATCCCCTCCGCGCCCCCGTCTTGGGCTCGCGCTTCGCAAGCGGGATGTACTGATCGAGGTGCTCGATGAAGTGGCGGATCTCGTCACGGACGCGCCGGTAGTGCCCCAGCGCCTCCTCTTCGGTCCGCGCGTCTTTCGCCAGGCGGGGCGGGTCGTCAAAGCCAACGTGAATGTGCTTCGTCTTTCCAGGAAAAACGGGGCAGGCTTCGTTGGCTTGATCGCACACGGTGATCACGTAATCGAACGCCACGTCCTTGAATTCGTCGACGTGCTTGGAGCGCTGTCGGCTGATGTCCACGCCCGCCTCGGCCATGGCCTTGACGGCGCGGGCGTTCTTCCCGTGCGGCTCGACGCCCGCCGAATACGGTTCGACCGAATCGCCGCGAAGCCGCCTGGCCCATCCTTCGGCCATCTGACTCCGACAGGAGTTTCCCGTGCACAGGAACAGGACTTTCGGTTTGTTCATGATCGTTCCAACTGGATTCGCATGGACGAATGTGCCGATCGAAAAGAATTACCCGCAGCACGTCGCCGTCGGATTTTCGCGGCGACCGAGGCGCTTCATGTCCTTTGCCAGCTCCGGCACATCCTGGAAGCAACACGAGAGGCACTCAATCAGTTTCTGGTGAAAGCTGTTTTGCGCGGGAAGCAGCGTGTAATGCATCCAGAGCCCATCCTTGCGGCCGGCGACGAGCCCGGCCCTTCGGAGATACGCCAGATGCCGTGATACCTTGGGCTGCGGCAGTTCCAGCACGCGCACCAGATCACATACGCAGAGCTCCCCGGGTTTGAGCAAATTGAGGATGCGCAGCCGCGTCCGATCTGAGAAGGCACGGAACATGACATCGACGCGAGATCCCCGAGTGGTTGATTTCATATCCGTTTAAGCGAATATAGGCGTACGGCGCGGTCGCGTCAAAGGCTCGTGTTGCGAGCGGCAGATACGTCAAATTTGCCGGACGTTTCCGATTTTCCCGAGTGACCATGGGTGGCCTTTCTGTCATGCTGGCATGGGGCGCAAACGACTGGAGCATCGATAGACGAGTCAATGCGATCGTCGACGGCTGAATTGGTTGGTCCCGCGGACCGCGCCACTGATGCGGAGGTTCGATGGTCGGCCTTGCCGCTAACCTTCTCCGCAGATCAGGACGGGAGGACGCGACGGTATCTGGATAACGATGCATCCGGGAAGCTGCTTCAGTTCTTCCAAGCCAAGGGGCTGGCCGCGCTCAAGCAGGAGGACGCGCAGGAGCGGTGGTATGAGGATTGGATCGCGTTCCAGGGTCGCCACCAGATTTACGCGCGCCTGCTATCGCCGCGGCGTTATTCGGCTCTCGGCGGAGAGATGGACCTGCTCCGGCTCGCCCGTTTTCTGGAGCTGTTTGCGTACTTCAGTCCCGCCCACGGATACAGCCTTCAGGTCACGGGCCTTGGCCTGTTCGCGATCCTGATGGGTCATAACGAGGAGCTGAAGCGGGAAGCGGTAAAGGCCCTGGAGGCGGGCGGCCTGCTGGCTTTTGCCGCCTCGGAACAGAGGCACGGGTCGGACCTGCTGGCCAACGAATTCACTGTGCGCGAGCGCGAGGGCGGGCGTTTGGTTGCCCACGGCAGCAAGTATTACATCGGCAACTCGAACTCGGCCTCCCTCATCGCAATCCTGGCGCGGCGGCAGGACCGCGACGGAAACGACGGAGATGCGAGCCGACGGCGATCGCCACCGGTCCTGTTTGCACTGCGACCGCCGCACGCGGCAGGGTTTCGGAATTTACGGAAAATCCGGACGCTGGGCGTGCGGGGAGCCTACGTCGGCGAGTTCTCCGTCAACGACCATGAGTTCGGACCCGAGGACCTCATCGCAGAGGGCCGGGCGGCGTGGGATGCCGTGCTCGGAACCGTGACGCTGGGGAAATTCTTCCTGGGATTTGGCTCCGTCGGCATCTGCGAGCGCGCCCTGACGGAGACGATCGCCCATGTCAAAGGTCGCGTGCTCTATGGCAAGCCGGTCATCGCGATCCCCCACATCCGCTCGAAAATGGCCCAGGCGTTCGCCCGGCTGAGCGCGATGAAGCTCTTCGCCTTCCGCGCCCTTGACTACCTCTATTCGGCAAGCCCCACCGATCGGCGATACCTGCTTTTCAACGCGGTGCAGAAGGCGAAGGTCAGCACCGAGGGAGTTGGGGTGGTTCGTTTGCTCGCAGAGTGCATGGGGGCAAAAGGATTTGAAGCGGAGACTTACTTCGAGATGGCGCTGCGGGACATTCAGCTCATCCCCGCGCTGGAAGGCAGCGCGCACATCAACCTCGCCCTGGCCGCCCAAGTGGTCTCCCGGTATTTCGCAGCTTCCGACCTGCAATTGGCGCGGCCGGCCTCTGCCCTCCTCGAAGAGATCGCGTTGAAGGAGAATCCATATCTGATGGAAGCCCGCTCCAACGACCTCGGCAGCGTCACGTTCGCGGAATTCGCAGAGGCATACGGGCCCTTGTCATCGATTGAGAACGTGCGGCTGCTGATGCATCAGGCAAAGGCGTTCGCCCAGTTCGCCCGCGAGCATCATCCGGAAACCCTGTTCTCCCGCGACAGCGAAGCCGGACTGGGCAGCGGGCAATGTCTGGCGACCATCGCCTATGCACAGCTCGTCGCGGAGAACGCCGTCAAGCTCGCGGTCCCCAAGCCGCTGGTGTCGGCAATGTTCCACGGGATTGTGATCGACCTCGGGGCCGCGGCGACGGCGCTGGCGTCGGCGTCCGCGGAACTGGATTCGGCAGCGCGATCGCTCTTGCACCGCATGATTGTCATTCCAAGGACTTGCGCGGGCGATTGGGATTGGGTTTCCGAACAGGTGTCCGGCTTATGATCGCCGCCGGCACCACGGGGGATCGGCAATCCGGGTGTAGTTGCGGTCCGACTCCTCCGCGCCGAAGTCTCCCGGCTCAATCGAGCGGCCACTCCGCACGTCGAACAGGTGCATGACGATTGACACGCTGTGGCTGCGGGGCAGCGGGCCCGCGCGGCATCCGCCAACCGTCTGCACCTGGGCGCAGTGGTTGCGCCACGTGCGGTGCTGGACCCAGAAGCCGGCCACATTTCCATTTTGGGCATAGAGTTGTGGGATGTTCATAGGATTGGCTCTCGAGGGCAATAAGGCGGCGCCGTGCCCGCCCTACCTGGGCGCGAACGCAGGGCCTAGAACGCGCTGAATGGCCGCTTCCAGCGTGACCAGGTCCACCGGCTTGGTCAAATGCGCCGCGAATCCCGCCTCGCGGCTGGCGATGATGTCGGATTCCATCCCGAATCCGGTCAGCGCGATCGCACGCCCCTGGTAGCGGTCACGCAGGTTGCGCATCACATCCAGCCCGCTCCCATCCGGCAGCCCCAGGTCGGAGATGATCAGGTCGAAACCATCCTGGGCGGCGGTCGCAGTCGCGGAGGCGACCGTCGTCACCTCTGTCACGGTGTGCCCAATCTGGCGCAGCAGCCGGCCCAGGGCGCGGAGCGTCGGCTCGTGATCTTCCACGAGCAGGACCCTGAGCCGCCCGGTCGACGCAAGCGCGACTGACGGGCGCCGCGGCGTCGCCGTCGTGCGAGTCGACGGTTCTGGGAGCGGTAATTCAACGGTAAACGTCGCGCCCCTGCCCCGACCTTCGCTCGCGGCAGCGATCGTCCCGCCGTGGGCCTCGGTCAGTTTCCGGGAGATCGCCAGCCCCAGGCCCAACCCCGCCTGCTGTCGCGTCACCCGCGCGTCTCCCTGCTCAAACACGTTGAACAACCGGGGCAGGATAGACGGATCGATCCCCGATCCCGTATCGATGATCTGAACCCGGACCCGGTTACCGGGCGCGTCCAGCGTACGCACGGTAATGGTTCCCTCCGGGCCGGTGAATTTTTCGGCGTTACTCACGAGGTTCCAGAAGATCTGTTGCAGTCGAGTGGTATCGCCCCGCACGACGTGCCGCCGGGCCTTGAGCTCGAGCACGAGCTTGGCCGATGCCTCGCGCTGGCAGATGTCGATGGCGGCGCGGACGATTGAGTGCAGATCGACGTCCTGCTGGTCGAGTTGCAGCTTGCCGTTGGCAATTCGCGTCAGGTCCAGGAGGTCGGAGATGAGCCGGCTTTCCAGCTCGACGTTGCGGCGGATCGCCGCCACGTCCTCCCGCAGCTCGACCGGCAGCCCCGCGTGCCTCTCGATGAGCGAGACGTTCAACAACACGGGCGTCAGCGGGGTGCGAAGCTCATGGCTCAGCGTTGCCAGGAACGTGCTCTTGGCGTCACTGGCGCGCTGCGCCTCGGCGGCCGACGCCTCGGCCATCGCCCGCGCGGCCCGCTCGCTGGCCAGCAACCGCTCCCGCTCCCGGAGATGCTCGCGCAACTGATACTGACGCTCCCGTGCGCGGACGGCGGCGCGGACTACGCTCAGCAGCGTTGAGACCCGCATCGGCCGCTCGATCAGGCTGACGTTCCCCAGCGTGGCCATCGCCTTCTCGACGGCCGGCGACTCGGCGCCGGCCCGCGACAAGACAATGACCGGGAGGTCCGACCAGACGGGCTGCCGCCGCAGCCGATCTGCCAGCAGGTCCGACTCGTCGGAAAGCACCACCTCCTCCGGCAGGATGACGGCGGCAGCGCCGAGGGCCGACTGGGCGCAGACGCTGTCGAGCGTGGGGCACACCTCGCAGGCGATGCCGAACGACCCCAGCACGCTCACGGTAGCCTGGCCGTCCCGTGCGGTCGGCGCCAACAGCAGAACCCGGCGGTCCATGTCCGACCGGTCAGCGACCATGTTTTACACCCCCCGTCTTTTCATCAGCATCCCGGTCATCGCCGATGTCGTGACCGCTCACGAACCTGGGCACGCCGGTCAGCACGCCCTGAAA
>DATHPP010000460.1:0-26473 GCA_035483795.1 Tepidisphaeraceae bacterium | reverse complement strand
CTCCCCGCAGACCGCCCACGAGTGGCAATCCTGGCGGCGAAGCCTGCACGAATTCGCGCCGTTGCTGTTCCAAGAATAGCCGCAAAGAGCAACCGCGGAGGATTGCGGAGGATTGCGGACGAGGGACATCAACCCGATAGGGCTCCTGATCAACTTCAACGTGCTTCACCTCAAAGACGGCCTCCAGCGGATGGTCAACAAGCTGGAACCCTCCGCGTCCCTCCGCGCCCTGCTCCGAAAATAGACCGTCGAACGGCCCCGATCGGCCAAAAATCCAGTTGAGGGCGGTTGCCCATTTTCATCCTCTCTGGGTGAGGCACCGCCTCATGAACAACTCCGCGGTGAAGCCGACGACTGATCCGAAGGAAAGATGGCCCGCCCGTATCAACTGAACACGCGCCGCGCGTGGTGCATCCTCAGTTCGGGGATGTCGCAGTCCTCGCACGAGACGGCGCCGGGGGCGGCGAGTTGCGGGCTGGTCGCGGCCCAGACGGTGGTGGCGGCGTTCCGCTCCACGTCTTCGTGCGATGTCATTCGTACACTTCCCGGCCGGTGTGCGATGCTCAGCACCAGCACCCGGCTTGCGGCATCATCGATCCGGTAGATGACCCGCCAATCACCAACGCGGAAGCGCGAAAGTCCGGCCAGTTTGCCCTTCAAGGCCTTGATGTTGTTGCCGCGTCGGGGCTCCTGCTCCAATTGTCTGAAGCAGCGGGCGAGTTTGCGCGCCAGGGGCCTGTCGGCCGCCGCGAAGAATGCCTGCGCCTCGGGCGAGAGTACCACATTAAACATCCGAGCGCACCTTGCGCCAGTCGACACCCTTGCCGGCGGCGATCGCGCGCTCGGCAGCCGCGAGGCGCTGCTCCAGTGGAGGGCGGGCCAGGAAATGAACGTAATCAGACAGCGACGCCAACCGCTCGGGCGGGAGCTTGTCGACCGCTTTCTTGATCTCACGTCGCAGTTCGGTGGTGCTCATAACGGCTCAATCGTAGCTGAGTTCTTCGGCCGGGGCTAACGGCAGGAAGGGGTAACAACGCCACTCGCCGGGCCTGATGGGAGATCCGGCGTTCCACCAACGCCAACCTCAACACGCAGGCCGCGTCGCCGGCCACGCAGACCGGCAGCGAGAACCTCAGCAACTCCAGCAATCAATTGACCGTCAACTACGAGGCCCCGGACATCAGCTTCCCCAACGGCGCGCTGACGGTCCTGCTGAACGGGAACCCGATCGGTTTGAACAACGTCGCACTGCCGGCGTCGCTGAGTTCCCTGGCCGGCAGCAACATGGGCTATTTCGGATTCACCGCCAGCACCGGCTGCGCCACCGGAACCGGGCCGGAAATCTACGTCGGCTCGCTGGTCGCCGGCCCCCCCGTGCCCGAGCCGGCGACAGGGCTCCTGATCGGCATCGCCGGCATCGCATTGCTCCGGCGACGCCGAGCACATCGCAGCGGTTTTCCCGCTTAACGTTCCCAGTCGATCACATCATTGCTCTCCACCAACCTTGCGCCCCGGGTCTTTCATCCTGCGTTTAGTGGTCTGGCTCTCGCTTTTGCGCCTTACGATGCCCGGCGCCTGAGTTTTTCCTCAAGGCTTTCTGCGATCAGGCCGGAGAGCGTGCGGCCGGTTCGTTTCGCGTAGATGCCGGCGGCCTCGATCAGTTCCGGAGTCATGCTGATCATGAGCCGCTTGGCTTTGGCCGACTCGGGTTTGCGTGGTCGGCCGACGCTGCGCGCAAGCTTCTCCTCGCGACGCTCGGCAGCCGTGAGCGCGCGGCCATCGGATAATTTCAGGTTCCGCGCCCAATTGTCCAGGGCGGCAAAGTCGCGCTCGCCGGGAGTCAGGTTCACTTTCGAATGGCGCGTTCGCGAACTTGATTTGGCTCTCATGGTCATCTCCTGCGCCGGCGCAATTGACGCCTCATCTTATTCGTCAAATCCATGGCAAACCACCGCGGGGAGAGGAGAAGATCCTGGCAGGTCTGCGCGAGCTTCACGATGCACTTGTGGGCGGCGATCCTCGAGGCGCGATGAGTCATCATGGAGAGGGATGGCGACATCTTTTTTTTCAATCCGTTCGGGCGCTGGGGCGATATAATCAAGATTATGACTACCGGCGCATCCGTTCTTGAGCGAGTCATCAAACCCCGAACCGGCGGATTTTCCGACGAGCATGCGCGGTACGTCCTGTCACTCGATTTCTCGCCTGAGGAGCAGGCCCGCTACGCCGAGCTTGCACACAAGGTTCAGCTTGGGACTCTGACCGAGCAGGAACAAGCGGACCTCGACGACTTTGTCGCGGCCAATGCGCTGCTGACGATCCTCCAATCCAAAGCGCGAGTCTCGCTAAGGCAGCACAACTCCGCAGCGTGAGCCGGCATGGACCGCACTCTCGAAGAACTGGTGCGGCAGCGTGCGGGAAATGTCTGCGAATACTGCCGCCTCCCGCAACGGTTTTCCCGTCTGACCTTCCCTGTCGATCATGTGATCGCTCTTCAACACCAGGGGCCAACGGTCGAAGGCAATCTTGCGCTCGCGTGCCCGTTTTGTAACAACCACAAGGGACCGAACATCGCTGGCATCGACTCAGAAACTGGCCAGTTGACCCGTCTGTTTCACCCAAGGCGCGACCAGTGGAGCGAACATTTCGGGACGAATGGGCCGATTATCATCGGTTTGACCGACATCGGACGCGTGACGATCGCCGTCCTTGCAATCAATCACCCGATTCAGATCGCGATCCGGAGGACGCTGCTCGAAGAAGGCGGGCATCTTCGCTAGCGAAACAGGCGCCTTCAGACCCATTTGGCTGCTGCGATTGCGACGTGTTTCTCGGACGCTGCGAATCGGCTCAATTCCATTTGCAAATCCGACGAAAAGCAGAGTGACCCGGCCCATTATGTCCGAGCAAGCTCCAGTCGCCGCACATTCCCGCCATCGCTGGTCGATCCGTTTCTGGGTGGCCGCGGCGGTGGGCCTGGTGACGTTCGCCGTGTTTTTCTCGGTGCTGAAACACTGGTTCGTCTTCTGGGACGACGATGTGTTCATCATCGGCAACCCCGAGCTGAACCCGCCGACGCTGGCGGGCCTGGCGAGAATCTGGGCCAACCCCTGGATCGGGTACAACCAGTTCTTTGTTCCGATCAACTACACGCTCTGGTGGATCATCGCCCATTTCGCGTCGATCCCCGGCGCGCCCAACACGCACGCGATTTTCCTGGCCCCGGCGTTCCACGCGATCAACCTTTGCTCGCACGTGATCGCCTCGATCTGTGCGTTCCTGATCCTGCGGAAGCTGGTGAAGTCGGATTTCCCCGCGGCGGTGGGCGCGCTGTTCTTCGCGCTGCACCCGCTCCAGGCCGAGCCGGTCTCGTGGGCGGCGAACATGTACACGCCGCTCAGTGGGGCGCTGGCGCTGGGCGCGCTGCTGGCTTACTTGAGCTTTTCGGATGCGCCGCGCGGGTTTGGCCGCTGGATCGTCTTCACCCTTGGGACCTTCTGCTTCCTTGCTGCCCTGCTGAGCAAACCGTCGGTTGTTCTGTTGCCTTTCATCGCTGCCGCGCTGGAATTGTTTCGCGGGCGAAAGCCCAGGGCGCTTTGGCCGCTGCTGGCCTGGCTGCTGCTCGGCGCCGCCGACGCGATCGTCACGCACCACGTCCAGAGCGGGAATGCGGCGTTTCACCCGCCGCTCTGGAAGCGGCCCTTTATCGCCGGTGACGCGCTGGCGTTTTACCTGGGCAAGGTCCTGCTCCCATTCAATCTCGTTCCCGACTATGGGCGCTCGCCCGAGCACGTGTTGCAAAGCGCGTGGCTGTGGTGGGCATGGCTCATTCCTGCTGCGACGATCGCCGCGTGCTGGACGCTGCGGAAACGGGCGCCGTGGCTTTGGTGCGGCGCGATCATATTTGTGCTCGGCGTGCTGCCGATGCTCGGGCTGGTTCCCTTCGATTTCCAGAGCTTCTCGACCGTCGCCGACCGCTACGTCTACCTCTCGCTGCTGGGCGCGGCGATGATCGTGTCGTTCGCGACGCAACTGCTCGCCAGCCGTGCCAAAGAGCACCTTCGCGGCCTGGCCCACGTCGCGCCGCTGGCGATTGCGCTGGCGCTTGGCGCCTTTACGGTCCGCCAAGTCGGCTACTGGGAGGACACCGGCGTGCTGTTCCACCACACGCTTGAAGTCAACCCGCACAGCCAGGTGGCGCACCTCCAACTCGCCTACGTGCTGCTCAACCGGGGCGGCCAGCCGGAACTGGAGGAATCGCTGGACCACTACCAGGCGGTTCTGGATGACCGCCCGCATGACCCGCGGCTGCTGGTAAACATCGGGATCGTGCTGCGCCGCCTGGGTCGCCCGACTTCGGCCGCCGCTTATTTCGATCAGGCCTGGCACATGGACCCGAGCCAGGTGCAGGTCGAATACATGCTGGCGGACGCGCTGTTCGCGGCGGGCGACCGCCGGGGCGCGATCACCGCCTTCAGCGACGTCTTCCGCCGGCAGCCCGACTTCGTCAACACCGAAATCCGCCTGGCGCAACTTCTGGCCCAGTCCGGCGACACCCCCGCCGCCATCGCCCACTATAAGTCCTACCTCCGCACCCACCCCACCTCCGCCGAGGCCCGGATGGAACTCGCCCATCTCCAGACCACCTCTCCCCAAGCCGCCACCGACCCGCGATAGCGACCGCACATCCCGCACCGCTATAATCGACGGCTCACAAAGCGCTCAGCGATTTGTATCTCTACACAGCCGGATCAAACACAATGCTACACATTCCCATTCTCCGTCAGGGCAAGCCCTATGAGTCGGTCGACAAGATCGAGATCGTTCATCACGCGACCGGCGAGCCAGTCGCCAGGGTCAGCCAGGCGAATCCCGGGCTGATCAGCCGCGACGTGAACCGCTGGGATTACGACGTGCTGGAGCAGTTCACGGTCAAAGAATTGATCGCGATGTGCAGGAAGGCCGCCGAGCTGCTCATGAGCGGCACGCTGCCGGTTGGGGATGCAAAGCAGACCTTCGACGACTACGTTCGCCAGCTCTCCGCGACCACCGGCATGCCGCACAGCTACTGCCGCTTGAACGCCAAAAAGATTCATCGCGTGCTGGATGAGATGGAGGCGATCCTGGCCGGGCTGACGCGCGGGTTCGACCTGTCGATCCTGGACAAGGGCTGGGGCTCGGACGAAGGCCGCACGCTGAGCTGGTATCGCGAGGCGCGGACGTTCGGCGCGGTGCTGCCCAGCAACTCGCCGGGCGTTCATTCGCTGTGGATTCCCGCGATCGCGCTGAAGACGCCGATCGTTCTGAAGCCCGGGCGCGAGGAGCCGTGGACGCCGTTGCGGGTGATCGAGGCGCTGGCCGGCGCCGGCGTGCCGCGCGAGGCGTTCGGCTTTTATCCGACCGATCACGGCGGCGCTTCGACCCTGCTTCAGGTGGTCGACCGCGCCATGCTCTTTGGCGACGCCTCGACGACCAAGGCCTGGTCGCACGACCCGCGGGTCGAGCTGCACGGCCCCGGCTACAGCAAGGTGATCCTCGGCCCCGACGCCGCCGACGAATGGGAGAAGTACGTCGACCTGATGGTCTCCTCGATTTCCGCCAACGGCGGCCGCTCCTGCATCAACGCCTCGGCGGTGTGGACGCCGAAGAATGCCGACGCGATCGCCGATGCAGTTGCAAAGAAACTTTCGCAGGTGAAGGCGCTGCCCGTCGACGATCCCAATGCCCAGATCGCGGCGTTCGCCAATCCGCAGATGGCGGTGCGCATGTCGGCGATGATCGACGGGGCATTGCCTGGCGCGCGCGAGCTGACCGCGGAGATGCGCGGGACGCCGCGACTGGTGCAGCAGGGCCGCATTGCGTATCTGCTCCCAACGATCATCCGCTGCGACCTCGAGCACACGCTGGCCAACAAAGAGTTCCTCTTCCCCTACGCCTCGGTGATCGAATGCCCCGCCGGGGAGATTCCGGAGGCGGTCGGCCCGACGCTGGTCGGCACGGTCATCACAAAGGACAAGAAATTCGCCCGGGCTCTGATGAACTCTCCCCACATCGACCGCCTGAACGTCGGTCCGATTCCGACCTGGCAGCTCAGTTGGGACCAGCCGCACGAAGGCAACCTCTTCGAGCACCTCTACCGCCAACGCGCGTTTCAGATCGAGGCGGTGGAAGTGTGACTTGTTCAACCCCGACCCGCCCTATGATGTAGATCGAGAGGCGGCGTGCTCGTCGCCGGAAGTGGCTGGCCGACGAAACGGTTTTGACGCCGCATGAGTTTCGCGCAATCTTCACAACCCACGACGCTGCCCGGCTCCCGCGTCAGGATCGCCTTCGGCGCCGGGAACCTGGAGGCGATTGCATCGATCGTCAAATCCGAAGGCGGCCGGCGGGTGCTGCTGGTGAGCGATCCCGGCATTACCGCCGCGGGGCACGTCGAGCGGGCGGTGCGGGCCCTGTACAAAGGCGACATTCCCGTGCGCGTTTTCGACGAAGCCGAGCAGAACCCGACGACCGAGCACGTGCGCAAGGGATTGCTTGCCGCCCGTCCGTTCAACCCTGACCTGATCGTCGGCCTGGGCGGCGGCAGCGCCATGGATTGCGCCAAAGGGATCAACTTCCTGCTCACCAACGGCGGGAAAATGCAGAACTACTGGGGCGTCAACAAGGCGACGCAGCCGATGCTCCCATTGATTGCGATCCCAACCACCGCCGGCACCGGCAGCGACGCCCAGTCGTTCGCCCTGATCACCGACCCCGAAACGCACCAGAAAATGGCGTGCGGCGACGAGAAGGCGCTTCCGCGGGTGGCGATTCTCGACCCCGATCTCGTCGCGACCGTTCCGCCCGGGGTGGAAGCGGCGGCGGGGATCGACGCGGTTGCCCACGCGGTGGAAACCGCCGGCACCACCAGGCGCAACGACACCTCGCGCCTTCTTTCCAAAGAAGCCTGGCAACTGCTCGAGCCCGCCTACGAGCGGGTGATGACCGACCCCAGCGACCGCGCCGCCCGCGAGGGGATGCTGCTGGGCGCCCACATCGCCGGGGCGGCGATCGAAAATTCCATGCTCGGCGCCGCTCATTCGTGCGCCAATGCGCTGACTGCAATGTTCGACACGGTGCACGGCGTCGCCGTCGGGCTCATGCTGCCTTACATCATCCGCTTCAACAGCGAAGGGAATGGCACGAACCCGTATTCCGACCTGATGGAGGATGCCGAGGCGCTGGCCGGGCGGATCGAGCGGATGCTTGATGCCGCGTCGCTGCCGCGCAAAATCTCGCAGGTCGGCGTGTCGTCCGATTCGATCCGCGAGCTGGCGGGAATCGCAGCCAAACAGTGGACCGCGACTTTCAACCCCAGGCCCGTCGGTCCTTCGGATTTTGAGGCGATTTTCCGACGCGCGCTCTGACTGCAATGCCCAATGCCCACGGATGCTATCCGCGGGCTTCAGTGGCGGTGGTTGTACGATTGAGCGAATTGCCAATGCCCGCGCACCCTCCTGTCATTGCGATTGTCGGCGCCGGCGCGGTGGGCGGGTATTACGGCGCTCGTCTGGCGGAACACGGACACGACGTCCACTTCCTGCTCCGCTCCGATTATGAGACCGTGAAAAGCAAGGGCTGGTCGGTCAAAAGCATTGCGGGAGACTTTGACCTGCGGCCCGATCGGTTCCACTCCTACGACGACCCGCGCAAAATGCCCGCGGCCGATTTGATCGTCGTCACACTCAAATCGACTTCGAGCGACCAGTTCGATCCGCTGATCCGCCCGCTGCTCAAAAGCGATTCGGTGATCCTGACGCTGCAAAACGGATTGGGCAATGAGGAACGAATTGCGGAACTTTTCGGCCCCGAACGATTGATCGGCGGCCTGGCCTACGTCTGCACCACCCGCGTCGCGCCCGGTCAAATCCACCACACCTTCAACGGCAAAATCCAGCTCGGCGAGTTCACCGGCACGCCCAGCGACCGCGCCCGCGACATCGCCAAACTCTTCGAATCGAGCAACGTCACCGCCGAGGTATTGTCGAATTTCCGCTGGGGCAAATGGCGGAAGCTGGTGTGGAACGTGCCGTTCGGCGGGCTGGGGGCGCTGCTCGATCTCCACACCGACGAGCTGCTGGCGGATCCCAAAGGTGTGCAATTAGTACGCGCGCTGATGCAGGAGGTAATCGACGCCGCCGGGGCACTCGGCCATCAGATGGCGCCCGATCTGATCAAGCAGATGATCCCGTACACATTGGAGATGGGGCATTATCGCTCGAGCATGCAGGTCGACCGCAATGAGAACCGCCCGATGGAAGTCGAGGCGATCCTCCGCGAGCCGTTGCGTCAGGCAAGACAGGCGGGCGTTGAGGCCCCGCGGCTGGCGTCGCTCTACGAGCTGCTCTCGATTCTCGATTCCCGCCGGGGAGCCGCTTGCCCCGCTGTCGCGGGGCTCCGGGGAATGACGAAATCCGAATGACGAATGACGAATCAAATCCGAAAAACGAATGACCGGAGCTCGAAACCCGTCGACGGCGGGTTTTCGTTTCGTTATTCACTCATTCGGTCATTCGAGCTTGATTCGTCATTCGTCATTCGGATTTCGTCATTTGAACACTGAGCGCTAGACTGCCGCTAAACTGCCCATTGGAGGCCTCTCATGATTCGAGTGCTTTTGCTGGCGGGCGCCCTGTGCTTCAGTCCCTGCTGTGCCGACGGCGCTGATGCGCCGCCCGCTGTGCAGCCGAAGGTCGGGAAGCTCCCGCACATCGAATTCAACGGCCGCACGAAGCAGGTGCGCGTGGAATGCGAGATGCTCGGGTGCAACGCGCCGCTGGAGTTTTTCTGCTGCGTCAAAGGCACCAACGATTACGAGGCGATGATCCGCTCGGAGGTGAGGCCGTCGGCGCTGCACTTTGCCCTGCTGGCGGTCGGGCTTGTGCCCGGCGAGCCGGTGCATTTTTCGGAGGCGGCGCAGAAGTGGCTGCCGCCGCACGGCCCGCCCCTCCAGATCACCATGGAATACCAGAAGGACGGCAAAACCGTCGCCGACCCCGCGTGGCGATGGATGCGGGATGTGCACACCAAGAAAGCCGCCCCGCCTTTTACGTGGGTTTTCTGCGGCTCGCGAACGCTGCCGGATGGCAAGTACGCCGCCGACATGACCGGCTATCTGGTCAGCGTCGTCAACTTCGATCTGACGGTTGTCGATGTTCCCGAACTGGCCAGCAGTTCCAATGAGACGCTCGAGTGGGAACGCAATCCCGACGTGACGCCCATGGTCGGTACGCCGCTCTGGATGATCATCGAGCCGGTGGGAAATCAGCACGCTGGCGATCAACCCGCGACGCAGCCGGCCGATGCGCCGCAAACGGAAGCGACCGCGCCGACCGGGTTGTCCGGCGCTGATGCGGTAACCGCGAGCACCGACGCGCAAATTGCCGCCGCCCAGGATGCCGTGAAAAAGCTCCAGCAGCAGTGGGAGCAGCGGCTCGGTCCACACCGCGCCGCTCTGCGCGACGCCGCCGAAACGCATTACAAGGTGATCCAGGAATTGCGCACGCAGCAGCAGAAGCTGATCGACGCCGCCGACCGCGTGCAGCGGACGATCGACGATTTGGAGAAATCCTACCAGGACCTGACCACGCCGCGGCCGGAATCGCAGTGAAGCTGGGCACAGGCAAACTTTCAGCCGCGGCCACTGCTTTTGCTATTTCAGTCGTCGCGACATCGTGGTGCTGGTGGCTGGCCGGGCCGGGCCTCGCGCTGTTTCTGGGCAGCGTCGTTCTGGCCGCGCTCTATGTCCCGTCGCTGGCGCTGGCCGCGGAACGCCCGGCGAGTTGGATCACGTGCTGCGCATCCTCAGCCGGAATCTGTGCGGTGTGGCTGGCATCGCCGGCGCGCGCCGACATTTCAGCGGGCGAATGGCTGCGATGTGCAATGGTGTGCGTTGCGTTTGTCTTCGCGCTGTCGGGTCTGGGGGCGGCGGCGATTAACCTGCGGATGTCACGGCCCATCGCCGCGACCGTCATCGCGTTCGCGGCGATGGCCTGGCTGACCTGGCCGATCTGGCTCAGCCCGTGGCTGACGCAATCGATGGTCGACTGGCTCGTCCCAGCTCATCCCCTGCTGGCCATCAATGGTGTGCTCCAGCACCTGGGAAGCTGGGACCGCGCCCCAATCGCCTATCGCCGGCTCACTATTCTCAATCAGGACATTCCGTATCACCTGCCGCGAAGCGTGTTGCCGGCACTGGCAGTACACGGCGTCATCGGATTGCTCGGATTTGTGCCAACTCACCTCCCGAAGCGCGCCGCGTTTGCCCCCTCCTCCGGGAGAGGGCTGGGGTGAGGGGAAATCGGAGGCGCCTCTCTCTCGGCCCTCACCCCAACCCTCTCCCGGAGGGAGAGGGGGGAAGAAGGCTTTCCGGCACCGCGGCTATTCTCATTTCCGATTGGCCACGCCATGCCGCGCGACAGTGGGAGGCGATTCCAGGTCCTCGATCAACATCGGCGCCAGCACGTTCTGCGCGAACGGCTGCGACATGCACCCAATATGGTTCCCAATATTTTCAAAAGCAATCCATCCCTTGTCATACGGCTTCTGCACGAGCTTCTCGTACTGCGCCTTGTCCGCATCCGGCGGCTGGCGGAACCCGACCAGGCCCGCCGCCTCCGACTTCACTCCGTCGATCGTGCCGAAGAGCCTCGTCCCCGCGCCGAGCACCACCTGATCGTTGTTGCTGAAAAAGACGTACGCCTTGCCGCGCACGTGCCCCAGGGCCTTGGAGAGGTCGTAGTCCGGCGACAGCGCCGAGGCCAGCAGCACCAGCGTCTGCACTTGCATTCCCTCCGGCAGCCGTTCGAGGGCCCAGACGGCGATCCCCGTCCCGCCGCTGTGCGAGGTCAACGTGATCTCGAGTTTCGGGTCTTTGCTCAGCCGATCCTCGATCTGCCCGGCGACCTTCGCGGCCTCGCGCACGTTCCGCTCGTGATTCAAGAGCGCATCGAGTCCCGGATCGTGCTCGGTCCAGTCGTAGATGGAGATTTGCCCGTCCCAGCCGCCCTGGCGCAGTCCGCGGGTCATGCGTCGGTCCATCGTCCGCTCTCCGCCGATCCCCGGAAGGTGCAGCAGCCACGTTTGCGAAAAATCGACGGCGGGCGCGGTGGTTGGCATCGGCGAATCCGCCGCTGCCCGCAGCACCGGCACGGCGGCCGCCGCCAACAGAATCACCAGCGACAAACAGACTCTCCTGTGCATTGCAGCCATTCTATGCATGGGGCCTCAATCGGTTGAACCTTCCTGCACGCGAATATCGAACTGGTTTTTGCCCTGCTGGATGTGCCGCTCCAGTAGCCGCACGTACGAACCGACGCGGGCGGCGTTGTAGTCTTCCAATATCCCCGTGCCCAGGAATGTCCCGTAGCAGGAATGGTTGCGGAACTTGCGGCCGATGTCGTTTCGCACCCAGGAATAATGATGCTGGAGAAGCATTTCGCGGGGAACGATGGAAATCTTGTTCGCGTTCACCGTCCGCGTCGGGTCGCATTTGTAGGGAAAATTCGAGCCGACACACGCCAGGTCCGGCTTGTAAGCACAAATGAAGGGGAAGAATGCGTCGTCGATGTCGTCCAGCTCCCAGTCCGGGCGCTTGAAATACATCTGGCTGTAGATGATCGACACGTCGGCGTCGCCGGATGCGACGAATTCTTTGGCCGCGGCAAACTGCTCGGGTACAAAATATTCATCGCAATCGATCTGGATGAAATGCGTGAAACCGGCCTTGAAGCCCAGTTGAATCGCCCCGAACCGCTTGCGCAGCTCGTTGAGCTGCCCGCGTGTGTTTTCCTGCGGCGTATAAGTCGCCACCTGGTCCACCAGGCCGCGCCGCTTGAGCTGGTGGCACTTTTCCAAAGCCCCCTCGTACACTTCGCCGGAATACGAGACCGTCTGCACCGAACAGAAGACGAAATCAACCAGCGGCCGTACCTGCGCGATCGAGCCTTCGAGCAACTCCTCGCCCTCGAAGACGCTGTAGATCGCGAACAGCCGCACCGCACTTGATTATATCCGGGTTTGCGTCTGCTTGCGCAGGCCGTTAGGTTACTGTCATAAGGAGATTTGCGATGCCGCTCGAGAAATGGTCCGAGGATGTTTACCTCGTGCGACTGGCCGAGGACCCGCAACTGACCGATGAGCTCACCACCCTCGAGCAGGCCGTCGGGGGCAAACGATGCAGCGCCGTTCTGGATTTCACCGGCGTGAAATTCATCAACTCCTCGAACCTCGCCAAGATGCTCAAGCTCCGCAAGCAGTTCCTCGCCGACGGCGGCCGCCTCGTCCTCTGCGGCTTGGGCGATCAAGTCTGGGGCGCACTACTGGTCACCGGCCTGGATAAACTCTTCACCCTCACCGACGACGTGGCTACCGGACTGGCGGCAGTTCAGATGAAATCGGGCGCGTAAAACGAAAAACGTAACGAGCGCCTCGGCGGCACATCGTCACGTTTTACGTTTCACGTTTTACGTTCGACTATCGCGAGTTACAAAGAATATCCCTTCCGATATTCCCTGGACAGGAACGAGTTGGCCTCCGGCCAGTTGGTGAATTTCATGGCTTCGCCATCGTATTCCAGCGGGTGTTGGACGCCGGCACGGATGGCGGCGTTGCCCAGCAGGATGAACTCGGTCAGTTTGCCGGCGATGTTGAAATTGCTGTAGGCCGGGGGTCCGCCCTTGATCGCCGTCACCAGTTCCTTCTTCATCCAAAGGTCGGTGTCCTGGCCTTGCATCCGCGGGATCGTCGGCTCGGGGGCTTTCCAACTACGGAACTTGTTTTCCGGGAGCAGGTGCCATTCGGCGCCGTAATCGTCGGGTGAATACATGACGCCCTTGTCGCCGACCATCAGCGAGCCGCTGGTGGCGACAGGCCGGCCGTAGAACAGCTCGCCGGGCGGCCAGTTGTGCAGATGGGTGCCATCGTCCATCTCAATCTGGCCCTCATACCAGTGCACCTTGACCGGCGGCATGTCGCCGCGGGCGGGAAAGTCGAACGTCACGCTCGCCCACGACGGGTAAGTCTCGAAGTTGACGATTCCCGACTTGGCCCGCACATGGGTCGGGTAAACCTGATCGAGCTTAAGGGCGCGGAACGGCAGGTTCGCCGTGTGGCAGCCCATATCGCCCAGCGCCCCCGTGCCGAAATCCCACCAGCCGCGCCAGACGAACGGCTCATAGCAGCGGGGATCAGCGTCTCTTCCAGGATATTTGGCGACGTACGGCCGGTAGGGCGCGGGGCCGAGCCAGGCGTCCCAGTTGAGTCCCTGCGGCTCGTCCTCGCCCATCGGCCGGTCGGTGCGCTTGGGCGCCTGCGGCCAGATCGGGCGGTTGGTCCAGACATGGACCGAATGCACTTTCCCGATGGCGCCCGCCTGAATCGCCTCCACACCGGCCCGCAGGCCACTCTCGGCGCTGCCCTGGTTGCCCATCTGCGTAGCAACTTTGTATTCGTTGGCGGCATTGCGCAGCGCCCGCGCCTCGGCGACGTAGTGCGTCATCGGTTTCTGGCAATACACCGCCTTCTTGTTCTTGATTCCCATCATCGCCACGACCGCGTGATTGTGGTCGGGAATGCTGACGGTGATCGCATCGATCTCCTTGCCCATCTCATCGAACAACTTGCGGAAATCGGTGAATCTGCGGGCTTTGGGAAAGACCTGGCTGCCGCGCTTCTCCAACACCTTCTCGTTGGTATCGCAGATCGCCACGAGGTTGCCGACTTCGCTGGCCTGGCTCGAATCGCTCTCGCCCTTGCCGGTAATGCCGACCGAAGCGAAATTCACCTTCTCGTTAGGCGACTTGCTCTCGGCTTCCTGCGCCCAGGTTTTGGTCCCTGCGATCCAGAACCCCATGCCGGTGGCGGCCGTGTACTTCAGGAAGTCGCGACGCTTGGTCCCTTCGCTCATGTTGTCAGCTCCTTGGCGTGTCTGCCGATGGATTGAATGGAGGCGCTCGATGATGACCGACGCGCCGATCGAGTTTCCGCACTCTAACGCTCATACGCGCGTGCGGCAAGAACGTTTGTTATCTGTGGGACGCAGCAATTGGCTAGATACCTTCGCAAAACCGCTTGTATTCTTTCATGCGGCCGGCACCGATGGGGTCTGGCAGACCGCGACGCGGTATCGCATCCCGTGACACGGGTTTTTAACCCGTGCTGACGGCGTCCCCGCATAGACGAATCTCTCGATCCGCGACATCCTCAGCATCGCGCGATCCGCACGGGTTGAAAACCGGTTGAAAACCCATGTCACGGGCAGCTCGATCGCACATGCACGTTGGAATCATTTGGAAGGTCGCCGGATGTGTAGTCTTCCTTTCACCTCGCGCCCAGAATTCGACTTGGCGGCCCGGCGGTGCATCGCGCGCTGCGCAGCGGTGAGCGGACGTGCTTGCTGATCGGCGGCGAAGGGTTTCTCGTATTCCTTCATCGCTTCCGCCAGTTCGGTCGCGTTCATCCGATGGTATGGCTTGTGTTTTCGGTTTCACATCGCTGTCGCCTCCGCAGCTTCTTCTATCTGATTCATATCAGCTTGCAAAGGGCTTTGCGCGCATCGTGTGACACAACCCCCACGATGAATTAATCTCACTCCCATGGAGATGACCGGCGGCATCGGAGGCGGCGAGCACGCGGGGCAGACGGCCCGGAGTGCCGGGCGCAAGGGCATCGGTGCGCGGCCGGCAGCCGCGCTCGTCTTCGCCCTGTCGCTGGCGATGCACCTGCCGTTTCTGGGGATGACACCGATGGCGGGGACGGAGGGGCATCGGATTTTGCCGGCGCACGAGATGGTGCGGTCGGGATGGTGGGCGGTGCCGATGCTGTTCGGCAAGCCGTTCATGACCAAGCCGCCGCTGCATTTGTGGCTGATCGCGAGTTCCGAAGTGATCGCGGGCCGCGGCAACGTGTTGGTCTGGCGGCTGCCGTCGGCGATCGCGGGGGCGCTGCTCTGCGCCGCCGCGTGTTTGTTTGGGGCGCGATGGTTCGGACGAACCGCGGGACTGATTTCGGGGGTGTGTTGCGTTGGGCTGATCACGCTCTGGGGGCAATCGCAGGTCGCCGACATCGACGCGACGAACACACTCGCCGCGGCGATTTGCGCTCTGTGCGAAATCGAATTGCTCATCGTCCAGCCACGTAAAGCCTGGCCCTGGGTGCTGGGGGCGGGACTGTCGCTCGGCGCGACGCTTTTGACCAAGGGGCCCGGCGGATTGCCGATCATCCTTGGAGTCTGGCTGTGGGGCGGATGCATCCTGATCGCTCGACGGCAGAGCGTTCTGCTCCTGCGCGACATCCTGGTGCCGCTTTTGATCGGCGGGGCAATCTTTGGCGTGTACGTCTGGTTCGCCCGGCAATCGCTTGCCCGCCATCACGTCGTCCCGGACCTGAGCGGCGTGCAGGAGGGGGCGAGCCGGCTCTACGCCACGTCTCTGGCCATTCTCGCCAAAACGCTGCTGACGATCCCGACTCAATTACTGGCGTTCGGCATTCCGGTGTCGCTGGCGCTGCCGGCATATTTATCGGGGCGGCTTCGGGAGCAGATTCCCCCCGCCGCTCGCCCGGTCGCGACGGCAATCGTCGGCTCGGTGCTAATCGCGCTGGCGATCTGCGTGCTGTCCGGCATGGACAACCCGCGCTACGGATATCCGGTGCTGATCCCGCTGTGCCCGCTGGCCGGCGCCCTCGCCGTCGCGGCATCGCGAACGGTCGACGGCGCAAAGCCGCTGCGTGCCGTCGCCTCGGGAACCGCGATCGCCTACGTCATCGTCGCCGCCGCCCTGAGCGTCTCGGCGTGGCGGATTTCCCACAGCCGAACGCAGCTTCCGATTCTGATCGCAAGCACGAGTTTCGCATTGATTGCAACAGTGTGGATGTTGCCGCGGCTGGCGCGGTCCTGGAACGCGGCGTGGGCGTTCGTGCCGCTCATCTGGCTGATCTCGGTGCCGTTCGGCATTCAGCGTTCGGTGGATCGCTCGAACACCTCCGGCTTCCACGCGGCCGCCGACCTTCGCCGCATCGTCGGCCCGGCGGGCAGCATCGCCGCCGGCAACGCCGTCATTTCCAAGCCCGAAATCTTTTACTACGCCAACATCCCGGTCGAGTTTTACTCCGACCACAAAACCTTCGTTCCCGGCCGCATCGCGCCGGGCCAGTGGGTCGTCCTCGACACCCTCGAGCGCAAACGCTGGCTCGGCGAGCCCGGCGTCCACCTCGAGCACGAGCAATGGCTCTGCCGCAACGCTTCGACCGACTATTACGTCGCGTGGTACGGAGAAAAATAGGGTCGGGAGCTATTTTTCCTCCATGGGGAGGTTTCGCTGTGGGAGGCTATCCGGCAGGGGCGAGGACACCCCCGCAGTCGCGGACTCGTGACAGGCAAGAATCTCCCACCTTCACGCCCTGGGAGGCGGCGGGAACTCAAGCTCGTATTTCTTTGCGATCTCAAGCACTCGGGAAATGTCCTGCTGCATCGGCGGGCTCATCGCGCCGATCTCTTCGAAGAATCTCTCGAAGCCGGCCGGCGTGATGACGCACATCAGGCGGCCGGGCGTCTGGCCGAGATAGCGATAGGTATGGGGGATTCCACGCGGCGCGAAGATTGTGGCGCCCTTCTGCGCGACGAACGTCTTGCCGCCCACGGTCCACTCGTATTCGCCTTCGAGAATCTGGAAGGTCTCGTCTTCGCGGTGATGGATGTGCGGCGGCGGTCCGCCGTTTGGCACATCATGCGACTCCACCGCGCTGACCACGCCGCCCGTATCCCCGCCGTGGATGCGAATGACCATGGGAATCCCAAGAACGCTTAGCTTTTTGCCGCCGGCAGAGGGAGTATGAACAGGTTGCATCGACTTCGGTCTCCGGTGCGGCCTACCTCACCCCGCCTCCGGGATGCCGGAAAGCCTTGCCGGGAAGTCTACAGGCACCGGCACGAGAGTGTTAGAGCGGCAATGTTCCAGCGATGTGTTTCTCAAAGAAGACGCTTCGCTGGATCGCGGGCTGGGGCATCAGGGCGTATTCTCCGAACGCGGCGCAGCGGATGAAGCCTTCCCGCTCGTAGAATCGCGGGGCGGCGTGCTGGGCGGCGCCGGTCTCCAGGACCAGGCGAGTCATCCCGCGGGCCCGCGACTGCTCTTCCAGGTGGGCAAGAATCGCCTGAGCGACTTTTTTCCCGCGCGCCTCGGGCCGGACGTACATCCGCTTCACCTCCGCCAGCTCGTCCGCGAAGGCCACACCGCCGCAGCCCGCGGCCTTGCCGTCAAGGCGGGCGATGAAGAACAGAACATCCGGCTGGAATATGCGATCAACACTCAGCCCGTGCCGCTGCTCGGTCGAATAGACGCTGCTCAACTCCGCTTCCAGCTCGCCAATCAGCTCGCGGGCTTCTTGCGTCGGCGTCTTCACTTGTTCCAGCGAGATCGACATGGATTCTTCGGAACCGACGGGCGCGCCGAAGACGGAAACGGGTCGGGACACCTGGCTTCAGTCCCAGAACTCTCGAAGCATTGAGGATGGCGAGGGCACCGTTTGGCCGCTGGCCCGGCTCACGCGGTGACGCGCTTGAGCTTCGTCACCCTTCCGTACGGCAGCCACTCGACGATGTAGGCGTTGCCGTTGTGGTCCCAGGTGGCGCCGTGCGGCGTGCAGAAGACGCCGGGGGTGAGCTCATCCTGCTTCACGCCGTGGTTAGCCCACTGCTTGGGGTTGGAATTGTCGCCCAGGTGAGTGATCAGGTTGTTGTCCTTGTCGAAGATGGTGACGCGGCCCTTGAGATCGGGGATCAGGAGGTCGGTGCCGCGCTGGCTGAAGTGGCAGGGATGACGCAGCTCATCGCTGACAATCTTGATCAACTTGCCGTCGAGCGTGAACCACTGGAGCCGCACGTTGGCGCGGTCGGCGACGACGATTGTCGGATTCTCCGCCTCGCGGGTGTCGCACCAGATGCCGTGCGGGCAGTTCATGCGGCCGGGTTCCTTGCCCGCGCCGCCCCAGGATTGAATCCATTCGCCTTTGGGGTTGTAGCGATGGACGTAGTTGGAGCCGTAGCCGTCGGTGACGTAGAAGTCGCCGTTGGGGGGCAGGGCGATGAAGGTGGGGATGAAGAACTCTTCTGCGTGTTTGACACGCGATTTGCCGCGTTCGTTGACCTGCCGATCCTGATAATCGGGAACCACGTTGCCGTCGCGGACGTCGCGGGCGAGCCTGGGATAGTGGAGGGTCATGACGATCTCGCCGTCGAGGGTGGTTTTGTAGACCCGGTGCATTCCGGTTGGCGCGAGATAGAGGAATTCCTCGTTGCCTTCCTTGCGGATGTCCATTCCGTGGGCGCCGTGGCTGAGGCCGGCGCCGAGGCCGGCAAAGTCGTGGCCCCAGGACTTGATGAATTTGCCGTCGGGATCGAAGACGCAGGTGCAGTCGCCGGTCGGGGAGGCGTTGTGGATGAAGATCCGGCCGTCCTCGCTCTCGACGACGGCGTGGGTCTCGCCGTACCGCTTGCCCTCGGGCAGCTCGCCCCAGCCGGGGACCAGTTCGTAGGTATGCTCGCCTTTGCCGAGGATGACGGGCTTGTCTCCGGCTTTATCGTCAGCGTGAAGGATGGCCGGCGCGGCAAACGCCGCCGCGGCGCCGACGGCTGCGGTGGATTTGATGAACGATCGACGCGATACCGAAGAAGCGGGCTGCGGATTCAACATGGTTCACCTGCCTTGGGAACGGGGCTTGTTTGAGAGGAAACGTTGACCGCATTTTCTATCGCAAAAAGGCGTCGGACACAATGCGAATCGCAGGACTGTCGTCCAGGGCAAACCACGCCCTGCAACGAGCGACCCCGGTGAGAATTATCTGTAGATGAGGAGGCTACCCATGGTCGATCGATGGTTGGGGACGGCACTGATATTGCTGTGCGGTGGAATACTGTCGGCCCAGAGCGCCGGACTTCCCGAAGCGGGAACGCTGCACGGATTGGGCGTCAACATTCACTTCACCGATCCGCGGCCGGGGGAGATGGAGATGCTGGCACGAGCCGGTTTCAAATGGGTCCGCATGGACTTTGCCTGGAGCGGGATCGAGCGGCGCAAGGGCGAGTACGACTTCTCGGCTTATGACCGGCTGGTGAAGGCGCTGGACGAGCATCACATCCGGCCGATCTTCATCCTCGATTATTCCAACCGCATGTATGATGAGGGTCTCTCGCCCCACACGGACGGCGGGCGCGAGGGATTCGCCAAATGGGCCGCGGCGTCGGCCGTGCACTTCAAGGGCCGCGGCGTCGTCTGGGAAATGTACAACGAGCCCAACATCGGCTTCTGGAAGCCCAAGCGCAACTTCGACGACTACGCCAAGCTCGCCGTCGCCGTCGGCAAAGCGCTGCACGAGGCCGCGCCCGACGAAACCTACATCGGCCCGGCCTGCTCGACGATGGATTTCAAATTCCTGGAGACCTGTTTCAAGGCCGGGTGCCTGGAATACTGGTCAGCGGTATCGGTGCACCCGTATCGCCAGAAGAACCCGGAGACCGTCGCCGCGGATTATGCCCGACTTCGCGAACTGATCGAGCGGTACACCCCTTCGGGAAAGAAGATTCCGATTGTCTCCGGCGAGTGGGGCTACTCATCCGCCTGGAAGAAGTACGACGAAGCACGGCAGGCTGAATACCTCCCGCGAGAGATGCTCGCCAACATCGCCAGCGGCGTGCGGATCTCCATCTGGTACGACTGGCACGACGACGGAACGAAAACCACCGATGCCGAGCATCACTTCGGAACGGTTCACTACCCCTACGAGAGCGGAAAGCCGCAAGTGTACGATCCCAAGCCGACTTACCGGGCCATGGAGGAGCTGTCATCGGAACTGGCCGGGTGCGTGCTGGTCAAGCGAATTGACCTGGGTAAGGACGCTGATTGGGCGCTGCTCTTTCGTGGACCGCAGGGTGAAAAAGTCGTGGCATGGACAACCGGTGAGGCGCACGCGATGACGATTCCAACTGGATCCAAAACGATCCAACTCGAGGCCGATGGAAGGGTCCAATATGTCGCAATTCCATCGAAAAGGTGATGCATCCGGCGTCCGATCAGAAGGATTTGCCGCGCGCCTCGATGGGAATGGGCGCCGGCGCTTCGCCCGGCTCCTGCCACCAGACGGCGTCCTGAAGATTGATGCAGGGGCAGATGTGATTGGGGACGACTGACACCACCTCTCCGACTTTCGGCGCTGAATCGCATGCGGTGATGTCGACCTGGGCGTGCTCTTCGCTGAGCTTTGTGATCTTGGCCTGGGGGTATTCGGGGATGTAGCCGTGACCGCTTTCAGGAGCGGGACCGCAACGGTCGCTGGTGAGGGTTTTACTGCCGGCATCGAGAACGATCTGCCCGGGGATGGCGGTGCTCACCACCGTCGCCAGGACCCGCGCGGCGCAATCGTCGAGAGTCGCGCAGCCGCAGCGCACGCTGTTCATGTCGTTGAAAATGTAAGTGCCGGGGCGGATTTCGCTCAGGCCGTGGATGCGGTGGGATTGGAGTGCGGTCGGCGTCGACCCGCCGGAAACGATTCGGGCCTCCAGGCCGGCGCGTTTCCAGGCGTCCAGCACCTCCTCGAGAATGGCATTGACAGCCGTCATGCCGTCGGCCATGGCTTGCGGCGGCCCGTGCGAGAGATGGCCGGGGAAGAACATCAAGCCGTCGAAGCGCAGACCGGTGGCGTGCGAAACGTGCTGCGCAAGCGTAAGCGCTTCGGATGTGGATTGAACACCGGTGCGGTGATGGCCGACGTCGAGGTCGACCAGAACTCCAATCGTGCTACCGGCTTCCCGGGCAGAGCTTGCCAGCGAATCGGCCGCCACCGTCGAATCGAGGCCGACGCGAAGCGTTTTCTTCTGCGCCAATTGCGCCAGCTCGCGACAACGGCCGGGGTGCACCGGCGGGTACGCCATCAGCACATCATCCGTTTCACCAGCCATGATCATTGCTTCGCCCACCTTGGCGACCGTAAGGCCGATCGCGCCGGCCTTCATCTGCATCGCCGCCAGGCGGGTGGACTTGTGGGTTTTCGTGTGCGGGCGCAGCCCAAGTCCATGGGAGCGAACATAACTCGACATGCGATCGAGGTTCCGGCGCACGATGGCCGCGTCGATCAGGATGCCGGGCGTGGGAAGCTGGTGGAACATTGGCGCGGGGATTATAACGCGAACCGGCCCGGTGAATTCCAATTACCGCATTCTCGCCCCCTGCATGGATTGGACCCGGCCCTCCGGGGGCGTGCGGAAGCTGTACCGGCACGTGGACATTCTCAATGCCGCCGGCATGCCGGCGGTGATCCTGCATCAGGCGCCGGGGTTTCGCGCGAGCTGGTTTGCCAACGAGACGAAGGTGTCGTCGTTTCACGAAACCCCGCCGGGCTACGGCGACGTGCTGCTGGTTCCGGAAATTCTCGCATGGCAGTTTACGGGCATCGCGCCGGGCGTGCCGAAGATCATCTTCAATCAGAACGCATATCAGACCTTCGCGTGGCGGCAGCCACAACACGCGGTCGTCCCCTACCGGCATCCGGATTACCTGGCAACGATCGTGGTATCCGATGACAACCGGCAGTACCTCGAGCATACCTTTCCCGGACATCGCGTTCTGCGGATTCATCACTCAGTGGACCCCGGGCTGTTCTATTTTCAGCCGGCCAAGAAACGTCAGATTGCCCTCATGCCGCGAAAAAAGGACGCGGACATGAAGCAGGTGCTGGGATTGCTCCGTTATCGCGGGAAGCTCGACGGATTCACGGCGGTGGAAATCCAGGACAAGAGCGAAGCGGAAACTGCGGAGATTCTGCGTGATTCGATGATCTTCCTGAGCTTCAGCGAGCTGGAAGGGTGGGGTTTGCCGCCAATGGAGGCGATGGCCTGCGGGTGCGTGACGATCGGCTACGACGGCCGCGGCGGCCGCGAGTTTTTCCGCGCGCCGTACGCGATTCCGATCGAGCCGGAAGACGTGACCGCCTTCGCGGCTGCGGTCGAGCGGGCGATCGCCGACCTGAAAGCGGACCGGCTACCGCTGTCGGTGACGACACGTGAGGCATCGGATTTCATCCTGAACACGTACACGCCACAGCGCGAGGCCCAGGACGTGCTCCAGACCTGGCGGGAGATTCTCGACGTGGATCTGGCCAGGTTTCGGGTTCAGTGACCTGTTAGCCATGGCCCCCGCGCCATGTATGATGGCACGCGATGCGTGCTTCTGGCCGCGTGCTCGTGCCCGTGATGGACTGGACTCATCCCGCCGGGGGAATGAGGAAGCTGTACCGCCATGTGGACGTGCTCAACGCCCATGGGATTGAAGCGTTCATCGTGCATCAGCAGCCGGGCTTTCGCTGCACGTGGTTCGCGAACAACACGGCGGTCACCTGCTCATCGGCGGCCCAGCACTGGCCGCCCCGGCTCGGCGACGTGCTGCTCGTCCCCGAATTCCTCGCCTGGCAGTTCGTGGCGCTGGCGCCCGGCGTGCCCAAAGTCATCTTCAGCCAGAACGCCTATCAGACTTTCGAGAACGCCAAGGACCCGTTTCGCGTCATCCCCTATTTGCAGCCGGACCTGCTGGCCAGCATCGTCGTCTCCGACGACAGCCAGCAGTACCTCCAGTATGCGTTCCCCGGCCTTCGCGTGTTTCGCATTCACTATTCCGTCGACCCGACGCTGTTTTATTTCGAGCCGAACAAGAAACGCCGGATCGCCCTGATGCCCCGCAAGAATGAGTTCGAGATGAAGCAGGTGGCGATGCTGCTGGAGTGCCGGGGGTTGCTCAAAGACTTTTCGATTGCACGGATCCACGACCAGTCGCAGGAGCAGGCCGCGTCGATGCTTCGCGAGTCGATGATTTTTCTGAGCTTCAGCACCTACGAAGGCTGGGGCCTGCCGCCCATGGAGGCGATGGCGTGCGGCTGCATCACCATCGGCCACGACGGGGGCGGCGGGCGGGAGTTTTTCCGCGAGCCGTACGCAACGCCAATCGCTCCGGAAAACGTGCTCGAGTTCGTAACGGCCGTCGAACCCGTCATCCACCAGCTCAACCAGGATCCCAGGCCGCTGCTGGAAAAAGCGAAAGCGGCTTCGCAGTTTGTCCTCGCGACCTACACGCCGCAGCGGGAAGAGCAGGACATCGTGCGGACGTGGGAGCAGATTATTACCCCCTCTCCCTCCGGCCTTCGGCTCTGAGGCTCGGGCTCGAAGAGGAGAGGGCTGGGGTGAGGGTGATTATTGTGGCACAGCCCCGGTGAGACACAGGAAATTCACCTGGGACCCAACGTGCGGCTGGCGGCGACCTCGATCAGGCCCGATTCGGTGCGGAACAGGAGCGTATCGCGGGCAATCGCCGGTGTCGCAAGGCACTTGGTTCCCAGGGCGTTGCTGGCCACCAGATGAAAATCGCGGCCGGGCTGAATCACATGGACGAGGCCTTCCTCGCTGACCAGATAGAGCCTTTGGGCAGTGGCAACCGGCGACGCGGTGAAGCCCGCCTCGCTGCCCGGCAGGCGGGTGTGGTAGACCTCCTGGCCGCTCTTTGCATCGAAGCACGTGAGCACGCCGGTCCAGTTGCAGCAATAGAGCAGATCGCCGATGACGATCGGCGTGGGAATGTAGCTGCCGCCGCGGTTGGTTGACCAGGCGATATCGCGGCTCTCGGACTTACCCTGGGGAAGAGTGATATTGCCGGTCGCGGAACTGCGGACCGCGAAGATCCCCGACGGCCCGCCGTGCGCGCTGGTGAAAAAGACCAGATCGTCCGCATAAATCGGCGTGGGGATGGGAATGTCGCCGGGCATCGCGAGCGTCCAGATCTCTTTCCCGGTCCGAAGGTCGTAGCCCGCGGCGTGCTTGTGACCATTGCAAACGACCTGCGCCGGACCCTCCTTGGGATGGATGACCGCGGGCGTCGACCAGGTCGGCACCTCATCGCGCGCCGTTCGCCACAGCTCGCGCCCGTCTTCCAGCGAGAACGAGGCCACAAACGAATTCTTCTGCGTGTCGCACTGGACAATCACCCGATCTGCCTCGATGACCGGCGAACTGCCGAATTCCCACTGCGCCTCCGGAACCATATAAAAGCCGGCGTCCAGCACGCCCAGGTCCTTCTGCCACAGTGGCTTTCCGTCCATGTCGAAGCAGTACAGCCCCTCGGAGCCGAAGAAGGCAACGACGTGTTTGCCGTCGGTTGCGGCGGTGCAGTTGGCGTGGCTCGACTTGGGATGACGCTTGATTTTCGCCGGTCCGCTGGCCGCCGTCCGCTTCCAGACAATCGCACCGCTGTCGAGGTTCACGCACAGCAGTTTCCACTCGAAGGGTTTCTCGTCTTCGACCGGGCGAATGTCGCCAAAGACGCCGGTCTTCACCGGCTGGGGCTCGCCATTGACGGCGGTGACGACGAAAATCCTGCCGCCCCATACGACCGGGCCGCCGTGGCCGAGCCCTTCGATGGAAGCCTGCCATTTGATGTTCTGGCCGCGTCCGACGTCCCAGGTGTCCGGAAGATTCGCTTTGGCGATTCCAGCCGCGCCGGGACCGCGGAAGGAGGGCCAGTTGCCCGATTCGTCGGCCGCATGAAGCGGCAACGGGAAAACGAAGCTGATCAGAAGGGCGCCGAGCAGAACTGCCGCGGGATGATTCATATCAGCCTCCTTCATTCGATATCAGCGATTGCGTGGCCTTCAACGACGCGGCGGTGCTGTGTCACCGCGGGCCCGGTGTCGGCGGTGCTTGTCCGGCCATATAAAAACACCCTGGAGATCAGAATGGCAGCGAGAGTGAACAATCGGCGGCAGATCACGCGATCATCCTATCCGATTCTCGGGTGAGGCGTAGGCTTGGGCACGGCGGCGCGGGCACGCTGACCTGTTCACGCAGGCCGTGTCTCGCCGGCAGAGGATTCGAAGCCGCTGCTGGAAAAAACGAACGCGGCTTCGCAGTTTGTCCTCTCGACGCCCCAGCGGGAAAAGCAGGACTTCGTCCGGACGTGGGAGCAGATCTTCGAGCTTTTCCCCCTCTCCTCCGGCCAACCCATTCACCGGCGGCGCCGTCGGCATAACGAGCGCATCGCGCTCAACGCGAACAGCCCCGCGCCGGCGGGCTCGGGAACGGGAACCTCACTGAAGTCGGTATCTTGGTAGGTCCCCGTCGCGTTGGAAAAGACTTGATGGGCTTTAGGTATGCCAAAACCCGTCCCGCCTGTCTCCCATTGGCTTGATGGAACCGTTCGTCCCAGATCGACCGGCGTCACCAGCGTCACCTGATCGCCATGCTCCACTGTGGCCTGGGCAAAGGCGAGCCCCGCGCTGGCATTTGGGTACGATTGCAACCAGAAAATGACGGCGCCGATGCCGGCGACCTCCTGGCCGTCGGAGTAACTCTCCTTTAAGCCCAGGCCGCCATTGTTTGGACCCTCCAGGTCGAACGTAAATTGAGTGCCGACCATCGTGGCCACAGAGAATCCCGGAGTGAGATTTGCAAACGGGATCGAGCCGTTGACCCAGCTTGTGTGCGGCAGCGAGCTTTCACCATAACTGTCATAGACGTCCGGATACCCCGGGGCCATTCCGCCCGCGCTGATGAGCATTCCGTTCTTTCCCCCGCCCGTGGAGTCGTACATCGCAACGTCGATCAGGTTGAGAGTCGAGCCCGTGTGGTTGGTACCGGTGTCCGTGACGAAAAATGTAATGGTGTCGAACGATTTGTCGCCAACGGTCACCGCGTTGGGCACGCGAAGGCTGCTGATGTAAAAATCGGCCCGTACCGCGGGCTGCCCCAGGAGAAAAATCGTGGTTATCGCCGGCAGGAAAAACGACTTCATTGGCTGCCCCTTTCTACTTCAGACGGAGCCGCCCGCCCCGCCTTTCAAGCTCGCGGCACAATAGCAAAGGGGCCGCGGAAACACAATGCAATCCCAATTATTCTCAGATGGATCGATATCAAAGGATCGATATCAAAGGATCGATCTGTGGGCCATTGGGTCGGCGCAAGAGCGATAGACCTCGGCTGTCGTAAAAAATGGAGCGCCCCAGGCCGGTTGCGTAATGGAGCCCAAGCCCAGGGACATTCCGAGACATTTGAGACGTCCGCGGCCGGTCAGGCGGTTTCCGTCGCGGCGGTTTCCTGGGCCTTGCGGGCGGCTTCGATCGCGGCCTTGCTCTCGGGGTCGGCGTTCACCCAGATCTTCACGTCCGTCGCCAGGTCTTCGGCGAACTTCACCTGAACGGTGTAGGTATCGATGCGATCGAGACGGCCGGGCAGGTTGATGTCCTCGGGGTTGATGTTGAAATTCTGCGCCTGGAGTCCCCGGGCGATGTCGGTGGCGGTGACGGAGCCAAAGAGGTGGCCGTGCTCGTTGGCGCGTCGCTCCAGGTGCACCTCGATGCCGGAAAGCTGCTGGATCATGCGTTCCTGCTGCTCGCGGCGCTCGCGCTC
>DATHPP010000459.1:0-4864 GCA_035483795.1 Tepidisphaeraceae bacterium | reverse complement strand
TGTTGAATTGCGTCCCGCTGCCCGTCATCCATACGTGCAGGGGAAACATGTCCTGATGCTGACCGGCGAGGATTTCGTCGCAGACGGTGACGATCAATTTGTGGCGCTGGTCGTCGAGCCGCTCGCCGGCATGGTTGGCATTGGCGGCGGCCTTCTTCAATGTCGCATAGGCGGTGATCATTTCACGGGGAATCAAATCGCTGCCGATGCTGAAGTGCTCGAGAGATCGCTGGGTTTGGGCGCCCCAGAGCTTGTCGGCGGCGACATCGACTTCGCCGAGGCTGTCGAATTCAACGCGAGTGGCGGTCGTCGCGGGTCGTTTCGCCACCGGCTGAGACTCCTTTTCGAGCGTCGTCGTATTCATTGCATTCATAGCTGCTCCTTATCCGTTTGCGCTGGGTGCATCGCCTGCGGCGCTGGGCGGGGCCGAGGCTGTCAGGTTGAAAGCGACGGGCTGTCATGGCTGATCCTTCCGCGGCAGGAACAAGCTCCGGTCGACCTTGATTGCCGACCTCCTCGAATGACTTAGCGGAGAGCGGGGACAATTTTGGACGCGCGTCAAGTCTGGCCTCGCCAGACGGCCATACGCCAGCGCGGATGGGTCGAAAGCAATGACGATGCCGCCGAGGTCTGTGTAACTCTCTGCGGGCTCGAAGTGCAACGAATGAGGGGCGGATGAGGGCAAAGTCTTCCGCAATTCAGGCGGCAAGGGGGTTCCCGCTCGCTGATTCACGAAGATTTAACGCACCGACCCGCTGAGTCGGGTACGGGCTGTTGACAGCTTTTGAGACCACTGGCTCAGAAATTGGCCCACCGGGTTGGAAGGCGCATTCAGGTTGATGCGCCGGTGATTTCCAGTGGCTGATCACGCGAAGCGAAATGCGCGCAAGCCACAGTGAGTCGGGAAGTAAATGGGCCCGCGCAGATTCGAACTGCGGACCTCGTCCTTATCAGGGACGCGCTCTAACCAACTGAGCTACGAGCCCGACACGTGAAAATGTCAGGGTGGGGGATTGTAAGCCGAAGGGGAGTCATGTCAATCGGGCGGCCGGGCCGCTCGGGCCTTTGGCGCCATCGTGATTTGTCCGCTGTGGGTCCCACGTCAGCGACTCCAGATGCGACTGGATGTCGCCGGCACTTTGGAAGCGGTCGAGGATCAGCGAATCCTTGAGGCCGCGGATGATGTCTTTGACGACCTTCGGCTGATGGCCGTAATGCTCGCGGCCGCCGACGATGGTGTGGAAGACCTGGATCAGGTTCAGCACGTCCTTGTGAATCTTGCTTCGCGTGGGGCGCCCCAGGTCGAAGAAGTCGAGCAGCTTTACTTCGAAACCGATTCCCTGCCGGCGGATCATGATGTTGTCGTCATGGATGTCGCCGTGATATTCGCCGCGGGCATGGATTGGAGCGATGCCTTTGGCCAGGATGTACAGGACGTGCAGCGCCTCGAACGCGGTCAATCGGTGGCCGGGTTGCGATTGGAGGAACTCGCTGAGCTTCTGCCCCTCGACCAGCTCGCTGATGACGACCATCACTTTGCGGCGCTTGACGTAAGCGATCTCCTGATGGTGGTACTGCATCAGGATCGGGCAGTGCCGCAGGGCATCGAGCTTGCGGGCATAAGTGATCGCGGCCTTGCCCATGGGGTCGCGGTGCGGATAGTAGAATTTTGCGGCCCGGCGAATGCCGGTGTTGCGCTCGACGATCGCGTAAACCTCGCCCTCCCAGCCGCTTCCGAGCGGACGCTCGATGACGTATTTCCCTGCCACGCTGCGGCCGGGCGGAAAATCAAAACGTTTGACCTTGCTGATGCGGTACATCACGTTTCATCTTCCCTGGTCACAACCAGACTGAGCAAAAACATGACAAATGGCCACAAAGCAATAATTTGCTAAACGGAGTGCCATTTTAGGCCACTTTTGGCCATTTTTCGCCGCGCCCCCTTCGAGGGGGTGCGAGGCGCAATCGGGCGCTTTCACGATACTTCGCGGGCCGTGAGGTTTTCAATCGTAGGATGTTGCCCCGGATTGTCGCATCCCCAGTGGCGGCTCGGGTTTGGGAAACTCGCTTCGTTTATAACGACTCGTCGCCAGCCCGCCCGGTACAATTTCCCCAGATGGACTTCCTGAAAACGATCGGCGGGAAGGTGGCGACGGGGCTGGTTGGCCTGGCTGTGATTGCGGGGGGCATCTCCTGGTATGAGATGGACCCCGCCACCCGCCACGAAATCGTTTCGGGAACCATGAAAATCGCCGCCTGGTTTGGGATCGTGATCTTCCTGCCGTGGGTGACGTTTTTCGTCATCGGCGGGGTTGCCCGGATGGAAAGCAACCTCGCGGGCGGCGTATTGGTTTTTGCGTACACGGCGATCGAAGCCGTCCTCCTGGCGTGGCTGTTTTCCTGGTCGCTGAAAGGGCCGACGGCGATCGGATTCTTCTGCGCCGCCGCCCTCGTGGCCGCTGCGTATAATCTGCTGACGTGCGACTGGATCGCGGAGAAGATAGAGTAGCGCCAACGGGAGTAGTCGATGCCCAACAGTAATCAACGCGTCGGCGAATTCGTCCTTCAGGAGCGGATCAACCGCGGGACCTTCGGCGAGGTCTGGAAGGCCCACCATCACGTATGGGTCGACCAGATCGTCGCGATCAAGATTCCCACCGACCCGCAATACCTCCGCAACCTTCAGCGCGAGGGGGTGGCGATCCACGGGCTGGTGCATCCGAACATCGTCCGCGCCATCGGCTTCGATCCGTACGCAGAGACGCCCTACCTGACCATGGAGTACGTGCCGGGCTCGAGCCTGCGGCCGATGATCCAGAACAAATCGCTTTCGATTCCCGATGCGGTGGCAATCCTTCGGCAGGTGCTCGCCGGGCTGAGCCATGCGCATCAGAACGGCATCATTCATCGCGACATCAAGCCGGAAAACATTCTGGTTCACGAGCGCGCGTTCAAGGAGGGATTCGCGGCGGATGGCGCGATCAAGGTGACGGATTTCGGGCTCGGCCGGGCGTCGCAGGACACGGCGGCCGGATCGATCGCCTATTCGGCGTCGATGGATTCGCCTGAGGCGAGAGAAATCGCCGGCACGCTCGACTACATGGCGCCAGAAGCGCGCGGCGGCGGGCAGGTCGATTCGCGTGCGGATCTCTATGCCTGCGGCGTGGTGCTCTACGAGATGCTGACCGGCGAGCGACCCGCCGGCACCGATCTGCCCAGCGATTTGAATAAGTCGGTGCCCAAGAGCCTGGACGAGGCTTTTCGGCGCTCCTACGCCCGGCTGGACAAGCGATTCGCATCGGCCGACGAGTTTGCCGCGGCGTTGAAGCCCGCGCCGGTGATGCCGCCGCTGCCGCCCCGGCTGCCGACGGGGATTTATCCGCCGAGCCTGCCGCCACATGCGGCGGGCGTGCCGCACCATCCGATCGGCTCCGGCCGCAGGCAATGCCCGCAATGTCGCCAGAGTGTCGATCCGAGCGACCAGTTCTGTATGCACTGCGGCATCCAGCTTGTAGAGAACGTCCGGCGGTGCCCGCAATGCGGCGCGTACCCCGACGCCGGCGATCAGTACTGCATCTTTTGCGGACAGTCGCTGACGCTGCACTCGACCACCGCCTGAACGGAGTGGTGCCATGCATGTAATGGCGTTGACTTTCCTGTTTATCCTCACCGTGGTGGGCACGGTGGCGCTGTTTCTGTTCTGGCTGGTCGTGACGATCCTTCGCGGCCTGACCCGGTTGATTGTTGGGCCGCCGGCGCGTTTGCGTCCGCCGCAATTGCCGGCGCAGATGCCGATCGGGAACGTGAGGCCGTGCGGGCGGATCAGTTGCCGGGCGCTCAACCCGGTTCAAGCGCAATTCTGCCGTCGTTGCGGGGCGAGCCTTCAAGAGCCGCAGAATGTGAACGTGCGGCGGGTCGCCATGTTCTGATGCGGGCATCCCCGCGGCCCATGCCAAAAGCCTTCGTCATCCTCTGCGCGATCGGTTGGGGCTGGACTGCCGTGGCGGGGGTGTATCTTTGCTGGCGTGGTCGCTTCAGCGACCATGGCTTTTTTGACCCGGACCAAAAGGGACATGGTCGCTGAAGCGACCACGCCAAAGGTCGAAACAAATGAACCTGCCGGGTATAAATTCTGTCGATATTGGCGGGTAGGAGACCTGCGCCAGAATGCTGTGATCGAGGAGCCGAATTGTCCGAATCAACCCCAACCCATCTCGACCCGGCGTCGCATCGCCAGCGCGAGCAGCAGATGATCCAGCACGTGGAGCGCCTGCTCCAGGACGAGCGACTACGGATCGACACGACGCTGGGCCGCCGGCCGATCACCGCTTTCACTCGCGACGTCAGCCGCAGCGACAAGTCCGTCGACCTCAAGCGGATGATGAGCGAGATGAACATGCCCGACCGCGAGCTCCAGTCGCGGATGCCCGTCGGAGAGGTCATCGAGGTCACGCTGTCGCAGCGGAAGATGTGGGTCCTGCGGGCGATCGTGGGCCGGCTGCGCGTCGTCTGCGTTTCGCCCACCCGCGCCCTGCTTCGCGGCGACGAGCCGAAGCCGATGACGCCGACGGAAGTGAACAAGCTGCTGAGCCAGATGCCGCCGGCGCTGGGCGGCGCGCCGACCACCCTGGCGCTGGTTTCCACCAGCGGCTTCACAATGGAGGCGCATGAGCTGGCCGAGCGCCGCGCCGATCGGACGGTGATCCTGGCCGAGCCCAACGACGCCGGGGGCTGGACCGTCACCGGGCCGGTGGAAACCAAGGCGCTATCGGACCTGTTCGATCCTGAGAGCGAGGACGAAAAGCGCAGCCGCGTCCGCGAGACGATCGAACAGAACAAGGTCGATTTGCTGGCGGGCGGCATT
>DATHPP010000458.1:0-2382 GCA_035483795.1 Tepidisphaeraceae bacterium | reverse complement strand
GCGACGTCCGTGCGCCCGATGTCCTGACCGAAGAAATTCGATCACACGCCGAGCTGTGGCGGGATGTGTGGGAGCTGTCGGATGAGAAACTGGCCGAGCAGGTTCGCGACGACAAAATCGATATTCTGGTCGATCTTGCGCTGCACACCCGCGGGCACCGGCTGCGGGCCTTCGCCCGCAAACCCGCGCCCGTGCAGGTGTCGTATTTGGGCTATTGCGGCACGACGGGAGTGAAGACCATCGATTACCGGCTGACGGATCGATATCTCGATCCAGTGGGTGGGGACGACTCGCGTTACACGGAGAATTCGATTCGTCTGTCCGGCTGCTACTGGTGCTATCAGCCGCGAAGCGAGGCGCCGCCGGTGGCAGCGCCGCCAGCGGCTTCGCGCGCTTTCGTGACGTTCGGCTGTCTCAACGAATTCTCCAAGGTGTCCAGGCCGGCACTGGATTGCTGGGAGGAAATCCTGAAGCGGGTCCCGGGCTCGCGGCTCATCATGCTCGCCCCCGAAGGCAGTCCGCGAAAGCGCGTTCGCGACGAGCTGGCCACGCACGGAATCGCCCCCGATCGCGTCGAATTCATCGTGCGCTTCCGCATGCAGGCGTACCTGGAAATGTACAACGGCATCGACATCTGCCTCGACCCGTTTCCCTACACCGGCGCCACCACCACCTGCGACGCGCTCTGGATGGGCGTCCCGGTCGTCAGCCTGGCAGGAGCCACGGCGACCGCCCGCGGGGGACTGACGATCCTTTCGCACATCGGCCTGGGCGAGCTCGTCGCCCAGTCCCGCGACCAATACGTCGAGCTTGCCGTCCGGCTGGCGGAGGACCTTTCGCGGCTGGCCGAGCTGCGCTCGGGGATGCGCGGGCGTATGGTGAACTCCCCCCTGATGGATGCCCCCGGTTTCACCCGCGACCTCGAAAGCCGCCTCCGCGAAATGTGGCGGCGATGGTGTAATGCCGGCGGCGGCTCTTCCGTCTCCGGCTCCACCGGATCGTGAGACATCAGCGGAGCCAGGCAACGCTCGCAATCGGCCGCCTGCTGGCCAGCCAACTCGCGCAGTAGTCCCTTGGGCGATGCGCGCATAAACGCTGGTTTTAGGCGATTTTTGCGGAGACTTGGAACTGCCTCGGCGTGGCGCCGATGAGACGCTTGAAGTGATTGGAGAACTGACTTTGGTCGGTGAAGCCGACGCTGAGGGCGACCTCCGCCAGGGAGCGATCGTCGCTCTCCAGCAGGAGTTGCCGCGCCCGCTCGACGCGGCGCGAGATAACGTACCGGTGCGGCGGCAGCCCAGTGGTGGCCTTGAACAGGCGGGCGAAGTGGTACGGGCTGAGGTGGGCGACGGCAGCAAGTTGCTCCAGAGTCGGGGTGGCGTCGAGCTCCTCGTCGATGTACTCGATAACCGCGCGGAGCTTGGCGCGTGGCAGCACCCGGTCCGGCATTCGCGACGGCCGGCGCGGGGCCAAGACGCATCGGATCAGTTGGACGGCCAGCAGGTTTGCCAGCGACTCGGCCGCGAGCGGCCCGCCGGCGCCGCCGGCGGTGAGTTCAGCATCCACCGCCGACATCACGGTCCGGAGGTGTGGCAGGTCCAGACAGTCCAGCGGCGGGACCCGCAGCCGGGCGGGATCGAGGTCGAACGCCTCGCCGGCAACGCGCCCGACCAACCCTGGATCCAGGCACACATGCAACGAAGTGCTTCCACCGCGGGAGCGCACATCGACCGGGGTGCCCGCCGGCACCACGTAAATCGACCCGGCAGGCGGCGGCGCCTGCCGCTTCACCCCTTCATACCGCAGGTCCAGCTCTTCCGGCGGCCGAATGAGCAGAATCAGCCTGTGATGGGTCAAGGAAGGGATGGCGGCGTCGACGTCGATCAGCCCATCGAAGCGGGCAGCTTCCAGGCCTATCCACCCCAGTCCCTCGCTCGCCCTGGACGACGGGTTGGCGGCGATCGGACAGACACGCCGAAAAACAAGTGACCCGAACATGCCGCCGCAACCCGGATTGTTCTGTAGCATGAGTGTCTCCTACACAACATGTCCAGTCGATTGCACCCCGCTGTATGTCCCCGTGGTTGTCATGACTGCTGATCAACCGATGAAGGTTTCAAAGATGGCGTCCTGCCGGGCAGCGCGGGAGTCGAACTGACTTCGGCGGCGCGCCGCCCCGGCGCAATCCTACGCCGTGCTGCCGGTCGGGTCATGTCAACGCGTTGTGCGGTGAGGATGCCATCGGCGCGACACCCCCAGCGTCCTAATCATTCGCAAGAATCACCAAAAGAACGGCAAGCCCCGCCAAGAGCCGCGACGCGGAACGTCGTAGCGTTTCCAGACAAACAGGATGTGCGTCGGCGCAAGAGCGCTGCTGCCTAC
>DATHPP010000457.1:0-2376 GCA_035483795.1 Tepidisphaeraceae bacterium | reverse complement strand
GGTCAGATCGATGACGTCGCGCGGCGGACTCGCAACGCCGTCGAGTCCGGCGGATAGCGCCTGAACCTGGGCGCGGCAGGAGGTCTCCAACTGGTAGAGCAGGTTGAACGCCTCGGGAATGGAGGGCCCAGCAGCCAGCAGACCGTGATTGCGCAGGATCATCGCGTTGTTCTGGCCCAGATCGGCGACGAGGCGTTTCTGCTCGTCGGTGCTCAACGCCGGTCCCTCGTAGTCGTGATAGCCGATGTGTCCGTCGAAGCGCATGGCGTTCTGGGTCAGCGGCAACAAGCCACACGACATCGCGGCGACGGCCATCCCGGCCATGCTGTGGGTGTGGATCACCGCGGCGATGTCCTTGCGAGCCTTGTGGATTGCACTGTGGATCACGTAGCCGGCGCCGTTGATGCCGTAGTCGGTGCCTTCCGGCTTCCAGACGATGTTGCCGTCGAGATCCACCTTGGCCAGGCTGGAGGCCGTGATCTCCTTGTAGGTCAGCCCGTAGAGGTTGATGAGGAACTCGTCGGTGCCGGGCACCCGCACAGTGATGTGGTTGTAGATCATGTAGGTCATGTCGTAGATGTCGACGAGCCGGTAGCAAGCGGCCAGATCGACCCGCGCTTGCCATTCCTCTGGGCTGACCTGATCCTTGACCGACGGAAACTCGTTGGAGAAGTTATGGCCTTCGCCGTCCGCCTTGAGCTGTGACTCTTTTTTAACTTGGTCGAAATCGATGGTGTTCGTTGCCATTTGGGTGCTTCCCTTCCATTGCCACTTGTTTTCTTCCTGTCAATCGCAAATTGATCTCAGTCGCGGATGAACTCCCGACATGACACTGGTTCCTTTCGTTGGGGCGATTCGGCCGCCGCAATAGCCCGTACCTCCAACATGGCGTGGCACAAAGCGCCAATCCACCGCCGTGACTACACAATCGTGTAGCGAAATGTGCGCGGTTGTGGTTTCGTTTCCTCATTGCTCGAGCTACGGCGGAGACACTCATCAACAGCGACGAACACTCGGTGAACCGCGAACTCAGCATTCGTTACAACCAGCTGATCAACATGTTCGACCGCTTCCCACTGGGGAGTGCGATTTGCTACACGAACGGCTTCCGACTGCGCGTCGTCAACCCCGCATTCGGTGAAGCGGTGGGCGTCGCACGTGAACAGCTGCGTGACAGATCGCTGCTCGATGTCTTCACCGCGGTCGACTCCGCCGCGGTCGAGCAGCTCACCGATGCGCTGCTGCGTCGACAGCACGGTCGCTTCCCGTTGGACGTGCACTGGACAGTCGGCAGCCAAGCCCATTCCGGCCACCTCACCGTCGAACTGGTCGATGAAGCCCTGCTCGGCGAGCTGCCCCTGCTGGTCTTCCTTCATGTCGATCGCCGTGAGCCCCAACGGGAATCGCTGATGACGTTGGAACCTGTGGCTGCGCGCATCCTCGAGTTGGTCGCCACCGGCGCCACCACCGCCGTCGTCGCCCGGCACGTCGGGTTGACCGTCGATGGAGTGAACTATCACCTGGGCCGGCTGTGCCGGCGGCTCGACGTGCCGAATCGTGTTGCGCTGGTGGCCCGCGCCTACGCGCTCGGACTACTCGACCCGAGCACCTGGCCACCCCGCAGCGCCGACGACAATCGATAGGTCGACTTAATCGCCGTCGCCGCGGCGCAGAGCCGCTCTCCCGCGGCGCTGGGCGGATGAGTCAGCCGACGACGCCGGGCCAATGGGAACCCTTGTCGTTGAGCGCCTTCAGTACCTGCGCCGGGGTCTCCAGTTGGGGGGAATGTCCGGTCTCGGTGAGGAGTTTGAAGTCTGCGGTGGGTATCGCTAGGGCGTAGGCACGTCCGTAGTCGGCATCAACAATCTGATCGCTGGCGCCCCAGAGCACCAGTGTGGGCACTGTGAGGCTGGACAGCCGTGCGGCGAGGGTGGGATCACTCATCGATTCGCCGGCGTATGCGGCGAGTGCTGCACGGTTGCCGGCCGCTACGGCTTGCGCCTCCGGTGTCATCGCAGCGGGATCGATATGGAACGGTGCAGGATCGTGGAAGCTGCGCCGGAATACCTCATCCATCGTTAGGGAGAAGAAGTCCGCTACAGGATGACCGGGTACTTCGATCCCTATCGCGTCGATGAGCACGATATCGCGGATCCGCGTGGATTTGAGCAGCGCTACCTCTGCGGTGAGCCAGCCGCCGATGGAATTTCCGATGATCGTGACGTCGCGCAGGTCGAGCTTGTCGATCACGTTGTTGTAGAGCTTGGCAAGTGCGCGGATACCAGTCAGGGCCGAGGGTCGGTCGGTGCCTCCGAAGCCGGGATGTATTGGTACAAGCGCATTAACGCGGTGGGCGGCTGAAAGGTGCTCAGCGAA
>DATHPP010000456.1:0-16455 GCA_035483795.1 Tepidisphaeraceae bacterium | reverse complement strand
AATGGCAACCTCATTAGCCAGGACAGCCGCTCCGTAACGGTTGAAGTGGATTCCCGCTTCGCCCCGAAATATCGCCAGTTCGCCGAGAGCCTTGGCTCATCCAAGAATGGCCTTGGCCCCGCCCTCGCTGCCATGGGGAGCGGGGCACGTCCGCGTGACATGATCAACGACCTGCTTGCCCCGGCGCACGACATGCAAAGGTTCTTCGCAAACCACGATGGAAAGAGCGCGGCCATGCGCCAACTGAACGAAAATTTCCTGCGCGGCGCCACCGGCGAGCCTTCGCTGCAACAGGCCGACGGGAAGATCGACGGCGCCCAGGCTGAAAGCGATAAAGACCTTCCCCCCGGCCGGTACGCGCGGTTTGTGGATGGCGCCAACGCGTATTTCCGCGAGCGGGCGAAGGCTTATCCCGTCAAATTCGGGAGCAGTTCATCGCACGATACCGCGTTTTGTCAGCGCCTGGCCGAGCTGTATCAGTCCGACATGTCGCGCCAGGAGGAATACTACTACGCCAACGATTTCGAGGGCCGCTTTGCCCCGATCATGGGGTCCAGGGCGTCTTGCCCCGACCCGGCATGGCCGCAGCTTCATCCCGCGGTCGAGCAGGCCATCGCGGACGTGAAATAGGGCGGCGACAATCAGGACAAGTCGGGCAGGACAAGTCGGGACGGACTCACCTCATGGTAGAGTGCGCCCATGGACGCGTTCTTCAACGAGCTCGGGTGCGCCGTCCTGGAGCGTTGGAAGCGCCAGAACTTCTCCCTCGAGCGGTTCCCGGAGATCGCCCGCGCGGCGCTCGACGAGCGAAATCCGGCCAAGCGGGTGGATCTCCAGGCGTTGATGCGCGATTTTCTGCTCCGTGAGGAGCATCCCTTCCAGACCGATTCGAATTTCGGCGAGCCGGAGCTGGTGGTCTACAGCCACCCGCGCTTCTACATCCAGCTCCTGTTCTGGCTGGACGGAACGACGGCCATCCACCAGCACGAATTCTCCGGCGCGTTTCATGTCATGCACGGGTCCAGCATTCACGCCCGTTATGCGTTCGAAGACGCCCGGCCGGTCACGCCCTACCTGCGCGTGGGCAACCTGCGAGTGAAGAAGATCGAGATCCTGGAATCGGGGCGCACCGTGCCGATCGTCTCCGGCCAGCAGGCGATTCATTCGCTGTTCCATCTGGATTCGCCATCGGTCACGGTCGTGGTGCGTACCCATCACGACCCGGGGACGGGGCCGCAGTTTAATTACCTGCCGCCGCACATTGCGATCGATCCGCTCCACGGCGACCTGCTCACGATGCGTCGCAAGCAGTTGCTCGACGTGCTCGAGCACGTCGAAGACCCCGGTTATTCCGAACTGGTGATGGAGATGATCGCCGACCTGGATTTCGAGCGCGGGTTCTACGTGTTGCAACACTGCATGACATATCTCCAGCGGCTGGATGAATGGGGAGCCGCGACCAAGGCGTTCGAAAAAAGGCACGGAGCCCTGGCCGCCGGCGTCGCGGCGACCTTGCAGGAAGAGGCACGACGCAACGTCATCAAAGCCCTGCGCGGCACGATCATCGAGCCCGAGCATCGGTTCTTCCTGGCCCTGCTGATGAACGCGCCCACGCGGGCCGATCTGCTCGCGCTGGTGGCGCAGCGGTTCCCCAGGGAAGCGCCCGCCGACATCGTCCTGCGATGGCTGGAAGAGCTGACGGAAGTATCCGATGAAGGCGTCACCATCCTCGACGCTTCCTTTCCCCAAACGCTGGAAGTCGAAAGTGAGGCCCGGCCGGACCTGTTCCTGTCAGCGTTCCGGTACTTCATGAAACGCGACAAAAAACTTCCTCCCGCAATGCGTCATCTAACCGCGGCAGACGCCAAGGAGCTACGGGCCGTTTTCGCGGCATCAGTCCTGGGCCTCTTGACCATCTGAGAGCCCAACTCGACGGTCGTTACCGATTGGGTAGGATACCGCTTCTCGTTGTCGGGCTGGCATCGGCTGATGGAAACGAACACAACCTATCCCGTTGGCTACCGGCAAGTGCTTGGGAGCACGCTCGCCCGCGTCGCACACAACGTCAAGGCCGCACACGCATGACCCAGGAAACACGCCAGCGGCTGTTCGGCGCTTCGCACGCGTTCGATTCGCCCATCGTGCGGATTTTTGTCATCGCCATCGTCGCAGCTTTCGTTATCGCGCCGATTCTGATCCTGCTGCTGCGCCGGCTCGGGAAGGTTTCGCCCAATCACTATGACGAACTCATGAAACGCTACCGGTCGTGGCTGGTCCTGGGGCCGCTCATGATCGTGCCGGTGCTCCTGGGGGCGTTCTGGACCATCCTGGCGGTCGGCGCGCTGAGTCTTCTGTGCTACCGCGAATATGCCCGCGCCACCGGCTTCTTCCGCGAGAGGCTCATGAGCCTCCTGGTGGTGGCGGGAATTCTGGCGGTGACATTCTCCATACTCGACAACTGGCACGCCCTGTTCACCGCACTATTCCCGCTCGGCGCCGCGGCGATCGCCGCCGTCGCCATCCTGCCCGACCGGCCCAAGGGCTACATCCAGCGCGTCGCCCTGGCGATCCTGGGCTTCACCCTGTTCGGCGTCTGCCTCGGATACCTGGGCTTCTTCGCCAACGACCGCGATTTCCGCCCGATCCTCTTCTGGCTGGTCGTCTGCGTCGAGATGAACGACATCTTCGCCTACATCTCGGGAAAATCGTTCGGTCATCTGAAGCTCGCGCCCAACACCAGCCCGAAAAAGACGCTCGGCGGCGCGCTCGGCGCCCTGGTCCTCACGACAACTCTGGCCGCACTTGTCGGCCACTTCGTCTTCAAAGGAACATCGCTGGATAGCCCCGGCCACCTCATTCGTCTGGGCCTGATCATCAGCATCTGCGGACAACTCGGCGACCTGTTGATTTCTTCGATCAAACGCGATCTGGATATCAAGGACATGGGGCTCCTGTTCCCCGGGCACGGCGGATGGCTCGACCGCTTCGACAGCCTCATCCTCGTCACCCCCGCCGCCTTCAACTACATCGGGTATTATCGCTTTTTCGGATTCGACCCGTCGCTCCGCATCCTGACCGGGAAACTATGATGGAGCCCTGGAAGCTTCAGCCCGCCCGCGACTTCGGCCTCCCGCTCTCCCAGCGCCTGCGCAGCGTGAATCGCGAGCCGGGGCTGATCGACACGGCCCTCCACGTCCTCTGGTGGCGGATCGTCCGCATCTATCTGGTTCTCGCACACCGCCTTTGCGTGGAGGGCTGGGAGCGATTGCCACCCGAGCCTCCATTTATATTGGTCTCCAATCATCAGAGTCATCTCGACGCGCTGGTGCTGGCGGCGATGCTGCCGTGGCAAAACCGCATCCGGACCTACCCGATTGCAGCCATGGACACGTTCTTCGAGTCCCCGCTCACTGCCGCCTTCGCGGCGTCGACCATCAACGCCCTGCCCATGCAGCGCGGCAAAGCCGCCGTCCACGCCCTGGACGACCTGCGCACCCGCCTGATCGAGGAACGCTGCATCTACATCCTCTTTCCCGAAGGCACGCGCAGCCGCGACGGCACGATGGCTCCGTTTAAGCCCGGCGTCGGCATGTTCCTCGCCGGAACCGACGTCCCGGTCATCCCCTGCCATCTGCACGGCACGTTCGAGGCCCTGCCGCCCAAGCGGCGCGTCCCCCGCCCCACGCCGATCCGCCTGAAAATCGGCGAGCCGATGCGATTCCAAGACGTGCCCCGCGGCCGCGAGGGCTGGACGCAGATCGCCGCCGCCCTGGAGAGCGCCGTCCGATCCCTGGCCGAAAAACCAGGTTAACCACGAAAAACCGCGCCGCTCACTCGAGATCATCTACCAAGTGGTGGACATAGCGGGCGAAGGCGATCTCGATTTGCTCCAGGTCCATGCCCAGGTAATGCTCGAGCATCGGGCGGGCGGAGCTGGGGTCCCAGAGGGGGCCGGTGGCGTCTTCGATGGTGTTGTCGGCGTAGAGCTGTCCACGGGCGGCGTCGAACAGCATCTGGCGCAAGGCCGGTTGATACTTCCCGCCGTCGGCTTCATTGAGGAATCGGGCGAACGCCCAGCTCTCGGCGTAGAACGCTTCGATCCGCGAATTCCGCTGCCCCACGACCTGCCCGGCGTGCATCTGCACGAGCTTGCCCAGCGGATACATGTCCCCTGAATCGACCGCCGCCCGAAGCGACAAGAGCCGCGGGCGATTGCGCGTGACGTCGAACCGCGGCAGGCCGTCGACCCATTCCACCTGCTCGAACAGACACGCCAGCCCCTCTTCCAGGAACGGCGGCAGCCGGCCCTTGAGATGGCGCGCGACATATTGATGCCAGCCTTCGTGAGCGGCGACGGAAAAGGTGCCGATGTCTCCGATCCAGTAGGCGACGAACCGGTCGCCGACGGTGTAGCCGCCGCGGTTGACGCGAAGGTAGATGGCCGCGTCATCGCCCGTGTGAGCGCGGGTGTACGCAGCCCATTGAGTTCGCGTCTGAAAGACGAACGACTCCATCGGCCGGTCGGTCGGCGGCACCCCGGGCCCCAGGTTCCGGTACGCGATCAGCGCCCCCTCCATCAACTGCCCGATCTGCACCAGCGTCTGGTGATCCGCGATCGTGCTGTAAATCACGTAGTGCGGCAGCGAAACGCGATAACCGGGCGAGCCCTCGACGACGCAGGGCTCGAACTCCGCCGGCGCTGTTTCATTGAGTTGCGCGGGATGGACGCGCTCCGTGTGTGCGCAGCCAACGAGGAGGAACAAGACGATAACCAGCGGGTGCCTTGGTCGCATCAGTGTCCGGCGAATCGTATCCGCCAATACGCTGGTCCGGTACTGTTCGGGATTGCGGCGTTCCCCGTGACACGGCTTTTCAAGCCGTGCTGACGATTCAAACCGGCGAAAAAACTTGACTGGACTAATCGCCATTAACTGCGAGCGCCGCCAGCACGGATTAAAAACCCGTGTCACGGGGGCGGCGGCTATGCGTCGACGGTCAGGTCTTCGCTGGCGCGGGCCTGGCAGGCAAGGATGTAGCCCTCGGCCTCGTCGGCATCGCTGAGGGCGTCGCGCACGGCCATGGTGACGCGTCCGCTCAGCAGCTTGCAGCGACAGGTGCCGCAGATTCCGGCGCGGCACTGGTAATCGATGGGCACGCCGGCCGATTCGGCGGCGTCGAGGACGGTCTTCCCGTTCAAGGGCACGGTGCGATCGGATCGAGCGAAGGTGACCGAAAAAGCAGCGGCCTCGTCGGCCACAACCGGCGTGCCGGGTGGCGCCGCAGCCGCAGGGGTGAAAGATTCGAGCGTGATGCGTTCCGCCGGCACGCCCAGGGCCAGCAGCTCGGCCCGCGTGGAGGCGGCCATGGCGTCGGGTCCGCACACGAACGCCGGGCGCGCGGCCGCATCGGGAACCAGCATTCGCAGCAGCTCGGCATTCACCCGGCCGCGCGGGCCGGACCAGTCGTCTCCGCCGCGCGTCGCAGTGACATGCACGCGGAGGTTCGGATATCGTGCAGTCAGGAAGTGAAACTCGTCGGCAAAGATCACATCGCTGGGCGAGCGAACGCTGAACACGAGATCGATCTTGCCGGGCCAGCCCCGATCGGTCAGGTCGCGGAGGATCGACATGACCGGCGTAATCCCCACCCCGCCCGCGATCAGCAAGACGGCATCGGCAGTGGCGAGGTCAAAGGTGAACCGGCCCGACGGCGCAGTGACCGTCACCGTCTGCCCGGTCATCAGCATGTCGTGAAGGAAGCGGGAGACCTGCCCGTGCTCCTCCCGCTTGACCGTCAACTCGATGTAAGCGTCGCGCGTCGGCGGGCTGGCGATCGTGTACGACCGGCCGACGCTCCGTCCCTCGATTGGCAGGGAAAGATTGAGGAATTGCCCCGCCCGGTAGGCGAACGGAATTGGCCCACCGCCGGGCGGGGCCAGGCGGAACGTCCGAACCGATGCCGTCTCGCGGAACATCGCGACCACCTTGAGTTGCCCTTTCCAGAACCGCACTTTCGCGGCGGGCGTCGCGCCAGTTCTGGCGGCCCTGGCAGCCACCGGCATCCGTATGCGGCGCAACTCCGTCGCCACCACACGCCACAACAGAAGGCCGGCCAGCGCGGCGATGAATACGTCGGGAATCCGCTTGTCGGCTTTGCTCTGGAGGTAATAGTGGGTACACGCCAAAGCTGCCGCCAGGTATGCCAGTCGATGCAAACGCTTCCACCAAGTCCCGCCCAATGCGCGGATGGCGGCGTTAAGCGACGTCGCCCAGAGCGGCAACATCAATACGAGACAGGCAAAACCGATCGTCAGGTAATATCGGTGAAAGATTTCATAAACGGTGCTGCCAAGGTTGCGCCCGCGGTCCCACCAGAAATAGATCGCCAGGTGGGCGCAGGCGTAGTAGAAAGCATAAACCCCCATCGACCGTCGAAACTGTACCAGCCAATTCCAGCCGGTCACCAGCCTCAAAGGCGTCACCACCAGCGACAAAAGCAGGCACAGAATCGCCATGAACCCAGTGGTGTGGATCGCGAAGTTGACGGCGTCCACACCCAGCCTGTGTTCATGGGCGTCCCAGGCCAGTAGAACCAGCGGGACCAGCAGGGAAAAGATCAGTCCCAGCCGGGCCACGGGCATGTTGCCGCCGATCCAGGCGGAGAGGTCCGTTGGGAAGGCGGGGCGTTCGGGGGCAATCGAAATCGAAGTCATCGCAGTCGTCTTTAGAAGTATTTGTCCAGGTCCATACCGGCGTAGAGGTTGGCGACCTGCTCGCCGTAACCGTTGAACATCAACGTCGGCCGCCGGCCAGATTCCCCGATCCGCTGCTCGGTCGCCTGGCTCCATCGCGGATGGTCGTGGTGGGGGTTCACATTGGCGTAAAAACCGTATTCGTCCGGTGCGTATCGGTTCCAACTCGTGACGGGCTGCTCCTCCACCAGTCGGATCTTCACGATCGATTTGATCCCTTTGAACCCATATTTCCACGGGATCACGATCCGCACCGGCGCCCCGTCCTGCACCGGAAGCTCGCGGCCGTACAAGCCCGTCGTCAAGAGCGTCAAGGGATGCATCGCCTCATCCATGCGGAGCCCCTCGACGTACGGCCACTGGAGCACGTCGGTCCGCTGGCCCGGCATCCTCTTGGGGTCCAGCAGCGTCGTGAAGGCAACATACTTGGCGGCGCTCAGGGGCTGAACACGCTCGAGCAACTTCGCCAGCGGATACCCGGCCCAGGGGATCACCATCGACCACGCCTCGACGCAACGCATCCGGTAGACGCGTTCTTCGGGCGGCGACAGTTTGCGGATGTCGTCCAGCTCGAACGTCGTGGGTTTGGCGACCAGCCCGTCGACCGTGACCTTCCATCCGCTCGTCGAGAAGTTGCCGATCGCCCCGGCGACGCCGTCTTTGTCGGTGCTGAATTCGTAGAAATTGTTGTAATGGGTGATGCTCTGGAACGGGGTCTCTTCTTCGTTGGTGCGAAACGCCTTGGCAATTGCCGGCGGGTAATCGCTTGCGGCCGTCTCCAGGCCCGCCAACGTGGGCTGCTCGGCGGTGGGCGGCGGAAGCGCGTTGATGCGACGATAGGCCCACCCCGTCGCTCCCACCGCCGCCGCAATCGCGCCGGCCTTGATGAATGTCCGCCGATTGAGGTACAGGTCGAACGGTGTGATCTTGTCGTCGTCAGGTTTCATCGCAGGACCCGAGCAGTTGCTTGACACTTCGGACAATGAGGCGGCGGCGGGGATCAGACCGCCTTCACGCCGCCGCCCCCTGCCGCTGGCCTCACTTCTTCTCCGCCGGCATGTCCTTCATCTGGCTGTCCTTCGTCATCCCCTCCTGCGTCATGCCGTGGTGCATCATGCCGCTGTTCGTCATCGCCAGATGCATCACTATCTGCATGGCCTTGGGATCATCCATGATCTGTTGTTTTATCTTCGCCATCTGAGCTGGATCCTCGGCCATCTTCCGGGCGTCTTCGTGTACTTTTTTCATGTTCGGGTCGCTCATGGATTGCTGGAGCATGTGCAAAAAGCTTGGATCCATTGCCATGTGCATTGCCATCTTGTCCATGACCATCATCCGGGCTATGTCGGAGGCCGTCTCCTGAGGATGCTCCGCGGCCATCATCTTCATCTTGTCCATGTGCTCGCCGGCCATCTTCATTTCTTCCGGCGACATCTTCATCATTGAATCCCCAGACATCTTCATATGATCTCCCGCCTCCTGGGCCCGGGACGAGGGAATCACGAAACAAAGGCCGACGAGCAACACGGCGCCAGGCAACCAAATACGGGTAATCTTCTGCATGATGCAACTCCTTCTAAAAGTTGTCGACCGCGGATCGAATCAGTCACGTTGAGCTGTTGTCCGCGTGCTTCGTCTCTGAGATGCCGTGTGCGGCGAGCGGGTTACAGGCCATTGAGAATTTCAGGCCATGGCAAGCGTCGAGGGCGGGAGGCTGTCCTGCCGGCGCGCCCCCGGCACTGCTCTATTGCGGTGGCGTGCCTTCGCGGGAGGCGAGGATCGCCCTGACCAGTTCTTCCGGCATTTGGGCCGGCGGCGGACCGTCCAGGTCCAGCATCGCCGCCTTGGCCGCCCGAATCGTCAGCTCATAGGACCGAAGATAATTGCGACAGTCGCGGCAGCCCAGCAGGTGCACTCTCAGGAACAGCCGCTGTCGCGCGGACAGATCGCCGTCAAGGTAACGGTCCAGAACATCGGTTACGTCACGGCACGTCATAAACCACCGCTGGCCAGAACGACCGAATAAACAATTCTCAAGCCGCCGGCAATGGCTGGGTTTTCCTGCGAATCACTTGCAGCATGACAGCTCCTTGAGGGTTGGATGCCGGCCGTGGACCTGGGGTTTCATGATTCCGCCGTAACCGAGCGCCGCGGTCCTACATCTACATTGGCCGCTGGAGGAAGACACTTAAAATTTGCTATAACTTCTGCGGCCGAACCGGTTCGTTATGGCCGACGATTCCAATGCGATCCCCGAAGCAGAGGAAATCGAGGCGCTGCGCTCGATCGTGGAGGGCGCCTCCCGCGCCACCGGGCGCGAATTCTTCAAGACGCTGGCGAAACTTCTGGCGGCGGCGATGGGCGTCGGTTACGCGTTTGTCGCCGAGTTTATTCCACCGATGCGGGCACGGACGCTCGGATACTGGAAGCCCGCCGGCATTTCTCAGGACGTGGAGTGGGACCTCAGGGGCACGCCGTGCGAAGACGTCGTCAAGGGTAACCTCTGCCACCACACGAGCGGGGTCTGGCACGATTTTCCCAGGGACAGGCCGCTGGTCGATTTGGCGATCGAAAGCTACCTGGGCGTTCCTCTGGTCGCGGCGGACGGACAGCACCTCGGGCATCTGGCGGTGTTCGACACGCTGCCGATGCCGCTGGCGCCGCGAAAGCTTTTCATTTTTCGCATCTTCGCCAATCGCGCGGTCGCCGAGCTTGAGCGGCTGCGTTCCGAGCAGCGGCTGGCCGAGTCCGAAAAGCGGTTTCGCGACTTATATGAGGAGGCGCCGATCGCCTACATCTACGAAGGCGTCGATTCGCGATTCGTGGCGGCCAACCGCGCCGCCACCCGGCTGCTGGGGATCAAGCCCGAGGAAGTGTCGGGGATGCTGGGCATTTCCCTCATTCCGCCCGATCCCGAGGCACAAGCCAAAGCGCGGAAGGCAATCGAGGGGCTGCACCAGGGCAAGGAGCAGGCGTGCGTCGAGTTGGAACTCCGCCGCAAGGACGACGGCCGGCCGGTATGGGTTCAGTGGTATTCCAAACCCGAGACGGACGGCAAGCGCACCCGTACGATGCTCGTCGACATCACCGAGCGCGTCCTGATGGAGCGGGAAAAGACCCGGCTGGAACATCAGAATCAATACCTCCAGGAAGAGATCAAGAGCGATCACAACTTCGAGGAAATTGTCGGGCGCAGCGGGCCGATTATTTCCGTGCTTGAAAGCGTCCACCGGGTGGCGGCGACGGATGCCTCCGTCCTGATCTGCGGCGAAACCGGCACCGGGAAGGAGCTGATCGCCCGCGCCGTCCACTCCGCCAGCGCCCGGCACGATAAGCCGCTGGTCAAAGTGAATTGCGCCGCGCTGCCCACCGGCCTGGTCGAGAGCGAATTATTCGGCCACGAACGCGGCGCATTCAGCGGAGCGATCGCACGGCGAATCGGGCGATTCGAGCTGGCCCACGGGGGAACAATCTTTCTCGATGAGATCGGCGAGGTGCCTCTGGAGGTTCAGGTCAAGCTGCTGCGGGCGCTTCAGGAACGAGAGTTTGAGCGCGTGGGCGGGGGTGCACCGATCAAGGTCGATGTGCGCATCATTGCCGCCACCAATCGCGACCTGGTCTCGGCCTCTCGCCAAGGGAAATTCCGCGAAGACCTCTTCTATCGGCTCAACGTCTTCCCCATTCTCTTGCCACCGCTCCGCCAGCGGAAACAAGACATTCCGCTTTTGGTGCAGTTCCTGTTGAACAAGTTCGCGACGCGAATCGGTAAACGGATCAGGACCGTCACGCCACAGACCATGCACCGGCTCTGTGAATACGAGTGGCCGGGAAATGTCCGCGAGCTGGAGAATCTCCTGGAGCGGGCGGTGATCCTGGCCAACAGCGACACGCTGGAGATCGATCCGCGGCAACTGGAGACGGCACCACCTCTGGCAACATCCCTGTCACCTGCCGTCGGCCCAATCGCGTCGCAAACGCCAACGAGCCTCGAAGAGTTGGAACGAAGTCACATCCTGGCCGTGTTGAAACAGACGAACTGGGTAATTGAAGGCGCGCGCGGGGCGGCCAGGATTCTCGACCTTCACCCCAACACCCTCCGCAGCCGCCTGAAAAAGCTGGGTCTGTCCCGCGCGCCCCACCGCCATTCGTAGCCACCCACGAGATTTCGCGGTCGCCGCCGGCGCCCACCGAATCTCGTGGGAGGCCAGAGCAAGACCGAGAATCTCCCAAGCCATTTCCCATCAACAGCTTGCCGATCAACTCGCGATAGACAACGGAACTGGTACGCACGTCGCTCTAGGGCTGGCCATGCTGAGAGTGACTCGAATCTATCAGAGCTCGACGGTCACCTGCAAACTCGAAGGAAAGCTGCTGGGGCCATGGGTCGACGAGACAGCGCGTCTGCTTGCTGAGCCAGCCCAGAACACGCCGCTTCGCCTGGATCTGGCAAGCGTGAGCTTCGTGGACCCCGCCGGCGCGGACCTGCTGCGAGAGCTGGTCCGCGGCGGCGCCATCATCGTCGCGTGCTCCAGCTTCGTGGGGGAACTCCTTGCCTCGGAGGAACGATGAACTCGCCGCGTGCAGATTCCGTCGCTCAATCGGTTTGTTCCAACGCCTGCGGCGATGAGCGGGAGTTGCTCTCACGCCTGCAAACCGGCGATGCCGGCGCTTACGAAGTGCTGGTTCGAGAGTTCGGCCCCCGTATGCTCACGGTCGCGAGGCGTTTCCTTTCCCACCCGCAGGATAGTGCGGATGCGGTGCAGGACGCGTTCGTCTCGGCCTTTCAGTCGATCCACTCGTTTCAGGGTCAATCAACCCTCGCTACCTGGCTGCACCGCATCACGGTCAACTCCTGTCTGATGTTGTTGCGTTCCCAGGGCCGCCACAGGTCGGCCTCGCTGGACGAGCTGCTTCCGCAGTTCAACGACGCGGGCCACCACGCCCAGGCCATCGCGCGTTGGGACGACACCTTCGCGCAAGCCTCGACAAACGAGCAACGAGCTTTGGTGCGATCCTGCATCGAGCAAGTTCCCGAACCGTATCGGTCGGTCTTGCTTCTTCGCGACATCGAGCAGCTCGATACCGGGCAAACCGCTCAACTAATGGGCACATCCACCTCCAACATCAAGACCCGCCTTCATCGTGCACGCCAAATGCTCCGCACGATTATCGAATGTAGATCGAGTAAGAACCTGTACTCCGAGCCTTGAGCAACTCGATTAGTGCGTAAACCAGCACGCCGCGACGTGGCCCGGCGTGCCCTGCCTGGGTTCGAGGGGCGGGCTTTCCTGGACGCACTTGCACATGACGCGGGCGACGTGTCCCGCCGTCTGGATCTGGATCGTATCGGCGTCTAGGAAACGTACCTGAGGGCGTTGAAATCCGGCGACACCTACGAGCTTGGTATGTTTGGCGTGCGGCCGTGGCTGTTCAAAATCCTGCGGTCGGGGCGTTGACCCGTCACCCCCGCGCCGACCCGGTTGGCGCAGCCGGCCAAAGGAACAATGCGAAAAGCAAGGAAATGCCGGGAAATCCGCGGCCTTTACGTGGCACGGGTTTCCAACCCGTGGACGAGGGGGATGAAGACTCAAACAGGGTGTGGTGTGGGAAAACCAAGTTGCCCAGCGCGAACAACCTTCTGATTCTTAGCCGAAAACGCTTCGGCAAGGAAAGTTGGTGTTCCCACACCAAGACCGGCGCCGGTTGAACGCCTTGTTCCGTCCACGGGTTGGAAACCCGTGCCACGTTAAAGGCGTCGTCGCGTGACGTCGCGCATCATTCAGCTTCGATTGCATCGAAGCCTGCTGAATGTTACGCAGAATGGCCTGCACTCAACCCTCCTTCATCACCTCGACCACGCGCCAATCTTTGACCGCCACATTCAGCTGGTGGTCATCCGCCCAACTAATCATGTGATCAAAAACAAAATCGACTTGTTTACTCCCGTAAACCTCGACTCGGCAGAGCTTCGAGACGTTCCAGACGTCCTCCGGTCGATCGATTTCGGGAAAATCAGACTTGAAGTCCTCAGTTGCGCCAGGGACGGTCAAATCTCGTTGAGACCGTTCATCGGCTCGGATAGACAGGTACTCGCCGAGGAGCGCGACGGCCATTGCTGACCGCAGCGACTCCAACCTCTCTCTCAATTCCAAGAAAATCGCACGTTGCCGGTCGTCCGGGCCATTCTTATCCGCAAAAATATCGACGGTCACGGGACCGAGCGATGGAATGACCTGCGTACAGCGCCAAATATTATCTCCAACGAGTCGAATCCTCCCAAATGCGGAATCATCAAGGGAAACACCGAGAAATCTCGACAAAAGGCGGTCGATTTTTCGAAGGAGCCGCATGCCGCTTTAGTATAGCCAATCCACAGTTACGAATTGATGATCCCGACGAGCGTCGTCGGTGAAGGGTCCCAGCGAGTGGACGTAAGAATGCGGCATTGATTCACAGAGCGTCACCCCCGCGCCGAGGCGGTGGAGGTGTGTGGGTGTCTTCCCACACCAGGACCGGTCCCGGTTCAACGGCTTGATCCGTCCACGGGTTGGAAACGTTGGAAACGTTGGAAACCCGTGCCACGTCAAATGCGTCGGCGCGGAAACCTCGACGGACATTCAGGTTCATTTGCACCACGTCGGCTGAATCTTACGCGGGCCCGGCGCTCCCTCAAATCGTCCACGAAACCAGCACGTCAATCCGCAGGGCGATTGTTTTCTACCAAAAGCGTCGACAGGTCCTCGGCAAGCCGCTGCACTTCGCGGAGGTGCATCCCCGAGAGATTCCGTCGCCGCCCGTCGGCACAGTATAATGATGGCCCCCCACCGCCAAATTGGATTGACCGCACATCGCTTACGGCTACGTCCCAGAGCACAAAGCGGCCGAAGAGCAGCCGCTGAATTCTGCCGTCCTGCACCTTCACTCCAAACATCGCTGTCAGGCTAACGATCAACCCGAGCAGCACGGCGGGACCTAGTCCCAGAGGCAGCAACACCCACGGGTGGGCATGCGACCAGCGGCCCTCAGCTGAAATTCCAATGATTGCAGCGACGTCCGCGAATACGCCGATCGCGAATCCAACCAACGTTGCGGCCTTCACGTTTTTTAGCGTGTTACCGTAATACATCTGTACCCACCGAGGATAACCACGGCAGCGCGCGAAAGCCCGTTAATTGACTGTATCGACCATTCACCCCCGCGCCGAGGCGGTGGAGGTGTGGGCATCGAGGGCGCGGACGATCTTTTCCTGGAGGGTCTTGGCCAGCGTGTTGGATTTGTATGGGATGCCGTTCATCATGATGGAGAAGGCATACCACTGCCCGTCGCGGGCGTGCAGCAGGCCGCTCAGGCAGCTCACGCCTTCGACGAACCCGCTCTTGCCGATGACGCGGCGGCGGAGGTCGGTGCCGCGGAAGCGCTCTTCCAAGGTCCCGTCGACGCCGCTCACCGACAGGCTGGCGAGGAATGCGTCGTGATTCTTGCTGTTGAAATCGTATTCGAGCACGCGGGCCAGGGCGTGCGGGCTGATGAGGTTCTGCTTGGAGAGCCCGCTGCCGTCGTCGAGATGGAATTCCGTCGCGCCGGCGCCGACCCGCTTGAGGAATTCGCCCACCGCGGCGGTGCCGTTCTCCCACGAGCCCGGCTGCTCCGACACCTCGTGCCCCAGCCGCTTGCACAGGCACTCGGCGTACAGGTTGATGCTGTCCTTGTTCGCCCGCGCCAGCGCCACCGCCAGCGGGGTCTCGTGAATCCCGACGACCTTCCAGGCCGCCGCTGTACCCTTCAGCTTCTGCTGCCGCATCGTTCGATTGCGCTGCACCGAGCCGGTCACGTGGATTCCCAGCGATTCAAACGTGTCGGCCAAAACCGTCCCGGCGTACAGAGGCGGATCGTGGATCGTCTCCTGGAACGGCCCCGGCACGGCGCGCGACGCCTCGCCGCGAAGGATGATCTCATTGGTCCCCAACTTTCGCCCCAACTGCACCGCGTTGGCGCCGGCTACGCAACTGTTGTCGACCTTGACGTAATCGGTCCTCGGGTTGGTCGAGAACTGCACGCGGCCGGGCACCGAGGCGTCGATCAGGAAATCGATGCAGTTGATGTTGAAGTTCAATCCGCCCAGCTCCGCGACATACCAGTGGTCGATCTGGTTGGTCGGCCAGTGCGGATGCATGAAATTCTCGTCAAACACGCTGTCGTCGACGATGATGTTGCGAACGCTGGCGATATTGAGCTTCCTGAGGCGATCGGCCCAGGATTCGTACACGGTGGTTGGCTTCCAGCCGACGCGTTTGAGGTACTCGGCGTCGCCAAAGCTGGGATCCCCGTCGCCGACCAGGACCAGTTCGCCATCGTGAAGGTAAAGCACGGTGCGGAATTTGAAATCGGCGCCCAGATGATCGATGGCGGCGGAGGTCGTCGCCAGCTTCAGGTTGCTGGCTGGAGTGAGCGCGGCGCGGGCGTTATGCTGGTAAACCTCGGCCGCCTGCCCATCGGCGCCGCCCAGGCGGACCATCTCGATCCCCACCGAGGCTCGTTGAAGCAGCTTGTCCTGAAGGACAAGGTTGACGTCGCTGGCCAAGTCCGCACGGCACGTCGCCGCCACCGCTGCGAACAGGATACATCCCAGTTGAACTGCCAGCTTCATCCGTGAAAACCTTTCGGTTGGAACCGAAGACCACCTAACTTAACCCCAGCGGGGGCAATGACAAGCCGCGGGCATGCTTGCGCCGCTCTCCTCAGTGCAAATTCGGCGAAAACCCGTCTGGAACGTGAGCAGATGGGTATAATTGCGGTATGCGATACGTACTTCGAGCACTATCGGTTTTGGGGCTCGTTCTGGCATTTTGTGTCGCACCGACCCGCGTGGATGCCCAGGCCACGCGTCCGGCGCAGGATGGCAAGATCCTGGTCTTACCGTTCATGGCGATCAATCCGGCGGAAAACCAGGCATGGCTGGGGCGCTCGATTCAACAGAGCCTCGTCTCGGACCTGACGATGGCCGCTCCGGGGCGAGTGCAATCGGTTGAGCAGGAAGCGCCGGACACCCCCGCCGCGGTCGCGGCGGGGCGCCGCGCCGACGCGGCGTTCGTCATCACCGGAAGCTTCACCACCCTCAATACCAGCGCCGGCCAGGGTCTGCGGCTGATGGGGCAGATCATCGACGTGAACGTCGGTGCGCCGATCGGCGCATTCAAGTCAACCGGCATGGCCAGCGAGATCTTCCGCCTGGAAGATCAGGTCGGCAATCAGATTCACCACCAGCTTGCGTCGGTGGGCGCGATTTCGCCCCCGCCTGTGGCGGAAGCCCCTCCGTCGCAGCCTCAGCCCAATCAGGACGTAGCAGGCGTCTATCAGCAGCCCAATCCCTATTACCAGGAATACGGAACCCCGCAGGCTTACGTGCCGGCGGAGAACAACTACAACTACTACTACGGTAATCCCGGCTACTCCGGCGGCTATTACGGGGGCTATTACCCCTACGGTTATGGCTGGTATGGGTACGGGTGGCCTTACTGGTGGGGCGGGGCGGTCATCATTACGAATGGCAATGGTCACGACCATGACCACGGTCATGGGAATGGCGGCGGCCATTGGAACGGAAACGGTGGAGGCCATTGGAACGGCGGCGGTGGCGGTCACTGGGGCGCTGGGGGAATGCACATGGCCGGTGCCGGAATGCATATGGGCGGTGGGCACATGGG